>NZ_CP045200.1:313928-627857 GCF_018636735.1 Erythrobacter sp. 3-20A1M | reverse complement strand
CGGCTCTGAAGCAGTGGAACACGTGCGAGGATCGCGACGCCATCTGCCGCACCATCGAATTCGGCGATTTCGGCGAAGCATGGGCGTTCATGAGCCGGGTCGCGTTGCTGGCCGAAAAGCACGACCACCATCCCGAATGGTGCAATGTCTACAACCGGGTGGAAATCACGCTGACCACGCACGATGCGGGCGGGCTCTCCCGCCGCGATGTGAAGATGGCCAAGGCGATCGACAGCCTCGCCTGATCGGTTTGCGTCGAAACGGGGCGTTAAATGCCCTCGGCCGCCTGCGCTCTTTTGCGCGCGAACTTGCGCAGGCGACCAGGCATCCAGCGGGCCGCTGTCGTCAGCTTGCGCGCGGTCGCGCCCACCGGCCACAGCAGCTTGTCCCCGTGGACTGCCTGCCATGCCGCATCCGCGACTTGCTGCACCGGCGTTATCTCCAGCCCGGCACCGCGCACCCGCTGGCGGATCTGTTCGTTCGCGCCACCGTGGGGGGCGTGGTCGAGCAGCGGCGTGTCGATGAAGCTGGGCATCAGGGCGCGAACCTTGATGCCGTACTGCGCCCATTCGCCGTCGAGCGCCTCGGTCAGGGCGCGAACGCCGAACTTGGTCGCGGAATAGACCGAAGCGCCCGCCGAACCGTAGATTCCGGCGGCGCTGGAGGTGTTGAGCAGGCACGAGCCGGATCCGACCTTGCGCAGGTGGGGGAGCGCCGCCTGCGCGCCGAAGAACACGCCTTTCAGATTGACGTCGAAGCACAGCTCGATCTCTTCGACCGTCATCTCCTCGATCATGCCGCCCAGCGGAATTCCGGCATTGTTGACGACCACGTCGATGCGGCCTTCCGCGACGTCGGAGAATTGATCGAGCGCCTCGTCCCACGCAGACCGGTCGCGCACATCCAGATCGTAGCAGAAGATGTAGTCGTGCCCGATCAGGCGAAAGGTCTGGTCCATGCCCGGCCGGTCGATATCGCCCAGTCCGACGCACCAGCCTTCGCGCCCGAAGCGCATGGCGATGGCGCGCCCGATACCAGACGCTCCGCCCGTAATGAAAATGGATTTGCGAGGGTGCATGGCCATCTCCTAACGCGACCGCGCTCTGCCACCGTCGGTGCCGGCTTGCCAGCGACGTCGGGAGGCGTGAGCCTTATCCTCCAACATTGTCACCGGTGTCTAGGCCCTTCACATATTCGGCGCCGTCGACGATCTGCGCGGTCGATGCCTCCATCGTGTCTCCGACCGGTTCGGCCCGACCGCCGAGGCAGCTGGCGAGGAAGTTCTCGGTCACTGCGTTGAAGGCGATGTTGTTGGTCGGCTTGGCGAAGCCATGCCCCTCGTCGGGGAACAGGACGTAGGTCACGGGAATGTCCTTCGCCTTCATCGCCTCCACGATCTGGTCGCTTTCCGCCTGATTGACCCGCGGATCGTTCGCGCCCTGGCCGATCAGCAGCGGGCGCACGATCTTGTCCGCCTTGTAGAGCGGGGATGCGGCCTTCAGCGCGGCGAGGCCTTCGGGCGTGGACGGGTCGCCCATCCGCTCGTGGAACTGCGCCACCATCGGCTTCCAATAGGGCGGAATTGTGGACAGCAGCGTCTCGAGGTTGGACGGGCCGACGATGTCAACGCCGCAGGCGAAGGTTTCCGGCGTATAGGTCAGGCCGACCAGCGTGGCGTAGCCCCCGTAGGACCCGCCCATGATCGCGACCTTGTCCTTTGGCGCGATGCCCTTCTCGACCGCCCAGTCCACCGCGTCGATCAGGTCGTCGTGCATCTTCTTCGACCATTCGAGATTGGCCGCGTTGATGAACTCCTTCCCGAAGCCGGTCGAGCCGCGATAATTGACGCTCATCACCGCATAGCCGCGATTGGCGAGCCACTGGTGATAGGAATTGAAGCCGTAGGCGTCGCGCGCCCACGGCCCGCCATGCACCAGCAGCACCATCGGCACCGGCGCGTCGGGCACGCCGTCGCCGTCGGCATCGCTGCCCGGCGGCAGGGTCAGGTAGGTCGGCAGGGTCAACCCGTCGCGACTGGTCAGCTCCAGCATCTGCATGGGTTGCAGCGGCGTCCCGGTCAGCTCCGGGCGCGAGACGTAGAGCTGTTCCAGCGTCCCGGCGTCGCGATCGTAGAGATAGGCCGCGCTCGGCCCGATCACCGGATCGTTGCCCACGATCCACTTGCGGTCGTCGTCGGTCCGCGACTGGACGCCGAACTCGCCCTCTAGCTTGCTGCCCAGAAAATCGAGCGCCGCCTTCACGTCGGGGTCGAGCGCGGTCCATTCGGTCTTGAGGTAATTGACCGAATAGGCTTCGATCTCGCCGGTATCCTTGTCGCGGATCGAGCCGCCGATATCGGCCTTGTCGTCCTCGGCCACCAGGCGGGTCTCGCCGGTCGCCATGTCCATCGCCATCAGCGCCGCCGTGTTGCGCCCCCGGCTGTCGTACCAGTACATGGTCCGGCCGTCGCGGGTGAAGCCGGCGGGGCTGGTCGTCAGCGAATCGCCCAAATCGGTCGAGCTGAAGGGCTCGTCCGCGACGACGTTGTCCTCCACCTTGAAGAAATCCATCCCGCCCGCCGGGTTCTGCCGCAGGGCGAGGCGGACGTCGAGATTGTCGTCCGCCATGAAGCCGGCATAGCCGCCGTCGTTCTCGATCAGCTCGGTCAGTTCGCCGGTGTTGAGATCGAGGCTGTAGACGTCGTGCAATTGCGGATCGCGGTTGTTGAGGCCGACCAGCACCTTGTCCTTGATCGTGTCCGACGCGCCGACCAGCTGGACCCGCGTGTTTTCGAACGGGGTGAGGGTGGTCTCCTTACCCGTCGCGACGTTCACACCGTAGAGCAGGAAATTCTCGTCGCCGCCCTTGTCCTGCACGTAGAGCAGGCTCTGCCCGTCGGGTGCCCAGAAATAGCTGCGGATGGGCCGGTCGGTCGATGCGGTCATCGGCTTCGCCGCGGAGAGGTCGTCAGCCGGGGCCAGCCAGATATTGAGCGTGCCGTCGCGGGGTGCCAGCCACGAGATGTATTTCCCGTCCGGGCTGATCTGCGCCCCGGCGCGCGTCGGGTTTCCGAACAGCGCCTCGCGCGGAATCAGCGGGGCGGTCTGCGTATCAGCGGTCATCGATTGTCCTGTTTGGTGAGGATCGGCCAGCGCGGCCTGCGGCGTGGAAAGGAATGCCGCGACCGCGATACCGGCCAGCAAGGTATTGCGAATAACGGGTCCGATCGACACGCGCGCTCTCCTTCGCGATGCAAAGTTCCGACCCGCGCGGGAGTATGCGCCTCGCGCGGCGCGATGTCGAGATGGCAGCTACGTGGCGTCAGAGCGTGGGCACGTAATAGGCGTGCCAGGTGAAGATCGCCGCCGCGCCGCGATGGGGGCGCCAGTCCTCCCCGATGGCGCGGGTTTCCTTCTCGCCCGGTGCCTCGTCCAGGCCCGCGATGCGGCCCACCGCCTTCTGCACCGCCAGATCGCCCGCGGGCCAGATATCGGGGCGACCTTCCGCGAAGAGCAGGTAGATTTCCGCCGACCAGCGTCCGATCCCCTTGATCCGAGTAAGCAGGGCGATCGCTTCCTCGTCGTCGGCGGGCAGGTTCTCGAAATCGATCTCCCGCGCCTCGACGAGTTCGCACAGCGAGCGGACGTAGCCCTGTTTCTGGCGCGACAGGCCGCAGGCGCGCAACGCGTCGAAATCGCGCCCCAGCAGGTCGGCTGCCGGAATGTCTTCGCCCAGTTCCGCCTCCAGCTTGCGCCAGACGCTGTCGGCGGAGGCGACGCTCACCTGCTGGCCGACGATGGTGCGCAACATGGTGCGATAGCCGCGTTCGCGAATGCGCGGTTCGGGATAGCCCGCCACCGACAGCGCGCGCGCCATACGCGGGTCGTGCGCCGCGATGGCATCCAGCCCATTCCTGATCTGATCGGCGCTGAGGCCCATTCACTCGTCCCTCGGTGCATCGCTTGTCTTGACGGAACGGGGCGTCTAGCAGTCGCGCGAACGGGCCGATAGGCCGCACGCACAAGGTGGAATGACAGCATGCCGAAACTGACGGTGATCACGCGCGAAGGCCAGGAAAGCACGATCGAGGTCGGCGACGGGCTGACCGTGATGGAGGCGATCCGCGACAACGGCTTCGACGAATTGCTGGCGCTGTGCGGCGGCTGCTGCTCGTGCGCGACGTGCCACGTCCACGTCGATCCCGCGTTCCGTGACAAGCTGCCGCCGCTGGGCGAGGACGAGGACGACCTGCTGGAGAGCAGCGAGCATCGCAACGAGGATTCGCGCCTGTCGTGCCAGATCCCCTTCGAACCCGAACTCGACGGGCTGAAGGTCACGATCGCGGCGGAGGACTGATCCCGCAACCCGCTGTCCCTTCGGGCAGCGAAGTTCAGGATGCAGGGCGGCAAGCGCATCTGCCTTGCCGCGCGAATACCGTCCGCTTACGCGCGGATGGCATGACGACACATATGACGACTGCCGACACGCTCTCGCTGATCGGCAACACACCGCTGGTTCGCCTGGCCGGACCCAGCGAGGCCGCGGGCTGCGACATCTTCGGCAAATGCGAATTCACCAACCCCGGCGCCTCGGTAAAGGACCGGGCGGCGCTCTTCATCGTCCGCGACGCGGAAGAGAAGGGTCTGCTGAAGCCCGGCGGCACGGTCGTGGAAGGGACCGCGGGCAATACCGGCATCGGCCTGGCGCTGGTCGCCAATGCGCGCGGATACCGCACCATCATCGTGATGCCGGAAAACCAGAGCCGGGAGAAGATGGACACGCTGCGCGCGCTGGGGGCCGAGCTGGTGCTGGTGCCACCGACCAAATACGCCAATCCGGGCCATTTCGTGCACACCTCGCGCCGCCTGGCGGAAGAGACCGAGGGCGCCGTGTGGGCGAACCAGTTCGACAACACCGCCAATCGCAAGGCGCATATCGAGGGTACGGCGAAGGAGCTGTGGGAACAGCTGGACGGGCGGATCGACGGCTTCACTTGTGCGGCGGGCACCGGCGGCACGATCGCGGGCACGGGCATGGGGCTGAAAAGCTACGACGAGGATTGCGTGATCGCGCTGACCGATCCGCATGGCGCGGCGCTCTACAATTATTACGCGCATGGCGAGCTGGAGGCGGAGGGATCGTCCGTCGCGGAAGGGATCGGGCAGGGCCGGATCACCGGCAATCTGGAAGGTGCGCCGATCGACACGCAGTTCCGCATTTCGGACGAGGAAGGCCTGGCATGGGTCGCCCGGCTCCTGCGCGAGGAGGGGCTGTGCCTGGGCCTGTCGAGCGGGATCAACGTCGCGGGCGCGGTCGCCCTGGGCAAGATGCTGGTCGAACAGGGGCGCGAGGCGCCGCGCGTCGCCACCATCCTGTGCGATACTGGTTTTCGCTATCTCTCCACGCTGTACGACGCGGACTGGCTGCGGTCGAAGGCCTGCCGGTGCCCGACTGGTTGCAGGGGCAGGAATGACGGCGTAGAAATCACGCCATGGCGCTGGTCGGAAAACGCAGGAAGGGTGAGGGGCGCATTGCCGCGGCCCCGCTGGGCGGCTCGCGCGGGGAGGCGATGCAGCGCCTGCAGGTCGGGTTGCTCGGCCTGGGCGCGATGATCCTTTCCATCGGCGTCGCCACCGTCGTCACCGACCGGGCGCAGCAGACGGACGATGCCGCGGTGCCCGAAGCGGTCCAGACCGTGGCCGAAAGCGACGGCAAGAAGAACGATCCGCTGGCGGATGCAGGCGTCGTCCCCGACCTGCCGAAGAAGGCGGACGAGAGCCCGGTGCCCGATGGCCCGGTCCTGCCGGAAGCGGGCGATGCCGCGCCCTCTCCCACCGCACCCTAGCTTGCGCGCGCTGTTCGGCCCGATGCTGGCGGTCTGCCTGTCGGCCTGCGGGCCGGCGGAGCCCGCGCAACTGCCGCAGCGCGATGGCCCCCCTGCGACGCGTCCGGCGCTCGGCCTCATGTCCACGCTGCCGATCTACTGGCCGGAGGGCGGGGCACTGACCGCGCTCGGCGGAGACTCGGACGCATCGCACTGGGCGCGGGAAGCGCTCGAACGATCCTATCGCCTGGTGCCCGTCGATGCGCTGGACGCGTCGGCATTGCAGGGGATCGATACCCTCGTTCTGGCGCAGCCCCGCGCCCTGTCCGGCCCGGAGAACGTCGCACTGGACGACTGGGTGCGCGCGGGCGGACACGTTCTGATCTTCGCCGATCCCCTCCTGTCGGGGGAAACCGCCTATCCCCTGGGCGATCCGCGCCGGCCGCAGGATGTCGCGCTGCTCGATCCGATCCTGGCCCGGTGGGGCTTGCGGCTGCTCCCGCCAAGTCACGATACCGCCGTTACGCAAGTGCAGGTGGCCGATGCCATCATCCCCGTGGCGAGCGCGGGTCGCTTCGCCAAGCGGGAGCCGGCCGGGGGAGCCAGCGCGGATTGCGTGCTGGAGGCGGGCGATCTGATGGCCGATTGCCGCATCGGAACGGGGCGCGTCGTGGCGGTCGCCGATGCGACTCTGCTGGAGGCGGGATTCGAGACACCCGAGTCGCCAAAGGCGCTGCGGGAACTGGTAGGGATGGCACGGGACGGAAGCGGGGATAACGCGGGAACAGCTGCGCCGTGATCCAACACGAGTCTTCCGAAACCCCGGATTTCCGATATTTGCCGCGAGGGGTGCCGTAAAGGTTCCGTTAGGCATAGCGGGACGCGCTTCGCGAAAATAGCGAAAGAAAACAAACTATTACCGCGCTATCCCGTAAAAAAACCAGATTTCCCCTTTAATCCCGCGCGGGCACGCGGTAACAAGAAATGCCAACGGACAGGCCGACGTGCTTTGCGCTGCCACAAGGGCAGGTCGCTCGCGATATCGTGCGGGCGACAGCGGAGAAGTCGTGCCGATGTCCGAGGGAGGCGTTCAATTTCCTGGGGTGTAGGGGCACGTGGCCGAGGGGTTCAGAGGGTTTAGCGGACAGGCTTATTCGCCTGCAGGCGACAAGGGGCGCTTCGTGCTGCCCCCTGCCTTCCGCAACGCCGTCAAACTCTCCTCCGATGGCCGCACGCTGTGCCTGACCAAGCACGACCGCTGGAATTGCCTCGTCGGCTTCGGCCTTTCGCGCATGGACGAATTCGAGGCGCAGCTCGACCGCGAGGAAGAAATGGCGTTCAAGTTCGGGCGCGATTTCGACCGCGAGCAGCGTTCGCTCCAGTTGAACGGCTTCGCCACCATCCCCTTCGACGACAGCGGCCGCTTCGTGATGCCGGACTATCTGCGCGATCTCGCCGATATCGAGGACGGGCTGTTCTTCCAGGGCGCGGGCCGGTTCTTCACCGCGTGGAACCCGGCCGAGATCGCGCGCATGGGCGACGAATTCGCCGCCGCCAAGGCAGCCTGCGCCGCGCTGGTCGCCGAAGCTTCCGCCAAGGGCAAGGGGAAGGGCAAGTGAGCGCGTCCCCGCATATTCCCGTGCTGCTGGAAGAGGTGATCGAAGCGCTTGATCCGCAACCGGGCGACGTCATCGTCGACGCGACCTTCGGCGCCGGCGGCTATACGCGCGCCGTGCTCGAACGCGGGGCGCAAGTCCATGCGTTCGACCGCGATCCCGATGCGATCGCCGCGGCTGCGCCGATGGAGGCGGAGTTCGGTGAGCGGCTGGTCCTCCACCCCGCACGCTTTTCCGCCATGGTGCGCACCCTTGCCGAGGCCGGGATCGCCAGCGTCGACGGGATCATGTTCGACATCGGCGTTTCCTCCATGCAGCTCGACCAGGGGGAGCGGGGCTTCGCCTTCTCCGCCGACGGCCCGCTCGACATGCGGATGAGCCAGGAGGGCGAAAGCGCCGCCGATTTCCTCAACGCCGCGGACGAGGGCGCGATCGCCGACGTGCTCTACACCTATGGCGAGGAACGCCAGTCGCGCCGGGTAGCGCGCGCCATCGTCGCCGCGCGCCCGCTTTCGACCACCGGCGAACTCGCCCATGTCGTACGCAAGGCGCTGGGCTATCGCCCCGGCGCGCCGAAGGACCCGGCGACCCGCACCTTCCAAGCGGTCCGCATCCATGTGAACGCCGAGCTCGACGAATTGCGCCACGGCCTCGCCGCCGCCGAGACGCTGTTGCGGCCCGGCGGACGGCTCGCGGTGGTCAGCTTCCATTCGCTCGAAGACAGGATCGTGAAGCGCTTCCTCAAGGACGCTTCCGAAGCGACCGGCGGCGGCTCCCGACACCTCCCCCTCCAGGAGCAGCCGCCGGCCGTCTTTTCGCAAGTCTCGCGCGCCGTGCGGCCGGGCGAGGCAGAGGTGGCGCGCAACCCCCGC
The DNA here is from genome assembly GCF_018636735.1 of Erythrobacter sp. 3-20A1M. Classification (NCBI taxonomy): domain Bacteria; kingdom Pseudomonadati; phylum Pseudomonadota; class Alphaproteobacteria; order Sphingomonadales; family Erythrobacteraceae; genus Erythrobacter; species Erythrobacter sp. 3-20A1M. The sequence continues at coordinate 619,545 of NZ_CP045200.1, read as the reverse complement.
GCCCGCTCCGCCACGCTGCGAAGCGCGGTGCGCACCGACATTCCCGCACGCAAGGAGGCCGCATGATGATCGGTGGTAGCCGCCTGCGCCGCATGGGCTGGGCAGTCGTCCTGGGCGCGACCTTCGCCCTGTTCCTGGCGCTTACCTTCCAGGTGCGCACGGTGAAGAGCGAGGTTGTTCGCGCCGAGCGGCAGATCGTCGCGCTCGAACGCGAGACCTCCCGCCTCGAAACCGAATTCGAGACCCGTTCCAACCAGCGCCAGCTGTCGGACTGGAACGCGGTCGATTTCGGCTATCAGGCGCCGCGCGCCGACCAGTATCTGGAAAACGAGCGCCAGCTGGCGAGCCTGGGTTCGCTGCCCGGCCCCGGCGCGCCGAGCCCCATCCGCGTGGCACGCGCCATCGACGAGGGTGAGCTTCCCGCGATGGTCAACCCGCTGACCGGCATCGCCGAACTCGCGGCCAAGGATGACGAGGTCGCGGACGAGAAGGAAAGCGGCCGCTCGCTGACCGCCGACATGCGCGGTTCGCTGGGTCAGCGCCTGGCGGCAGGCGTCTCGTTCCAGCCGGGGGCCGAGATCGCGCAGTGAACGCCTTCGCCATCGATCCCCCCATCACCTATGGCCGGTCGCGCATCGTCGCCGATCGACGGATCGCCGTGCTGACCGCGAAGATGCGCGTGCTGATGGTTGCGGGCGGGTTCGCCGTTCTGGCGCTGCTCGCGCTGTTGCGGATCGTGTTCTTCGGGATGAGCGGCGCAGGCAGCGGTCCGATGAACCTGCAACAGGCGTTGCTGCCGCCGCGCGGGGAAATCGTCGACCGCAACGGCATGTCGCTGGCGCGCAACTATCCCGCGCGCGCGCTGTGGTTCAATCCCGAGGCGCTGGGCGAGGATGGCGCGCCGCTGGTGCGCTCGCCCCAGCTCGTCGCGCGCGAGCTGAAGGCGATCTTCCCCGATCTGGACGAAGCGGTGGTCGCGCGGCGGCTCGCCTCTGGCAAGCGGGGCTATCTGCGCCGGCACGTTCTGCCCGAGGAAGCGAACCGGGTGTTCGACATCGGCGAACTGGCGCTGGAATTGCCGGAGGAGGCCGACCGCTACTATCCGCAAGGCTCCATGGCCGCGCACGTCCTCGGCTATGTCGGTGCCGACGGCAAGGGCAAGGTCGGCATGGAAGAGGTGCTGCAGGATCGCCTGTCCGACCCCGCGCGTCGAGGGGCGCCGGTGGCGCTGTCGATCGACATGCGCGTGCAGGGCGCGCTGGAGGACGAGCTGAGCCGCGGCATGCGCTCGGTCGAGGCGAAGGGCGCGGCGGGCATCGTGCTCGACGTGGAAACGGGCGAGGTGCTGGCGCTGGCCTCCCTCCCCGAATTCGATCCCAACCATCTCGACCAGCAGGGCGTCGACAACATGTTCAACCGGGTGACGAACCAGGTTTACGAGCTGGGATCGACGTTCAAGCCGATCACCGTAGCCTCCGCCATCGATGCGGGTATCGTGCGCGATTTCGGCAAACGTTACGATGCGACGCCGCTGCGTGTCGGGCGCTTCACCATCCACGACAGCCACAGCATGGGCAATACGCTCAACATTCCCGAAACGCTGATCCATTCGTCCAACACGGTAACCGCGCGACTGGCCGACCAGATCGGCAGCACCAGGCTGCGCCAGACCATGATCGATCTGGGCATGAACGAGCGGCCCTATATCGAATTGCCGGCAAAGGGCTTTCCGATCTGGCCGGGCAAGGACTGGCCGCGCCTGCGCACGATGACGGTCGGCTTCGGCCACGGCATCGCGGTCACGCCGCTCCACCTCGCGAGCGCCTACGCCGCGATGGTCAATGGCGGGATCTGGCGTCCGGCCACCCTGTACAAGGTCGCGCCCGGACATGCCCCGCGCGGACGGCGGGTGTTCAAGGAATCGACCAGCTCGCGCATGCGCCAGTTGCTGCGCATGATCACCTCGTACGGCACCGGTCGCAGCGCCGACGCGCCGGGCTATCGCGTCGGGGGCAAGACCGGCTCGGCGGAGAAGCCGGGCGCGCACGGTTATCAGAAGAAGCTGCTGATCTCGACCTTCGCGGCGGCCTTCCCGATGGATCATCCGCGCTATGTGGTGATCTCCATGCTGGACGAGCCGAAGGGCACGCTGGCGAGCTCCTACCAGCGCACCGCCGCCTGGAACGCGGCCCCTATCGTCGGGCGGCTGGTGCCGCGTATCGGCCCCTTGCTGGGCGTGCGGCCCGACGAGACTCGCGACGTCGATATCTCCGACCTGCGCCCGATGGTGCCGGAAGCGGGAGTGGCGGCCGAATGAAACTCGCCGATCTCGCCTACCAGGCCGGTTTCGACCTCGCCGACGATCCCGTCGGGGGCAAGAACGTCACCGGCTTCGCGATCGACCATCGCAAGGTCGCCCCCGGTACCGTATTCGGTGCCTTTCGCGGCGCGAAGGTGAATGGCGAGGACTTCATCCCTTCCGCCATCGAAAGCGGCGCGATCGCAGTGGTCGCCCGGCCGGAGGCGCGGGTCGAGGGCGCATTCCACTTCGCCGACGCCAATCCGCGCCGCGCCTTCGCGCTGCTGGCCGCGCAGTTCTTCAAGCCGGTGCCCGATACCATCGTCGCGGTGACGGGCACCAACGGCAAGACCTCCACCGTAGAGATGACGCGCCAGCTGTGGCGCATGGCGGGCGAGCGCGCGGCGAGCATCGGCACGCTGGGCGTCACCACGCCGGACGAGAGCGTTTCGACCGGGCTGACCACGCCCGATATCGTGACCTTCCTGTCCAATGTCAGCGGGCTGGCGCGCGAGGGGGTGACGCACATCGCCTACGAAGCGTCCAGCCACGGTCTGTCGCAATACCGCAACGAGGGGCTGCCCGTCGCGGCGGCCGCCTTCACCAATCTCAGCCGCGACCATCTCGACTACCACGTCGACATGGACGATTATTTCGCGGCCAAGATGCGCCTGTTCGACGAGGTGGTGGTCGATGGCGGCAGCGCGGTGATCTGGACCGATGGCGGCGACTGGTGCGCACGCGCGATCGATCATGCGCAGCGGCGGGGTCTCAAGCCGTTTACCGTGGGCACGGACGGCAGCGACATCCGCCTGGTCGATCGATCGCCGACCCAGCTCGGGCAGGACCTGACGCTCGAAACCGGAGGCGAAACGCGTAAGCTGCGCCTGCCGCTGATCGGCGCATACCAGGTATCGAACGCGCTGGTCGCGGCGGGGCTCGCCATCGCGACGGGTACGGACCCGGCCCGCGTGTGGGACGGGGTCGCGCGGCTTCAACCGGTGCGCGGGCGGCTCGAACGCGCGGTCATCACGCGCGACGGGGCGCCGGTCTATATCGATTACGCCCATACGCCCGAAGCGCTGGAGGCCGCGATCGAGGCGCTGCGCCCGCATGTGAACGGCAGGCTGATCACCGTCTTCGGCGCAGGCGGCGACCGCGATACCGGCAAGCGCGCCCCGATGGGCGAAGTCGCCGCGCGCGCTTCCGACATCGCCATCGTTACCGACGACAATCCGCGCGGGGAGGACCCGGGCGCGATCCGGGCCGCGGTGCTGGCCGGAGCGGGTGATGGCAATATTCGCGAGATCGGCAGCCGACGCGATGCCATCGCGACCGCGATCGGTATGGCCGGCGCGGACGACATCGTCCTGATCGCGGGCAAGGGACACGAACAGGGCCAGATCGTGGGCTCGGGAGACGATATGAAAATATTGCCGTTCGACGATGTGACGGTGGCGCGCGAATGCGCCTCCGGATCGGGAGACGAGGCATGAGCGCGTTGCGCCAGCCGCATCCCGCGCTGCGCCAGTGGCCGCGCGTCGCACGCGACCGGCTCGGCCTGGCGCTGTGGACGTCGGAAGAGATCGCCGCCGCGACCGGGGGTACGGCCAGCACCGCGTTCCAGTGCGCGGGGGTTGAGATGGACAGCCGCGATGTGCGTTCGGGCGACCTGTTCGTCGCGCTGAAAGGCGATGCGATGGACGGCCACCGTTTCGTCGAGAAAGCCTTTGCGTCCGGAGCTGCCGCCGCGCTGGTCGATCGCCCGGTCGATGGACCGCATGTGCTGGTGGAGGATACCACCGCCGCGCTCCACGCCCTTGCCGCCGCCGCGCGGATGCGCTCCGATGCGAAGCGGATCGGCGTCACCGGGTCGGTCGGCAAGACCGGCGTGAAGGAGGCGATCTTCGCCGCGCTGGACCGTTCCAGCCGCGGGCAGGCGCATCGTTCGGTGCGCAGCTACAACAATCATGTCGGTGTGCCGCTCAGTGTGGCGCGCATGCCTGCCCGCGCGCGTTACGGCGTGTTCGAAATGGGCATGAACCACGCGGGCGAGATCGCCGGGCTGACCCGGCAGGTCTGCCCGCATGTCGCGGTGGTCACCACCATCGCGCCTGCCCATATCGAGAACCTCGGCAGCGAGGAGGCGATCGCCGATGCCAAGGCGGAGATCTTCGCCGGGCTCGAACCGGGCGGGGTCGCGGTCATCCCGTTCGACAACCCGCATTTCGAGCGGCTGCGCGATCACCCGACCAAGATCGGCGCGCGGGTCATGGCCTTCGGGCGCGGGGCGGGGGCGGACGTGCGCCTGCTCGATGCGATCCCGGCCGCGAATGGCGGCTCGCTGATTACCGCGCAGGTGGGCGATACGCGGCTGTGCTGTTCGGTCGCGGAGCCGGGCGAGCATTGGGTCTCGAACGCACTCGCCGTCCTGGCGGCGGTGAAGGCAGCGGGCGGCGACCTGGCCGCCGCCGGTCTCGCGCTGGCGGAGATGGGCGGGCTGAAGGGGCGCGGCGCGCGACACCAGATCGGCGTGCCGGGCGGCAAGGCGCTGCTGATCGACGAAAGCTACAACGCCAACCCCGCCTCCATGCGCGCAACGTTGGCGCAACTCGGCCAGACGCCAGCCGGTCGCCGCATCGCGGTGCTCGGCAGCATGAAGGAGCTGGGCGACTTTTCGGATGGTTTCCATGCGCAGCTGGCGGAGCCGCTGCGCGCGACGCAGGTCGACTTCGCGGTGCTGGTGGGCGAGGAAATGCTCCCCCTCGCGCGCGAACTGGGGAAACCGACCGCCACCCCCCTTCCGCCGGCGCACGGCTTCGCCCATTGCGAAGGTCCGGCCGAGGCGATAGCCGCGCTGCAGGAATACGGCCTCGTCCCGGGGGACGCGATCCTGGTCAAGGGGTCGAACTCGGTCGGGCTCGGCAGGCTGGTGGACCACTTCACCCGCCGCAACTGAAGGGGAGCCGGGAAGGCCGCATGCTCTATCTGCTCGCCGATTGGCTGGATTACGCAGGACCGCTGAACCTCGTTCGCTACCAGACCTTCCGCGCAGGCGCGACGCTGATGACCGCGCTCGTCATCGGCCTGATCGTCGGCCCGCGTCTGATCGACCTGCTGCGCGTGCGGCAGGGGAAGGGGCAGCCGATCCGCGAGGACGGGCCGCAGACGCATCTGGCGAAGCGCGGCACGCCCACCATGGGCGGGCTGATGATCCTGCTGTCGTTGATCCTCAGCCTGCTGATCTGGATGGACCTGTCCAGCCCGTTCGTCTGGGCCTGCGTCGCCGTGACCGTGGGTTTCGGCGCGATCGGCTTCATGGACGATCTCGACAAGGTGACGAAGAACAGCCACCGCGGCGTTTCGGGCAAGGTTCGCCTGTTGCTGGAATTCATCGTGGCGGGGATCGCGAGCTACATCGTGGTCAGCCAGATCAGCACCTGGCTCTACGTCCCCTTCATATCGAACCAGGCGATTCCGCTGGGGCCGTTCTACTACGTCTTCGCAGCGGTGGTGATCGTGGGGGCGGGCAATGCGGTGAACCTGACCGACGGGCTGGACGGCCTGGCGATCATGCCGGTCATCATCGCGTCGGGCACCTTCGCCATCATCTGCTACCTCGCGGGCCGTGCCGACTTTTCGAGCTATCTCGGCATTCCGCATGTGCCGGGTGCGGGCGAGCTGGCGATCTTCTGCGCCGCGATCATGGGCGGGGGGCTCGCCTTCCTGTGGTTCAACGCGCCCCCGGCGGCGGTGTTCATGGGCGATACCGGCAGTCTCGCGCTGGGCGGCGCGCTGGGCGCGATCGCGGTGGCAAGCCACCACGAGATCGTGCTCGCCATCGTCGGTGGCCTGTTCGTGTTCGAGGCGCTGTCGGTCATCATTCAGGTGTTCTGGTTCAAGCGGACGGGCAAGCGCGTGTTCCGCATGGCCCCCGTCCACCACCATTTCGAACAACTCGGCTGGAGCGAGAGCAAGGTCGTGATCCGGTTCTGGATCATCGCCATCGTGCTCGCGCTGATCGGGCTGGCGACGCTCAAGCTGCGATGATCACGAACCCCACCTGGTCCGGCAAGCGCTTCGCCGTCCTCGGTCTCGCCCGATCGGGCATGGCCACGGCTGAGGCGCTGCTCGCGAGCGGGGCGGAGGTGCTCGCGTGGGACCGGCAGGACGAGCCGCGCGAGAAGCTGGCCGGGCGCGCCCGCATCGGCGACCCGCTGGCGGAGGACCTGACCGGGTTCGACGGTGTCGTCGTGTCGCCCGGCGTGCCGCTCAACACCCACCCGATCGGCCCGCGCGCGCATAGCTTCGGCGTGCCGGTTATCGGCGATATCGAGCTGTTCGCGCAGGCGCGCCCCACGCTGCCGCCGCACAAGGTGGTCGGCATCACCGGCACCAATGGCAAGAGCACGACCACCGCGCTGGTGCATCACATCCTCCAGACCGCGGGTGTGCCGACGCGGATGGGCGGCAATATCGGCATTCCAGTGCTGGAAGGCGATCCGCTACCCGAGGGCGGGGTCTATGTCCTCGAACTGTCGAGCTACCAGATCGACCTGACGCACACGCTCGATTGCGATGTAGCGGTGTTGTTGAACGTGACGCCCGATCATCTGGATCGGTACGAGAGTTTCGAAGCCTATGCGGCGAGCAAGGCGCGGCTCTTTAAGATGCAGACGCCGACAGGGCTTGCTGTGGTTGAGCAAGCCGCGGAGTCGGACCTGGACGTTCTTGATGGTGCGCCCGATAATCTTCCGATCCAATTTATCGACATGGTCGGACTCCCGGCCAATCAGAGTCAGTGGCCAAGTCTCCAAGGCCCGCATAACCTGCAGAATGCACAAGCCGCAGTCGCCGTGTGCCGCGGATTGGGCATTCGGGATGACCAAATCGTCCATGGTCTGCGCACCTTCCGCGGCCTGCCGCACCGAATGGAAGTAGTCCGCGAGCATGCGGGCGTGATCTATCTCAACGACAGCAAGGCGACCAACACCGCCTCCGCCGCTCCTGCGCTCGCCGCCTGGCCCCCGGACCCGGACCCCCGCGTACACTGGATCGTCGGCGGGCTGGCGAAGGAAGACGGGCTGGGCGAGTGCGAGCAGCATCTCGGAAACATCGCCGCCGCCTACACCATCGGCGATTCGGGGCCGCGGTTTGCGGAGTTGCTGGAAGGCCGCGTACCCGTGAACCGCTGCGAATTGCTGTGCGAGGCGGTGCGCCGCGCGGTTCTGAACGCGAAGCGGGGCGACGTCGTGCTGCTCTCGCCCGCCTGCGCCAGCTTCGACCAGTTTCGTGATTACGAGCAGCGCGGCGATCATTTCCGCCAGCTGGTCGACGCCATTCTGAATGATGGCGGCAGCGGGGACCACGCGGCATGAGTTCGCGGCCCTATGTTCCTGGCAGCCCCGCGCGCACCGGTGCACCGGTGCGGCGCGCGACCGGGCGCTGGTCCGAAGTGAAGATCTGGTGGCGCGAGATCGACCGCGTCCTGCTGGCGCTGGTCCTGTGCCTGATGGCGATGGGCAGCATCGCGGTCGCGGCGGCCTCCCCTGCATCGGCGCGGCGTCTCTCCAGTGGCGAAGTCACCTTGCCCGACCTCTATTTCTTCTGGGCGCACTTGCGCTGGCAGATACTGGGCCTGTGCGCGATGATCGGCGCTTCGTTTCTCGACCGCGAGCATGCCCGCCGGCTCGGCATCGTGCTGGCCGTGGCGATGCTGGGCGCGCTCGTCTTTGTTCCTGTGCTGGGTTACGAGGTCAACGGGGCGAAGCGCTGGATCAATCTGGGTTTCAGCTTCCAGCCGTCGGAATTCCTGAAGCCGGGCTTCGCGATCCTGCTCGCCTGGGTCCTGTCATGGCGGCTGCGCGATCCCAACCTCCCCGTGCTCAGCGTGGCGACCGGGCTGATGGTGCTGGTCGGCGGCCTGCTGATGCTGCAACCCAATTTGGGCGATGCCATCCTGTTCGGCGGGGTGTGGCTGGTGCTACTGACGCTTTCCGGCATGCCGCTGATCCGGGTCGGCGCGTTTATCGGCGGCGGGATGGGCGCGCTCGGCCTGGCCTATCTGTTCTACGACAACGCCCGTCACCGGATCGATTCCTTCTTCGGCGGGGGCGTTGCATTCGACCAGGTGGACCTGGCGCAGCGGACCCTGCTGGCGGGCGGCTGGTCGGGCACGGGGTTCTGGCTGGGGCTGCGCAAGATGCAGCTGCCCGAAGCGCATACCGATTATATCTTCTCGGTCATCGGGGAGGAATTCGGGCTGATCGTATGCGCCATCGTGGTGGCGCTCTATCTCGCCATCGTCACCCGGGTGCTGGTGCGGCTGGTGGAGGAGGAAAACCTCTTCGCGCTGCTCGCTTCGGCCGGGCTGGTGACACAGCTTGGCGGACAGGCCTTCATCAACATCCTCGTCAATTTGCGGCTCTTCCCGTCGAAGGGTATGACGCTGCCGCTGGTGAGCTATGGCGGTTCGTCGACCATCGCGGTATGTCTGGCGGTCGGGCTGCTGCTCGCGCTCACGCGGCGAAACCCCTTCATCACGCGGGAGACGCAGGGGCTCCGGGCCCTGTTCGCGACACGGGAGACATCGCAATGACCGGCACGACCCGCACCGGGGCTTCGCGCCATTACGTTCTCGCCGCCGGGGGCACCGGCGGTCACCTGATTCCCGCCTTCGCGCTGGCGGACGAACTGCACGCGCGCGGGCACCACGTCGCGCTCCTCACCGATGCGCGGGGCGCTGCGATTCCGGGCAAGCCGGACGATCTGCCGATCCACGTCATCCCGGCGGGCCGCTTCGGCAAGAACCCGCTTGGCTGGCCCAAGGCGATCGGCGCGGTGCTGCAGGGCCGGGCCATGGCCCGCCGCCTGTTCGCCAATTTCCAGCCGAGCGCCGTCGTCGGCTTCGGCGGCTATCCCGCACTGCCTGCGGTCATGGGCGCCAATGCCGAAAAAATCCCAGTGGTGCTGCACGAACAGAACGCGGTGCTGGGCCGCGTGAACCGGCTGATGGCAGGCAATGTCCGCGCGATCGCGACCGCTTACCCGGTGGTCGAGCGCCTGCCGGCGCAGCACCGGGACAAGGTGGAACTGGTCGGCAATCCGGTACGCCCGGAGGTGCTGAGCCTGCGCGACGAGCCGTTCCCGCCCTTCACCGAGAACGGCTTGCTCAAGGTGCTCGTTACCGGCGGCAGCCAGGGTGCGCGAGTCCTGTCCGAAGTGGTGCCGGACGGGCTCGCCATGCTGCCGACCGCCCTGCGTCAGCGGTTGCAGGTCACGCAGCAGTGCCGGCCAGAGGATCTGGAGGCGGTGCGCGAGCGCTATCGCAGCCACGACATCCCCGCCGAACTCGGCACCTATTTCGAGAATATGGCGGCGCGGCTCGCCGATGCGCATCTGTTCATCGGTCGCGCCGGGGCCTCCACCATTGCCGAACTGACCGCGGTGGGACGCCCGGCGATCCTGATCCCGCTGCCGATCGCGACCGACGATCACCAGGCGGCCAATACGCGCGAGATCGTGAAAGCGGGCGGCGCGCGGATGATCCGGCAGAGCGAGTTCACCGCGAAGGCCCTGGCCAAGCAGATCCAGGCGCTGAGCCAGCGGCACGAGACGCTCGCCACCGCGGCGCATGCGGCGTGGAATTGCGGGCGACCCGACGCGGCGAAGGACCTCGCCGATCTGGTCGAAAGCTTCGGCGGGGCGGAAATGATGGATGTGATCAAAGTGGGCGCGAACAATGCGCGCGGCGCGTCGCAGGGCGTCGCCGTGGGTCAGGGTGCCAGTCGCGAAGCTGCGCGGGACACCGCGGCATGAGGGGCGTGCCGACCAATATCGGGATGATCCACTTCGTCGGCATTGGCGGGATCGGCATGTCCGGCATTGCCGAGGTGATGCACAATCTCGGTTACCAGGTGCAGGGCTCCGACCTGTCGGAAAGCCAGACGGTCGAGCGGCTGCGCGCCCGCGGGATCGAGGTGATGATCGGCCATGTTGCCGAGAACGTGGAAGGCGCGTCGGTGGTGGTGACCTCCACTGCGGTGAAGCGGACCAATCCCGAAGTGGCCGCCGCGCTGGAAAACCGGGTGCCCGTCGTCCGGCGCGCCGAGATGCTGGCCGAGCTCATGCGCCTCAAAAGCACGGTCGCGATCGCGGGTACGCATGGCAAGACGACGACCACCAGCATGATCGCCGCGCTGCTCGATGCTGGCGGCATCGACCCGACCGTTATCAATGGCGGGATCATCGAGCAGTACGGCTCCAACGCGCGGCTGGGCGATTCCGATTGGATGGTGGTCGAGGCGGACGAGAGCGACGGTAGCTTCCTGCGGCTCGACGGCACGATCGCGGTCGTGACCAATATCGATCCCGAACATCTCGACCATTACGGCGATTTCGACGGGGTGAAGCGCGCCTTCGTCGACTTCATCCACAACGTCCCGTTCTACGGCGCGGCGATCCTGTGTATCGACCATCCGGAGGTGCAGGCGGTGATCGGCAAGGTCCGCGACCGGCGCGTGGTGACCTACGGCTTCTCGCTCCAGGCCGACATCTGCGGCATCAACGTGCAGCCGCACAAGGGTGGTAGCCGGTTCGACGTGATCGTGCGCCAGCGGGGGGAACAGGATCGGCGGATCGAGGGCGTCGAACTGCCGATGCCGGGGCGTCACAACGTGCAGAACGCGCTTGCCGCGATTGCGGTCTCGATCGAGATGGGTTGCGGCGACGGCGTCATTCGCGACGGCTTTGGCCAGTTCGGCGGAGTGCGACGCCGCTTCACCCGGGTCGGTACCGTCGGCGGCGCGACTGTGATCGACGACTATGCGCACCACCCGGTGGAAATTCGCGCCGTGCTGGCCGCCGCGCGCGAGAGCACCGGTAACCGCGTGCTCGCGGTGATGCAGCCGCACCGCTATTCGCGGCTCGGCGACCTGATGGAAGACTTCCAGAACTGCTTCAACGACGCCGACCGCGTCTATGTTACCCCGGTCTATGCCGCGGGTGAGGACCCGGTGGATGGCGTCGATGCGGAGACGCTGGTGGGCGGCCTGCAATTGCGCGGCCATCGCAATGCGCGGACGGTGCGCGACCAGGGCGATCTCGCGCAGGCGCTGGCCCAGGACATCGAAGAAGGCGACCTGATCGTGTGTCTCGGCGCGGGCGACATCACCAAATGGGCGGCCGGCCTTCCCGAAGCCATCGAAAGGGCGCGCGCGTGAGGGGCGGGAATACCCAGCCCGACGATTGGGCGATGCACGACGACGGGATGGCCCCGGACGGGTCGGTGGAGGGCACGGTCGATGCCATCGTGCCCAACGACGCGATCCGAGGAAAGCTGACCCGCGACGCGCCTCTGGCAAAGCTCGTCTGGTTCAAGAGCGGCGGCACGGCGGACTGGCTGTTCGAGCCCGCCGATCTGGAGGACCTCACCCGGTTCTTGGCGCATCTCGACGGGGACGTGCCGGTGATGGCGCTGGGCCTCGGTTCCAACCTGATCATCCGCGACAATGGCGTGCCGGGCGTGGTGGTGAAGCTGGGCAAGGCCTTCGCGCAGGTTGAAGTGGGCGAGGATTGCCTGGTCACCTGCGGCGCGGGCGCGCACGGCGTGCTCGTCGCCTCGACCGCGCGCGATGCGGGCGTGGCCGGGCTTGAGTTCCTGCGCGGCATCCCTGGCACGGTCGGCGGTTTCGTGCGGATGAATGGCGGGGCCTACGGGCGCGAGGTCGCCGACGTGCTGGTCGACTGCGACGTGGTGACGCATGATGGCGCGTTCCTGACGCTGCCGGTGGCGGACCTCGAATACACCTATCGTCACTCCGCGCTGGCGGACGACATGGTGGTGGTCGCCGCGCGCTTTCGTGGCCGGCCAGGCGATCCCGCAGCGATCGGGGCGGAGATGGACCGCATCGCCGAGGCGCGCGAGCAGTCGCAGCCGATCCGTACCAGGACCGGGGGCTCCACCTTCAAGAATCCGGATGGGGGCAAGGCGTGGCAGCTGGTCGATGCGGCAGGCTGTCGCGGGCTGACCCTGGGCGGCGCACAGGTGAGCGAGAAGCACACCAATTTCCTCATCAACACCGGCGACGCGACCAGCGCCGATATCGAGCAGCTGGGCGAACTGGTGAAGCGCAAGGTGTACGAGAATTCGGGCGTGACCCTCGAATGGGAAATCCGTCGGGTGGGGCGCCCGTGATGGCGAGTAAAGCTACCGATCTCCCCAAACTCCACGTCGCCGTCCTCATGGGTGGGTGGGCGAACGAGCGTCCGGTTTCGCTGATGAGCGGCGAGGGCGTCGCCAAGGCGCTGGAGGAGCGGGGCCATCGCGTGACGCGGATCGACATGGATCGGCAGGTGGCGGCGCGTATCGCCGAGGCGGCGCCTGACGTGGTGTTCAACGCGCTCCACGGCGTTCCGGGAGAGGACGGCACGGTGCAGGGCATGCTCGACCTGATGGGCGTGCCCTACACCCATTCGGGCCTCGCCACCTCGGTCATCGCGATCGACAAGGAGCTGACCAAGCAGGCGCTGGTCCCGCACGGCATTCCGATGCCCGGCGGGCGGATCGTCGCGAGCGAGGATCTGTACGAGCGCGATCCGCTTGCGCGACCCTATGTGCTGAAACCCCTCAACGAGGGCAGCTCGGTGGGCGTGGCGATCGTCACCGAGGAAAGCAATTACGGCCAGCCGATCCGGCGCGACGCGGCGGGGCCCTGGCAGGAATTCGACCGTCTGTTGGCCGAGCCCTATATTCGCGGGCGCGAGTTGACGACGGCCGTACTGGGAGCCGAAGATGGACCGCGCCCGCTCAGCGTCACGGAACTGGTCCCGCAGTCCGGCTTCTACGATTTCGACGCCAAATATACCGAGGGCATGACCGAGCATGTGTGCCCGGCGCAAATCCCCGAGAACATCGCCGAGCTGTGCCGCAAATACGCGCTCCAGGCGCATCGCGTGCTCGGCTGTCGCGGCACCAGCCGGACCGATTTCCGCTGGGACGACGAGCGGGGCGAGGCGGGGCTGTTCGTGCTGGAAACCAACACCCAGCCGGGGATGACGCCGCTCAGCCTCGTGCCCGAGCAGGCGAAGCAGTGCGGGATTTCCTACGGCGAGCTGGTCGAGATCGTCATCGCCGATGCGCTGGCCTTCTTCGCAGGGAAGGGGGAGGCCGATGGCCACGGTCGGGCGTAAGCCGCAGGGGGTCCGCCGCGCGACCGCGGCCAAGACACGCGCCGCGCGCGCCCGGCACGCGAAGCGGCAGGGGCAGGGGGTGGTCGATCGCCTCGTCGCGATGCTGCCGATCACGGAAGAGCAGCTGCACCGCGTCTTCCTGTTTCTGATCCTTGGCGTTGCCGCCATGCTCGTCTGGCTGGTCGCGAGCCTAGCCGGCGTACCTGCACTGGCGCAGGCGCAGCTCGCCACCATCGCTTCCGATGCCGGGTTCGAGGCGCGCCACGTCCGCGTGACGGGGGTCGAGCGGATGAACGAGCTCAAGGTCTATGAAGCCGCCTTCAGTCAGAAGGACAAGCCGATGCCGCTTGTGGACCTGGAGGCGCTGCGGGCCGATCTGGTCGCCATGCCGTGGGTGGAGGATGCGCGCGTGTCGCGCCAGCTGCCCGATCGGCTGGTGATCGACATCGTCGAGCGCACGCCCCACGCGGTGCTGGCCCGGAACGGCAAACTGACCCTGATCGACGGCGACGGGGTGGAGCTGGAGCCGATATCGGCTGCCAATGCCAAGGGCATGCTGCGCGTTTCCGGGGCTGGTGCGGCGAAGCAGGTGACGAACCTGTCTCGCCTGCTCGACACAGCGCCCGCGCTGAAGCCGCAAGTGGTTTCCGCCGAATGGGTCGGCAACCGGCGCTGGAACCTGACTTTCGCCACCGATCAGCTGCTGGTCCTGCCGCAGGGGCGCGAGGAAGCGAGCAAGGCGCTGATCCATTTCGCCCGCATGGACGGGCAGAACCGGCTGCTGGGGGGCAAGGTCGCGGCGTTCGACATGCGCGTGCCCGACCGCATCTATATGCGCGTTCCCGGCCGCGGCGATCTGGGGGAGGCGAACTGATGGGACTGCCGCGCATCGCCCGGGTCTTCGGCGCCGTAAATATCGGCAGCTTCCGGGTCTCGGCCATGATCATGGGCCAGTCGGAAACCGGCGAGATGGTCGTGCTGGGTGCCAGCCATCGCCAGAGCCAGGGGGTTCGCCGCGGCTATATCACCGACATGGCCGCGGCGACCTACGCCATCCGCGCCGCGGTGGAGCGGGCGGAGGACAATGCCGACACGCGCATCTCCAGCGTGTGGGTCGGGGCCGCGGGAGGCGGGCTTTCCAGCCGGATCGCACGGGTGGAAGTGCCGGTGGGTGGTCGGCGGATCGAGGACGAGGATATCGCGCACCTCCTCTATTCCGCGCGCGAGGCGATCGAACCCGACGGGCGCATGGTCCTGCACGCGCAGCCCGCCAGCTATATTCTCGATGGCGCGCACGGGGCAACGGAGCCGCGCGGCCTCTATGCGGAGCGGCTGGGGGTCGACATCCATATCATGCTCGCCGAGACCGCACCGGTGTGCAATCTGCGCGAGGCGGTGGAACGCGCGCATCTGACGGTGGAGGGGGTCGTCGCCTCGCCGGTGGCGGCAAGCTATGCCTGCCTCACGCAAGAGGAACGCGAGCTCGGCACGGTCCTGATCGAGATCGGGGGCGACGTGGTCAATGTCGGGCTGTTCTCGGGCGGGCTGTTGCAGGCGCTGCATACGGTGCGCATGGGATCGGGCGATATCACCGATGCCATCGCCTCCGCCTTCGGCATCCGCCGGACCCAGGCCGAAAGGCTCAAGAACCTCGCGGGCTCGGCGATCGCGAGCCCGACCGATCACCGCGAGATGGTGCCGGTCAACCCGCCGGGTGAAGATGCGGCCGAAGGCGATAAGGTCAACCGCGCCGAACTGGTTTCCGTCATCACCGAATCGCTAGGGCAGATGTTCGGCGAAATCGGTCGCATCCTGCGCCACGATACCTTTGCGAAGACGAAGGGGCAGGTCGTGATCACGGGCGGCGGGGCGCAGCTCGCTGGCATCGCCGAATTCGCGCAAGGGGCGCTGGGCCGCCAGGTCCGCATCGGCCGCGCGCCGGAACTGCGCGGCATGCCGGACGCGATGGCCAATCCCGGGTTCGCCACACTGGCCGGCCTGTGCCTCTATGCTGAGGCCGACCCGATCGACGTTCGCAAGGTTTCGGGCAATTTCACGGAGACCACCCGGTATGGCGGGCTCGCGCTGGCGCGGCGGCTCTGGCACGCGGCGCGCGACTATTTCTGACCGGGCGGGGTATCGCCGCCGCCCGTGGACATGCTTGTGGAAAAATGGCTGGATAACAATACAGCCCCAGCCGTTTGTGCCACAATAAAGCAATCAAGGGTCCGCCTCGATCGGACTGACGGAGTAACAGCGTTATGAGCATCAATATCGGCCCCGCTTCCGGCGACGAATTGCGCCCCCGGATCACTGTGATCGGGGTCGGCGGCGCGGGCGGGAACGCCATCGCCAACATGATGGAGGCGGAGGTCGAAGGCGTCGATTTCATCGTCGCCAACACCGATGCGCAGGCGCTCAACAATTCGACGGCGGAACAGCGCATCCAGCTCGGCCCCGATATCACGGGCGGCCTGGGTGCGGGCGCGCGGCCCGAAGTGGGCAAGGCGGCGGCGGAAGAAACGCTGGCCGATATCGAGGGTATGCTCGAGGGCGTGAACATGTGCTTCATCGCCGCGGGCATGGGCGGCGGCACCGGCACCGGTGCCGCGCCGGTCATCGCGGAGGCGGCGCGCCGCATGGGTGTGCTGACCGTCGGTGTCGTGACGAAGCCGTTCCTGTTCGAGGGGACGCGCCGCATGCGCGCCGCCGAATCGGGTATCGAGGAGCTGCAGAAGCACGTCGATACGCTGATCGTCATTCCCAACCAGAACCTGTTCCTGATCGCCAAGGCCGAAACCACGTTCAAGGAGGCGTTCCAGCTCGCCGACGAGGTGTTGCAGCAGGGCGTACGCTCTATCACCGACCTGATGGTGATGCCGGGTCTCATCAATCTCGACTTCGCCGACGTGAAGTCGGTGATGGAGGAGATGGGCAAGGCGATGATGGGCACCGGCGAGGCCGAGGGCGAGAACCGCGCTCTGGAAGCTGCCGAGCGCGCCATCGCCAACCCTCTGCTCGACGGCGTCTCGATGGCCGGGGCCAAGGGCGTGATCATCTCCATCATCGGGGGCGAGGATATGCGCCTGCTCGAGGTGGACGAGGCGGCGAACCATATTCGCGACCTGGTGGACGAAGATGCGAACATCATCTGGGGTTCGGCCTTCAACCCCGACCTCGATGGCAAGATCCGCGTATCGGTGGTCGCGACCGGCATCGATTCGGTGGGCGATCGACGCGAAGCGGCTCTGCCTCGCCAGGCCGCGGCTTTCGGCAGCAGCCAGCCCCTGCGTACGCCCGGCAGCGGTGCGCAGACCGGTGGCGAGTCCGGCGACAGGTCCGGCGGCGGGGAAGAGCGCGGTGCGACTGCCTTCGGATCGCCCGCTCCACGCTTCGATCGGTTCGATGAATCGGCGGACGAGGATACGCATCGGGACGGCGACCGGTCGTCCGATGATTTGGCAAGCGACGCGCTCGCCGATCTGCGCAACGACTCTGCCGGGCGAGAAACCGCAGCGGCCGCCGCGACGGACGATAGCAGCTTTGCCGCAAGACCGGGCTCCGACGGTGGCTATCCCAGCGCTGAACGTCGTGAAGACGACCGGTCTGCCCGCGCGGCTGAGGATGACGATGCGCTCGACCTGGCGGGCAGCGAAGTCGACCGGCCCCACTCGTTCGACGCTCCGTCCGACACTGCGACCCAATCTCCCGCGTCGAGAACGCGCGATAGCAATCGTGGGGGCAACGAGCGTGGCGAATTGCTGCTCGGCGACGAAGCGGAAGACGGCGGGGCCGCTGGCGACGACGAAGAGCGCGGCGGCCTGCTTCGTCGCGGTCGGCGTCTGGCCGATGGAGAGCAGACTGGTGGGCGATCCGAGCGGCCCGAACTCCCGCGCAAATCGCCGGGCGGGGGCGGCACCTTGTTCGAGCGTATGGCCAACCTCTCTCGCGGGTCTGGAGATAGCAAGGCCAGCCGCGCGGATGCAGACGGCGATGACGACGATTCGGACGGCTCATTGAACATTCCGCGCTTCTTGGGGCGGCAGAACAACCAGTAACGAGACGAGCCGCCTGCCTTGTCGGGTCTCCGTCGCCCCGTTCCCGCTTCGTTCAGGTGGTATCGCTACACGCGTCGGGGCATATGCGATTCATGATCCGAGCGTTCCCAACTCCCTTCGCGCTGGCACCGGTGGCGCTGGCGCTGACCGTGGCGGGTGTGGCCATCCCGGCGCATGCGCAGACTCGGATGGTCAGCCGCGAGGTCGTGCAGCCGCTTCCCGCGCAGACTTCCGCCGATCTTACCCGGGCGCTTTCGCGGCTGGCGCAGGATACGAAGGACGTCACCGCGCTGATCGATGCCGGGGTCGCCTCGCTCGAACTGGGCGACACCGATGCCGCGCTCGGGTTCTTCGGTCGTGCGCAGGAACTCTCGCCCCAGGATGCGCGGATCAAGGCGGGGTTTGCCGCGGCCTATGCGCGCCAGCAACGCCCGGTCGAGGCACTGCGCCTGTTCGACGAGGCGGAGCGCGCGGGCGTTGCCATCACGCGCCTCGCTGGGGAGCGGGGCCTGGCCTACGATCTCGTCGGTGCGGGGAAGGACGCGCAGCGTAACTACCATACCGCGCTCGACCTGTCGGACGACCCCGAGGTCAGGCGTCGCCTTGCCCTGAGCTATGCCATCGGCGGGGATCGGACGGCCTTCGAATCGACGCTGCGTCCGCTGCTGGACCTGCAGGACCCCGCCGCCTTTCGTGCGCGCGCGTTCGGGCTGGCCATTCTGGGGGATGGCGAGGCCGCCGTGGCAATCCTGGAAGCGGCAATGCCGCGCGAGACCGCGCGCAAGCTGACTCCCTATCTGCGCTACATGCCGCAACTGACTGCGGCGCAGCAGGCCGCCGCCGCGAACCTGGGCGTGTTTCCGCGCGCCACGCAGATCGGACGCGACGATCCGCGCATTGCCTCGGCCGCCGGATCCTTTGGAGCAGCCGAGGCTCGGCTGCGCCCCAGCGGCGCGCCGCTCGGTCCGGCGGTGACGCAAGCTGCCCCGGCAGCCAAGGCCGCTACGCCTGCGCGCAAGCTCGCGGCCGCCCCTGCGCCCAAGTCCAAGCCCGAGCGGGCACGTGCCGAAACCACGCAGGCCGGTGTCCGCGTGGCGGAAGCGGGTCGACCGCGCGGCGAACTGCCGCCCGTGACCGCCGCCGCGGTCCCGCCCACTACCTCGGCCAACACCGCGCCCGCGCGGGCTCTCATCT
Source organism: Erythrobacter sp. 3-20A1M (assembly GCF_018636735.1). NCBI lineage: Bacteria > Pseudomonadati > Pseudomonadota > Alphaproteobacteria > Sphingomonadales > Erythrobacteraceae > Erythrobacter > Erythrobacter sp. 3-20A1M. Next base: position 600,804 of record NZ_CP045200.1, on the reverse strand, counting down.
TGCCCGACGACGAAACGCCGGCCCCTGCTGCGGTGACGGTCGCCGCGAGCGCCCCCTCCGCGCCTCGCTTCGATCTCAGCAAGGTGCCCGATACGCCGCTCGCCCAGACCGGTCGGTCGGCATCGACGGAGCCTGCGCCGAGTCCCACGTCCGCACCGGCATCTGCGCCGGCTCCAGCCGCCAGCGTGGCGAGCGCCTTCGCCGATCTCACTCTGCCTGCCGACCCGATTCGCGCCCGGCCCGGAAACGCGGTCGACATCACGCGGATCAAGGTCCGCCGCGAGGTCGCGGCGGCACCCGAACCCGAACCGGCCGCAAAGGCGGAGCCGCCCAAACCGGCCAAGCCAGTGAATCCCAGCCGAATCTGGGTGCAGGTCGCGACCGGGAAGGATCGCGATGCGCTGGGATGGGATTGGCGACGCTTCACGAAGAAGGCGGGCAAGGTCCTCGACGGGAAGGGCCCGTTCACGGCCCCCTGGGGCGAGGCCAATCGCTTGCTCGCGGGTCCTTACACCAGCCGCAAGGAAGCCGACGCCGCGCTCGACGAACTAAAGGAAGCGGGGATCGACGGCTTCCTCTTCACCAGTCGGGCGGGCGAGGAGATCGCCCCGCTAAGCTAGGGGAATAGAACCGGTTTTCCCCGGAAAGCTGTGCACATGGTTTTCACAGGGAAGGGCGAATTTCCCCAGCCGCGATGGCCTCGCCAGGTTGCCAGCGGAGGGGTCGGCAAGCGATGTAGCGGCCATGCCCGATCGCTATGGTAAATCCCATGCTCGCTAACGCCGCCCTGCTGGCCGACGACGCCCCGCCGATGGAGATGCTCGCCGCGCTGTTCGACGCGCGCGGATGGCATATCGCCGCCAGCGAGACCGACGATTTCGCCGGTGAGATCAAGGGGGCCTGGTCGACCTATCAACTGCGCGCGATCTGGCGCGGGCACGACCGGGTCCTGCAATTGCTGTGCCTGCCCGACATCCGTGTCGCGGCCGACAAACGAGCCGGAGCGCACGAATTGCTGGCGCTGATCAACGAGCAGCTCTGGCTCGGCCATTTCGATATCTGGTCCGATGGCGGAATCCTGGTCTATCGGCACGGGGCGATGCTGGGAGACGACAACACCCTGACGCTGGCGCAGGCGCAGGCGATGGTCGAAACTGCGGTCGAGGAATGCGACCGGTTCTATCCTGCTTTCCAGTTCCTTTTGTGGAGCGACAAGCCCCCGCGCGAAGCACTGGAAGCGGCGCTGATCGACGCGCTGGGAGAGGCCTGAGCAGGGCGCTTTCCCGCCACTCAGCGATGGTTAATGGCGGGCGTGGCATTTCTGCCTCACGAAGCTTGAATTTCCGGCGGATACGCCCGATATTCGACTGACAGCGCAGGGGCAATCCGCCACTCGCGCGATCTTGAGGAGTAGGACTTAGACATGGCCGATTGGAACGACCCGCAACGAACGCAAGGCGGCTTCCGCGCCGTACCGCGCGCGGGGAGCGACGTCGCATCGCGCACGACCTTCGACGCGGGTCTGCGCAAGTACATGCTCTCGATCTACAACTACATGGCCTCGGCCGTGCTGCTGACCGGCGTCGTTGCGCTGCTCACCGCGCGCAGCGGCCTCGCGTACACCTTCGCCAGTGGCCCGCTGATGTGGCTGGTCGCGCTGTCGCCGCTTGCGATCGTTTTCGCGATGAGCTTCGGCATGAACAAGTTCTCGAAGACGACGCTGCAGGCGCTCTATTGGGGCTTCGCGTTCCTGATGGGTCTGTCGCTGTCGACCATTTTCCTGGTCTATACCGGCGGTTCGATCGCGGCGACGTTCTTCGCCACGGCGGGCGCGTTCGCGGGGCTCAGCCTCTACGGCTACACCACCCAGCGCGACCTGTCGGGCATGGGCAGCTTCCTGATCATGGGTGTGATCGGCCTGATCATCGCTTCGGTCATCAATATGTTCCTGCAGTCGACCGGCCTGATGTGGGCGATCAGCTTCCTCGGTGTGCTGATCTTCGCTGGCCTCACCGCCTACGATACGCAGAAGCTGAAGGCGATTTACAGCCAGGTGCGCGGGACGCAGATGATGGACAAGGTCGTGATCATGGGGGCGCTGAACCTCTATCTCGACTTCATCAACATGTTCCTTTTCCTGCTTCGCTTCATGGGCAACTCGCGCGGTTGATCCACGCCTGATGCTCGCGGTCCAACGGACTGCGGCAGGAAAGACTCAGTTCATCGTGCCCGGAGTGCCCAAGCGCATTCCGGGCATTTTCATATCCGGACCAAGCGATTAGGGTGCCCATTCAGCGCCGGGCCATGCCCCCGGCAATAGACAAAACGGCATTGCCGGAGGGAGCCCCGATTTTTATGAATTCCGAACTGTCACGCGCATCCCGCCTCATCGTTGCGCTGGCCGGTCTCGCCGCGCTGGCCGCGTGCGCCACGCCCCCGCCGCCTCCTCCGCCCCCGCCGCCGCCGCCGCCCCCCCCGGTGGTGATCCCGCCGCGTCCCACGCCGCCCCTGGGCGCAGCCGCCACGATGCTGATCCCGCCGGTCGGGCCCAACGGGGTGCGCCAGACGGTCAATAGCGATATCTCGCAAGCCCAGGTGACGTGGAACCTGCGTTCTGCGCTCAACGTCGCAGCGCTCAATTGCGTCGATCCGCAATATGCCGCGATGATCCCGAACTACACGATCTTCCTCAAGAATTTCGAGAAGCCGCTGCGCGCCACCAACACGGCGGTGGAGAAGGAATTCCGCGAACGGTACGACACCGTGCGCGAGGCACGCGCAGCACAGGACAGCTACAACACCCGGGTCTACAACTATTTCGCGATGCCGCCGGCGCAGGAGTATTTCTGCGACGCGGCCATGCAGATCAGCCAATCCGCGCTGTCCGTTGCCCCCGGGTCGCTGGATGCCTTCGCGGCAGGTGCGCTGCCGCAGATCCAGGCCGCGTTCGAGAAGTTCTTCAGCGCATTCGAGAGTTATCGCGTGGCTGTGGCGCAATGGGACGCACGGTATGCGCCGGAGACCGTACAGTCCGCGGTCGTCTTCACCAGCAACGATACAGGTGTCGCCACACCGGGTATGGGGGCGACCGGAACCGGACTCGCTTCGGCGGATACGGTTGCGCCTGCCCAGCCTACTATTGCACCGGGGGAAAGCCCGACCACCCCGCTGGCGAGCGAAGCCTATCCCCGTGCCACGCAGGCACCAGCCCCCGGTGCAACGGTCATGGCCGAAACGCCCGCGGAGCCTGCCGCGAGCGATGCGACACCCGCGCTGGCATTGCCCGGCGAGGCTGCCGCGCCGCAGGCGCAGGCAGGCCCGTCGCTGACCCTCCCAGGCGAGGATCCGGCAAACGGATCGACGGATGGTGAGGAAGAACCCGCGATGCAGGGCCAGCCGCTCGGCCAGTAGCAGGAATTCGCGGCAAAAACCCTTTGCAGCACCTCTCCGCATTCGCTAAGGGCGCCCTCCTTGGCAATGCGGGAGACTGCTCCCGCCGCCTGGAAAACCTGGAACGGGGCCGTAGCTCAGTTGGGAGAGCGCGTCGTTCGCAATGACGAGGTCAGCGGTTCGATCCCGCTCGGCTCCACCAGGTTTTTATCTTCGAGCAAGTCCTGGATTTTCGGGGCCGACGGGCCATCCGCAGTTCCGACAGGTGCGAGGATAGCCGGAGGACTGGCTGGCGCTGTCGGCGCTTTAGGCGAAAACAAGTACCCCGGCGCTGGCGTAACCCCTCGAAAATCACTACTTCGCCACGATGCATTTTCTCGATCAGGCCAAAATCTACGTGCGCTCCGGCGCGGGAGGGCCCGGCGCGGTCAGCTTCCGGCGTGAGAAATATATCGAATATGGCGGCCCCGACGGCGGCAATGGCGGGCGCGGGGGCGATGTCGTGTTCGAAGCGGTGCCCGGCCTCAATACCCTGATCGACTTCCGCTACGCCCAGCATTTCAAGGCCAGCAGGGGCGCGCACGGCATGGGCAAGGACCGCACCGGGGCGGGTGCGGACGACCTCGTGATCGAGGTGCCGGTGGGAACGCAGATCCTGTCGGAGGACAAGGAAGAGGTGCTCGCCGATTTCACCGAAGTCGGGCAGCGTATCGTCTTCCTCGAAGGCGGCATGGGCGGGCGCGGCAATGCCAGTTACAAGACCAGCACCAACCGTGCGCCGCGCCAGCACCAGCCGGGCGAGGCGGGGCAGGAGATGTGGGTCTGGTTGCGGCTGAAGCTGCTGGCGGATGTCGGCCTGGTCGGTCTGCCCAATGCGGGCAAGAGCACCTTCATCAACGCGGTGTCGAACGCGGGGGCCAAGACCGGCGCCTATCCCTTCACGACCCTGATCCCGAAGCTGGGCGTGGTGCGCCACAAGGCGCGCGAGTTCGTTCTCGCCGACATTCCCGGCCTGATTGCGGGCGCGGCCGAAGGCGCGGGGATCGGCGACCGGTTCCTGGGCCATATCGAGCGGTGCCGCGTGCTGATCCACCTGGTGGATATCGCAGGCGAGGACCCGGTGGCGGCGCTGCGGACGGTCGAGGGCGAGCTGGAGGCCTACGGCGCCGATCTCGCGGATAAGCCGCGCCTGATCGCACTCAACAAGCTGGACCTCGCCGACGCTGAACTGGGCGAGGCGTTCGCCCAGGAGTTGAAGGAAGCGGGCGCGGACGAGGTCTTCGTCGTCTCGGGTGCCACCGGGGAAGGCATCGAACAGCTCCTCGACGCCGTTCTGGGCTACCTGCCCGAACGCACGGCCACGGAAACGCGCGGCTCCGAACAGGAAGAGGCGGAGGCCGAGCCCGCCCCCTGGTCGCCGCTCGATTGACGCGACCGCCGCGCGGACTCTAGACGCGAGGATAGATGGCGATCGCCACCCTTGAGGACCTGCGCCGCGTGCGCCGTGTCGTGCTGAAGATCGGCAGTGCCCTGCTGGTCGAGCGCGGTGAGCCGCGCGCCGCCTGGCTGCGGGCGCTCGCCGGGGAAATCGCCGCCATGCGCGAGAGCGGCCAGCAGGTCGTCGTGGTCAGCTCCGGAGCGATCGCGCTGGGCGCGGCGCAGTTCGGGCTGGAGCGGGGCGGGCGCGCGACGCTGGCGGATGCGCAGGCCGCTGCATCGCGCGGGCAGCTCGCGCTCGCACGACTTTGGGACAAAGCGCTGGACGCGCACGGTCTCGCCGCGGCTCAGATGCTGGTGACGCTGGGCGATCTGGAAGACCGGCGGCGCTATCTCAACGCCTCCGCCACGCTGGATCGGCTGCTGGAGCTGGGCGCGGTGCCGGTGGTGAACGAGAACGACAGCGTCGCGACCGAGGAAATCCGCTTCGGCGACAACGACCGGCTTGCCGCCCGGGTCGCGCAGGCGGCCGGTGCCGATGCGGTGCTGCTGCTATCCGATGTCGACGGGCTCTACGACCGCGATCCACGGGAAGCGGGCGCGACACGCCTGTCGGTGGTGGAGACGATCGACGAGACGATCCGCGCCATGGCCAGCGACCGCTCGGGTTCCGGGCTCGGCTCGGGCGGGATGCAGGCGAAGATCGCCGCGGCCCAGATCGCGACCCGCGCCGGGATCGCGCTCGCCATCGGCAATGGGCGCGAGGGCGCCCCGATCGCGCGCGCGCTGGACGACGGGATCGGGACGCTCTTCCTGCCCGGCCAAGGGGCCGCGGCGCGCAAGGGATGGCTGGGCGGTCGCATCGCGCCGGCAGGCACGCTGACGGTGGACGAGGGCTGCGCGCGCGCGCTGACGACCAGCGCCAGCCTGCTGGCCGCCGGGATCGTGGCGGTCGAGGGAGATTTCGGGCGCGGCGATCTGGTTCGCGTGGCCAGCGCGTCGGGTCGGGCGATCGCGCAGGGGCTGGTCGAATACGACGCCGCCGCCTGTCGTGCGATCATGGGGCTGCGGGCGGAGGATCAGTCCACCGCGCTCGGCCATGCGCCCCGCTCCGCGGTCATTCACCGCGACCATCTGGTGCTGCTGTGACGCTGGCGATCACCGGCGGGACCGGCTTCGTCGGACAGGCATTGCTCGACCGGCTGGCGGCCGAGGGGACCGGCGCGCGCGTCCTCGCCCGCACGCCACCCGCGGACCGACCCGGGTTCGAATGGATCGAGGGTAGTCTGACCGACGGTTTCGCGCTCGAGGACCTGTTGAAAGGGGCCGAGACGGTCATCCATATCGCCGGGCTGACCAGCGGTACGCGGCCCGAACACTTCCAGATCGCCAATGCCGAGGGGACGTTCAACATCGTCAAGGCGGCGCGCGAAGCGGGGGTGCGGCGCTTCGTTCTGGTCTCCTCGCTCGCCGCACGCGAACCCGAGTTGTCGGCCTATGGTGCGTCAAAACGCCGGGCTGAGAAAATCGTCGCGAGCAGCGACATGGAATGGACGATCGTGCGCCCCCCTGGCGTCTATGGCCCGCGCGACGTCGACTATCTGCAGATGTTCCGGGCCGCGAAATGGCATGTCCTGCCCCTGCCGCCGGCGGGCCGTAGCTCGCTGATCCATGTGGACGATCTGGCTCGACTGTTGATCGCACTGATCCCGCGCGGCGAAGGGGCGAGGGGTGAAATCCTGGAGCCCGACGACGGGCGTAAGGGCGGATGGACCCATGGCGAGCTGGCCCACGCAATCGGGAAGGCAACGGGCCACTGGGTCGTCGGCCTGAACCTGCCGCGACCGCTCATGGAACTGGGCGCGCGCCTCGATTTGGCAATGCGCGGAACGCAGGCGCGGTTGACCCCGGACCGCGTCGGCTATCTCGTCCACCGCGATTGGGTGGCGGCGCGCGAGCGGGCTGTCCCCGAACGGCTCTGGACGCCTGAGATCGCGACCATGTCCGGCCTCGCGGCCACCGCGCGCTGGTATCGCGAGCAGGGCTGGCTCTAGCCTAGAGAAACGGCTCCAGCCCGGACGACGCGCCGCCATCCTCGCCGTCGGTGTGGATGCCGCATTCGACCTTGTCCCAGCCTTGCCACCGCCCCGATCGGGGGTCTTCGCCCGGAGCGACCGCACTGGTGCAGGGCGAGCAGCCGATGGAGGGGAAACCCTTGGCGACTAGCGGATGCGCAGGCAGCTCGTGTTCCGCCATATAGGCGGCGATACGCTCCGCATCCCAATCGATCAGCGGATTGATCTTGAGCCGACCCGCGGCGTCGGTCGTGTCGATCTCGAACCGGGGCAGGTTCGCACGGGTGCCGCTCTGGAACGCCTTGCGCCCGGTCAGCGTGGCGTCGAAACCGGCCAGCGCGCGGGCGAGGGGGCGAACCTTGCGCAATTCGCAGCAGCCATCGGGATCGTAGGACCAGCGCAGGCCGCTCTCGTCGCGCGCGGCGATGTCTGCCGGGTCGGGCGTCAGGACGCGCAAGCCGGTCAGGCCGAGATGATCGACCAGCGTATCGCGATAGGCAAGCGTCTCGGCGAAATGCTTGCCGGTATCTAGGAACAGGACGGGCAGCGATGGATCGACCTCGGCCACCAGATGCAGCAGCACCGCGCTTTCCGCGCCGAAGCTGGAGACGAGCGCGATGTGTCCGGCCGCGGCTTCATCGACCAGCGCGCGCAACATGTCCGCCGAATCGTCGGCGCGGAAGCGCCGGTTCAGCGCAATCGCGTCGCTTTCGGAAAAGCGCGGGCCCGTCTCGAGCCGGTCGATGGCGCGCATCTCATTGATGGCGCAGGCTCCAGATCGGGCGCGCCTGATCCGCGGCGGGCTGATAGACGTGCGGGAAACGAGCAAGCGCCGCCTCGACATCGGCCTCGTCCAGCGGGTGATCGGGCGCGAAGGCATCGAAGCCACAGCGGCGCATATAGGCGATCTGGTCGACCAGCACGTCGCCCACCGCGCGGAGTTCTCCGGTGTAACCTGCTTCGCGCAGGATGCGGGCGGCGGAATAGCCGCGCCCGTCGCCGAAGCTGGGAAAATTGACCTCGACCAGCTTTAGCTTGGCAAGCAGGGGCAACAGCTCGCGCGCGTCGTCGCCGGGTTCGATCCGTACCGCCGCGCCGCCGCCTGCAGCCACGAAGCTGTCGACGGTTACCGATCCGTGATCGGCCATCGCGTCGTCGCGGAAGCGGAATTGCACTTCGTCGCGGCCGGTGCCGAGCCCGCCCTCGCCGGGGGATTGGGTTGCGTCAGCCATACAGCGCCTCCTTGAACGGCTCCATGCCGATGCGGCGATAGGTATCGAGGAAGCGCTCGCCATCGGTGCGCTCGCGCAAATAGAGGTCGGTCACGGTTTCGATCGCATCGACCACGCCCGCCTCGTCGAAGCCGGGGCCGGTGATCTTGCCCAGCGAGCAATCCTCCGCCTCGCTACCGCCGAGAAGGAGCTGGTAGTTTTCGACGCCTTTTCGGTCGACGCCGAGGATGCCGATATGGCCCGCATGATGGTGCCCGCAGGCATTGATGCAGCCGGAAATCTTCAGCTTGAGCTGACCCAGCTCGCCGGTCTTGCCGGTGGCGGCGAACCGCTCCGAAATCTTCTGCGCCACGGGAATCGAGCGAGCATTGGCAAGGCTGCAATAGTCTAGCCCCGGGCAGGCGATGATATCCTCCACCGTGTCGAGATTGGGTGCGGCAAGCCCCGCTTCGGCGAGCTTTTTCCAGATCGCGGCCAGATCGGCCTCGGCCACATGCGGTAGCACGATGTTCTGCGTGTGCATGACCCGCAGCTCGTCGTGGGAATAGCGCTCGGCGAGGTCGGCCATCAGGCGCATCTGTTCCGCGGTGGCATCGCCGGGGATGCCGCCGACGGGCTTGAGCGAGATCACCGCGGCGACGTGGCCCGGCACCTTGTGCGGATGAGTGTTGCGTTCGACCCAGAGCGCGAAGTCCGGGTCCGACCGATCGATTTCCTCACCCGTCTCCGGCAGGTCCGGATCGCCAAAATAGCCCTTGATCCGCTCCAGCTCTGCCAGGGGCGGTTCGATGCCCTGATCGAGCAGGTGCGCGAACTCTTCCCCCACCTGGCGGGTATATTCCTCCGCGCCCAGCTCGTGGACCAGGATTTTGATCCGCGCTTTGTACTTGTTGTCGCGCCGACCGTGGCGGTTGTAGACGCGCAAGCAGGCTTCCGCGTAGGTGACGAGCTGGTCGAGCGGCACGAAGTCGCGGATCATCGGCGCGATCATCGGGGTGCGGCCCATGCCGCCGCCGACGTAGAACTGCGCACCAAGCTCTCCGTCACGCTCGACGATGCGGATGCCGATATCATGCAGCCGCATTGCCGCGCGGTCGGTTTCCGACGCGATCACGCAGAACTTGAACTTGCGCGGCAGGTAGCTGAATTCGGGGTGGAAGCTCGACCATTGGCGCAGCAGCTCGGCATAGGGGCGCGGATCGGCGACTTCGTCCGCGGCGGCGCCGGCGAAATGGTCGGAGCTGATATTGCGGATGCAGTTCCCGCTGGTCTGGATCGCATGCATCTCCACCGTCGCCAGATCGGCGAGGATGTCGGCGGCATCCTCCAGCTTGATCCAGTTGTACTGGATGTTCTGGCGGGTGGTGAAATGGCCGTAACCGCGGTCGTACTTCTCCGCGATGTCGGCGAGTGCGCGCATCTGCGTGGAACTGAGCGTGCCATAAGGCACCGCGACGCGCAGCATGTAAGCGTGGAGCTGGAGGTAGAGGCCGTTCATCAGCCGCAGCGGCTTGAACTGGTCCTCGGTCAGCTTGCCTTCCAGCCGGCGCTGCGCCTGGTCGCGGAATTCCTCCACCCGGGCGTCGACCATCGCCTGGTCGTATTGGTCGTATCGATACATCAGATCACCCAGTTGCCGGCTTCGGGATCGGCGGGTTTGAGAGTGAGGTCGGGGCGGACGGTCGGGCCGAGCGCGCGGACGCGGTCCTTGATATGCGCGGGCCGCACGCCGTCGGCGGTCTGCTCCGCCTCGATCGCGTAGGGCACGTTGACGTGCCGCGCCGCCTCTTCGCTGCGCGCGATGGCGTCGGCCTGATCGCCCACATCCACCGCGTCGTCCACCTGGAGCGACCAGGCTCTGCCGGTCCACCACACCACCGCGCCGGTTTTCAGATCGTTGCCGGTAAGGATTATCACAGCGCCGCCTCCATCGCTGTCTGTGCGAGCACGGTGTCGGTCCGTGCGGTCACCGCGCCGATCACGATCAGCGCCGGGCTCACGACCTGTTCGTCCACGATTAAGTCCGGCAGACCAGCCAGTGGCGCGCGCAACACGCGCATCTCCGGCCGCGCGCCGTTCTCGATCACCGCGACGGGCATGTCGGGCGCGAGGCCATCGGCCATCAGCTTTTCAGCGATCTGCGGTGCGGTCTTCACACCCATGTAGATCACCAGCGTACGGCCCGGCCCGGCAAGCCCGGCCCAGTCCTGTTCGGACAGCCCCTTGCACTGGCCCGCGACGAAGCTGACGATGCTGGAGGCGTCGCGATGGGTCAGCGGGATTTGCGCCGCAGCCGCCGCGCCGTTCGCGGCGCTGATGCCGGGCACGATCGCGACCGGGACGCCCGCCGCTCGCGCCGCCTCGGCTTCCTCGCCCCCGCGACCGAAGACGAACGGATCGCCGCCCTTGAGGCGCACGACATCGTGGCCGGCGCGCGCTTCGCGGACCAGCAGGGCGTTGATCTCGTCCTGCGGCAGCGTATGGCGCGCGCGCTGCTTCGCGACGGAGACCAGCCGGGCGTCGGAACGCGCGAGGGCGAGTATCTCGGGCGAGACGAGCCCGTCGTGCACGATCAGGCGGGCTCGCCCGATCAGGCGCGCCGCGCGCAGCGTGAGCAGGTCGGGGTCGCCCGGACCAGCGCCGACGAGGTGGATGGTTCCGCAATCTTGCATGCGAAGATAGATGCGCGTGCCCGGCGACCTTCACCAACGAGAATGCGTGGCCGCTCTGGTAGCTGAAATTTTGAAAGCGCGCGTTTGCGGGGCGCTAGCTATCCTTGTCGGCGATATCCCGGTTTTCGCCTTCCCCCCCCTCTTTTTTCTGCGGCGGAGCGACCCGCTGCGCGATCGCGGCGACGAGCTGGTCGAACTGTTCGTTGTGCCGCAGGTTGAGATCTCGCTGCGGGAAGGGGATTTCGACGTCGTTTTCCTGGAACAGGTCCCACAGCCGCTTGAGCACGTCGGACTTGATGTTGCCGACGCCCGCCTCCGGATCGTTGATCCAGCACTGATGATGAAATCGACCGAGCTGTTGCCGTAATTGTCGAGCCAGACGAGCGGCGGCGGCGAGGCAAGTACGCGCTTGGCGCTCTTCGCCGCCTCGAGCATCAGTTCCTCGGCCAGCTTGATGTCGCATTGGTAGGAAACGCCGACGGGCACCTGAATGCGCACGTTCTTGCTCGAATAGGACCAGTTTTCGACCTGATTGACCATCAGGTTCTCGTTCGGGATCAGGTATTCGCGCTGATCCCGCGTGGTGATCGACACCGCGCGGATGCCGATCTTGCGGATTTGGCCGAACACGAAATTGCCGGTGGAATCGGCCGTCGCGATGACGTCGCCCGGCTTGATCGAGCGATCCATCAGCAGGATGATCCCCGCGATCAGGTTGCCGAAGGTCTTCTGCAAACCGAAACCGATGGCAAGGCCGAACGCGCCGGAGAAAACCGCCAGCGCGGTCAGGTCGATCCCTAGCAGATCGATGCCGAGCAGGATCGAGCCCGCCCACACTGCGATCGAGACCAGTTTCTCGGCCAGCAGCCGCTGCGCCATGTCGAGCTTGGTCAGGCGCTTCAGCAATGCGTGCGAGGCCTTGGTCAGCAGATAGGCCAGCACGATGACGAGGGCGATAATCATCGCCCAGACCATCACGTCCCACACAGAGATGTGGAACTTGCCGACGGTGATCGCCATCGAATCGAGCTTGTCGACGATGTCGCCGACGGTCTGGCTCTTCTGGTTCACCGCCTCGCGGATGTCGTCCGCGGCCGCCGCGGTTTCGGCGGGCGACGGGGTCGCGGTGGGCACCGGCGTGGCAGAGGCGCTGGCCGTGGCGCTCCCCGTGTCGGTCGGGATCGGCGCTTCGCTCGGCGCGAGATCGGTGATCGACTGGGGAACGGAGGAAGAGGCGAACAGCAGCATGCGGTTACGGGGTATCCATCGCGGCAAATGCCCGGTCAAGGTCGGCGATCAGATCGTCCGGGTCCTCCAGCCCGATGGCGAGCCGCACGCCGAGCCGGTCCTCCGGCGCGAAATCACGTGGCGGCCAGCCGCTCGCCGGGCGGATCGGGGCCGGGTCGAAGGGGACGACCAGGCTCTCGAAGCCGCCCCAGCTATAGCCGATGCCGAACATTTCGAGCGCATCGACGAAGGCTTCACGCTGCTGCGCCGTGCGGTCGTGCAGGACGAAGCTGAGCAGGCCGCAACCGCCGGTGAAGTCGCGTTGCCACAGCTCATGATCGGCGGAGCCGGGCAGCATCGGGCACAGCACCTGCGCCACCTCCGCCCGGCCACCCAGCCATTCGGCAATCCTCAGGCCGCTCGCCGCGGTGCGGTCCAACCGCAAGCCCATCGTGCGCAGGCCGCGCAGCATCAGCGCCGCATCGTCGGGCGACACGATCTGGCCGAGTAGCTGCGCAGTATGGCGTAGCTTGCGATAGAGGGACGCGTCGCCGGTTGCGGCGGACCCCATCATCGCATCCGAATGCCCGCCGACATGCTTGGTCAGGCTCATCACCGTGATATCGACGCCGCGTTCCAGGGCGGGAAAGCCGAGCGGCCCGGCCCAGGTGTTGTCGAGCAGGCTCACCGCCCCATGCTCGCGCGCGATCGCGGCGAGGGCGGGGACGTCGCACAGCTCCATCGTCAGGCTGCCGGGATTTTCCAGCATCACCGCCGCCTTCCGATCGCAGAACAGCGCGGCGAAACCATCGAGATCGCGCGGGTCGAAATAGCGCGTTTCGATGCCGTACCGTGCAAGCAGGTCGTCCGCGATGGCGCGTGTGGGCTCGTACACGTTGTCGGTGCACAGCAGCACGTCGCCTGCCTTGAGCACCGCCAGCAGAGCGCCTGCCAGCGCGGCGGTGCCGCTGGGATAGAGCATTGTGCCGTGCGCCCCCGGCTCCAGCTCGGTCAGCGCATCGGCCAGCGCCCATTGCGTGGGTGCGCCCCGGCGACCGTAGTGAAAATGTCCGTCCGCATTCGCGCGGCCGCCTGCGCGCCGGTCGGCATCGCTGTCGAACAGATGCGTGCTGGCGCGCCAGACCGGCGGATTGACCACCGGCCCCGTCCATTCGCGCCGCCGCCCGGCCTCGACCAGTCGCGTCCCGGTGCCCTTCTCGCGCTTCTCGCTCATGCCGCTGGCCCTTTTTCCTTTGGAGTGTCTGGATCCGCCCCCCATTCCGACCAGCTCCCGTCATAGAGGGCGACGTGCGGTGCACCGATCAGCTTGAGCGCGAAGACCAGCACCGATGCGGTCACTCCGCTGCCGCAAGTCGCCACGACGGGCCTATCGGGATCGATCCCCGCGCCGAGGAATGCCTCGCGGATTTCGGGAGCGGGCAGGAAACCACCGTCCTCCCGCAGCAGCCGAGTGTACGGCAGATTGCGGGCCCCGGGGATATGCCCACCGGGCAGATTATGCACATTATCCTCGGTTTCGCCGGTGAACCGACCCGCATCGCGCGCATCCACGACCTGGTCCGCATGGGTGGTCAGATTGTCGAGCATTTCCTGCTTGTCGCGCAGCTTCGCGCGGTCGGCCGCGATGGGGCCGAGGGGGGCCGCTTCGCCGTGCCATGCGCGGGAAGCGGTCGGGCGTCCGCTCTCCCGCCAGGCGGAGAAGCGGCAGTCGAGCACCTGCGCGTCCAGCCCGAACAGATCGAACAGAAACCACGCCCGACAGGCACTGCGCAGCGCGCTATCGTCGTACAGTACCACCGCGCTGCCATCGCCGATGCCGCGCGCTTCCAAGTGGTGCCGGAAGGTCGCGGGCGAAGGTATCTTTCCCGGCAGGGGGCTGTCGGGCTCCGCCAGCTCGGCCAGGGTCAAATACCGGGCGGACGGGATATGCGCCCTCTCGAAATCTGCGCGCGCGTCGCGTTCTGCCGACGGAAGGTGGAGCGAGGCGTCGGCGTTGGCGAGAGCGGGTTCGCCCAGCCGGGCGGCGAGCGTGTCGGGATGGATCAGCATTGCGGGCCGCGATAGCGTGCAAGTGGCGCGCGGTCGAGGATCAGGCGAGCGCGCGGGTCGCCACGTCGCGATAGGTCTGCACCTGCTCGTCCAGCCGGAAGGGTTGCAGCCGCGCGCCCGGCTCGGCCGGACGCCGCCCGACGACCAGCGTATGCGGAGCCGGAGCGATCTCGTCTGCCGACAGCACCAGCCGCAACAGCGGCACGATCAGCGGGGCCTTGCCCTGCCAGATCGGTTGCACGGACTGGAGCGGCAGGCGGACCTCGCCCTTGAACTCGTGTTCCTCGCCCGGCGCGAGGCTCTCGACCTCGTGCAGCAGGGGAAACGCGGCGGAGGCATCAGCCAACTGGCGGTCGACCGGCGCGCTACCGTGCGCGCTGGCGAGATCGCCCGCGATCCGCAGGTGCGTTACCGGCGCACTGCCGCGATTGGCGATAGCGAAGCGATAGGCGAGCGTAACGTTGGCAAAGCTGCGAACCACGCGCAGCGCATCGGCGGTGAGTTCCAGCCGATGCTGCACCGATCCGCCGACAGGGCCGGGTTCGGCGGACGCCGGTGTGTTTGTTGCGGCGGCAGGGGCGGCGGTGCGATCGACCCGCGGCCGCTCGATCACAGGCGCTTCGACTGTGGAACCATGGGAATGCCGACGCCCGCGGAAGATCGCGAAGCCGATACCGGCGGCGATCAGGACCGCAAGCGCGACCATCCACCATTCCAGACCCCCGTCCGGCTCGGTGGGTTGGGCCGCCGCGGCGGTATCTTTATCGGTGCCGGGCGGCGGGAGCGCGGGCGAAGTGAAGTCGGACAGCGGTCCGGCAGGCTCCTGGGTCGCGCCCGTCTCCGGTGCGGCAGACCCGGTCGGCGAGGGTGCGACGCGCGCCGGGGCCGCTTCGGAACGGCGCACGGGAGTCGCGGATGGCACCGTGTCGGGCAGGACGATAGTCGGCTGGCGTTGCGGCGTGCCGCGGGTGGGTGCAGCCGTGGGGTTCGGCGTCGGGATGGCGGTCGCGCGCGGAGTGGGCGAGGCGGAAGGCGTCGGCGTGCGGATCACGCGCGGCTGGGCGGGGACGGGATTGTCCGGATCGACCGGCCCTTGCACGTGCGGCGTCGGCGTTTCCTGCGGCGGCAGGCGGAAATCCGGCACGGACTGCGCCGCGGCGGGCGCGCTCGCCACTGTCAGCAGCAGGATGGACAGACGTATCGAGGCGGGGCGGATCATTTGCGGCGACACCAGGCAAGCAGGCAAGGCACGGTAAGACAGAGGCGGCGCTGAATACGCTGTTAATCCGCATGGTCAATCGGCGGCTTGTGTCACGCGCGCGATCGCGGCACATGCGGCGCATGAGCGACACAGGCACTCCCCGTTTTCTCGGCCAATCGAGCCCGCTGCCCGCCTCGCCGGAAGAGGCCGAGCTGGACTACGTCCCCAATCCGCGGGCCGGCAGCCTGTATCTGGTGCGGTTCGCCGCGCCGGAATTCACCAGCCTGTGCCCCGTGACCGGCCAGCCGGATTTCGCGCATCTGGTGCTCGATTACGCGCCCGGCGAAACGATCGTCGAGAGCAAGAGCCTGAAGCTGTTCCTCGGCTCCTTCCGCAACCATTGCGGGTTTCACGAGGATGTGACGGTCGGTATCGGCCAGCGGCTGGCGGAAGAGATGAAGCCCCGCTGGCTGCGGATCGGCGGCTATTGGTATCCGCGCGGCGGCATCCCTATCGACGTGTTCTGGCAGACCGCCGCCCCGCCCGAGGGGCTCTGGGTGCCCGATCAGGGCGTGGCAAGCTATCGCGGGCGGGGTTAGGACGAGCTTGAGAGGAAATCAGTTACTGGACGAGTAAGAGGCCCACCCAATCGGGGCGCTCTTCCCGGCGAGCCAGGATGCGGCGCGCGGCGGGGCCTGTAATCTCCCGCAATGCGCTCCGGATCGAAAACCCGTGCTACGGCCTACAGACATCACCGTGTCGCGCGCGCCGCGGCAATATCAATAACGGGCGACCTTAGCGGAGGCAAACGGGAGGGGTGATGCGCGGCGAGGACTCCCATGTCCCTCGCATCGCGCTCCGGACCGGCGGGCCCGTGCTACGGCAGGGAGATTCACCGTGTCGCGCGCATCGATTTCATGGAATACGATAGTCCGGCGTTCGTCGCAACGGTTCAGAACACGTCACGTCTGCGGCTTGCGGAGATCTTGGTGCCGGCTGCAGGATTCGAACCCGCGGCCCCCTGATTACAAATCAGGTGCTCTACCACCTGAGCTAAGCCGGCACTGAACAGCGCCTTTCGATCAGGCGACGCCGAAAGTCCAGCCCTCGGTATGGGCGATCTCGGGCGTCAGCCCCGCCGGGTTCCAGCGTGCGGGTTCGCCCGCGACCTTTCTCAGCCACGCGGCGGTGAGCAGCGCGTCGGCGCTGTGATCGTCGATCGGGCCGGTCTGGGCAAGAGTGGGCGAGCCCAGTGTGGCGAGCGCTCCGTTCAGTTCCTCGTAGCTGCGCATCTTCGAGCGCGAGGCACTGCGCCCCGCCTCCAGCGCGGCGAGAGCGGTGTAGATCTCGACGATTACCGACCCGCTGTCGGGCAGCGGATCGACCGGCCACACCGGCACCCGGTCGCCGAGCCGGTGCAGCACGCGCATGCCGGTCAGGCTCGACTTCCCCACCTGCGCCGCGCCGACGAGGTTGAAGTTTGAGTAGGGCTTGCACCCCATCTCCGCCTGCCGCGCCTCGGTCACGCGAAAGCGACCGCGCCCGTGCGCGGCGTCGTCACAGCGGAAGCGTTCGCCTTCGCGACCGCCATGGCGGCGAAAATACGGGGCGAAGCGTGGATCGTCGACGAACGCCGACGCGGCAAGATGATCGTCTTGCGCGCATACCCGGTCAACCAGAGCCCACAGCGATCGCGCATCGGGCGGGCTTTCGGGGAGGCCCGGGAAAAACGCCCCGCAATCGGCGAAGGGCAGCGATATTCCTAGGTCGACCCCCACCAGCGTATCTTCCGGCAGGTCCAGCGAAGCTGCGAGCACATCGGTCCGCGACCAGCTCGGGCGACCGGGCAGAAGCACCGGCGGCCCGCCCCGCGCCTCGGCTATGGCCAGCGCGATCCCCTTGTGTCGTTCACCCGCCGCGCCCGACCAGTCCACGGCGAGGAAGTGGCGGAACCGGGTCATGCGCGTTCCCGCCGCAGCCGGTCCCAGTATTCGAGGCGCTTGGCGATTTCGCGCTCGAAACCGCGCCCGACCGGGCGATAATAGGTCTGCGGCTCCATTTCGGCGGGCCAGTAGTCGTCGCCGGAGAACCCCTCGTTCGCATCGTGGTCGTAGGTGTAGCCCTTGCCGTAGCCGACATCCTTCATAAGCTTGGTCGGCGCGTTGACGATGTTCATCGGCGGCATCAGGCTGCCCGTCTCCTTCGCGCTGCGGAACGCGGCCTTCTGCGCCTTGTAGCCGGCGTTCGATTTGGGTGCGGTGGCAAGGTAGAGGCAGGCCTGCACCAGCGCCAGCTCGCCCTCCGGGCTGCCGAGGAATTCGTAGGCGTCCTTCGCCGCGACGCATTGCGGCAGCGCCTGCGGGTCGGCGAGGCCGATATCCTCCACCGCCATGCGGATCAGCCGCCGGGCGAGGAACAGCGGCTCCTCCCCAGCGACCAGCATGCGCGCGAGATAATAAAGCGAGGCCTGCGGATCGGACCCGCGCACCGCCTTGTGCAGCGCGCTGATGAGATTGTAGTGCCCCTCGCGGTCCTTGTCGTACACCGCCACGCGGTGCTGAAGGAACTGGCCGAGTTCTCCCGGGCCGAGCGGTTGCTCGATCTTCGCGGCGTAGAGCGTTTCCGCCTGGTTGAGCAGGAAGCGCCCGTCGCCGTCCGCGCTCGCGATCAGCGCGGCTCGTGCCTCTCCGGTCAGGGGGAGGGGGCCTTCGAGCGCCTCGGCCTTGTCCAGCAGTTCTCCCAGCGCCTCGGCATCCAGCCGGTGGAGGATCAGCACCTGCGCGCGGCTCAACAGCGCGGCGTTCAGCTCGAAGCTGGGGTTTTCGGTCGTCGCGCCGACCAGAGTTACCGTGCCGCGTTCCACGAAGGGGAGGAAACCGTCCTGCTGCGCGCGGTTGAAGCGGTGAATCTCGTCCACGAACAGCAAGGTGCGCTGTCCCGCCTCAGCCGCCTTGTCCGCCGCGGCGAACGCCTTCTTGAGATCGGCGACGCCCGAGAACACCGCGCTGATCGCCTCGTAGCGCATGCCCACGCTGTCGGCGAGCAGACGTGCGATGCTGGTCTTGCCGGTGCCGGGAGGTCCCCACAGCACCATGCTGGAAAGGCGACCGGCGGCGACCATCCGCCCGATCGCGCCCTCCGGCCCGGTCAGGTGGGCTTGCCCCACGACCTCGTCCAGCGCGCGCGGCCGCAGCTTGTCGGCCAGCGGCGCGCCCTCGCGCGGCTCGGCGGGTGCGGCGCTTTGCGGTGGATCGTCGTTGAAGAGATCGGCCATCGCAAGCCTATCTAGGTCGCATGCCGGCACTTTCCCACCCACTCGCGAACCGCACCGGACGGACAGGGACGTCGGTTCGCCTCGGGTTCGACGGAGGCGCGCAAACATTTTGCGGCAGGCCGCCAAATTGGACTTGTCTTCGACACATCACGATATATCTTAGTGCATCTCTAATAGTGAAAAGGAATATACCATGACCAGATGCAATGATGAGCGCAGCGAGGATGGGCGACGAGGCCGCGGTCGCAAGGGCTCCGGCTGGAACTGGAGCGGTGGCGCGGACGGTCTTTTCGGTGCCGACGGTCCCTTCGGCCCGAGCGGTCCGTTCGGCCCCAGCGGCCCCTTCGGGCCAGGTGGTCCCTTCGGACCCGGCGGGCCCTTCGGTGGCGATCGCGGGCGAGGCGGTCACCGTTCCGGCCGCCGGCGGCGCATGTTCGGGCAGGGCGAGCTCCGGCTGGCGCTGCTGCGCATGCTCGCCGACGAACCGCGCCACGGCTACGAGCTGATCAAGGCGGTCGAGGATCTGACCGGGGGGACCTATGCGCCCAGCCCCGGCGCGGTCTATCCGACGTTGCAATTGCTCGCCGACGAAGGCCTGATCGAGGAGCGCGACGACGATAGCCCGCGCAAGGCGTTCGCCGCCACCGCGCAGGGCCATGCCGAGCTGGAAGAGCGCGAAGAGGAGGTTCGGACCCTGTTCGAGCGTCTGTCCGCCGTGGGCGACGAACAGCACGGATCGCCCAATCTGCGCGTCCATCGCGCCATGGAAAACCTGCGCAACGCGGTTCGCCTCCATCGCCATCAGGGCGAGCTGGAAGGCGAGAGGCTGGATCGGCTGGTCGACTTGATCGACGACGCCGCACGCGCGATCGAGCGGCTATGACTGTCACCGCCACAGCGCATGTTCCGACCGCTGCCGGGTCGCGTTACCTGCAGCAACTCTGCAAGCACTGGTCGCACAACCTGGCTGTCGAATACGACAGCCAGGCGGGCCGCGTAACCTTCCCCTCGGACGGGCGCGGCGGTTCGTGGGCGGGCGAGGGAGTGCTCTCGCTCGCCGCGAAACCGGACACGCTCGAATGCACGATAACCGCCAGCGAGGAAGGCCAGCTGGAAATGCTCAAGCGGGTCGTGGCGGAACATCTCGACCGTTTCGCCTTTCGCGAGGCCCCACTGACATTCGACTGGCAGGACCGCTAACGGTCTCACCTGCTATGTTCATGGCGAGGCCCGGCGGCGATCAGATCAGCCGGGCCTCGATCATGTCGCGATAGGTTTCGACGACGGCTTCGTTCACGGGGTCCCAGGCCCATTTGTGGCTGTGCCTTTCGCCCGCGGCCCCGTGGGCTGCGCGCAGCTCCGGCTGGCGGATATAGGCTTCCAGTGCGTCAGCGAACCCGCCGGTGTCGTCGGGCGGGATCATCCGCCCCGTCTCGCCATCCAGGACCAGGTGGTTGCTGCCCGTAGTATCCACCGCGACCACCGGCAGGCTGCAGGCCATCGCCTCCAGCGTGACGTTGCTGAACGCCTCGGTGATGGAGGCATTGAACAGTACGTCCATGCTGGCGACCGCGCGGCCCAGGTCCGCTCCGGTCTGAAACCCTGCGAACCGCGCCTTGGGGACACGTTCGCTGAACCACTCCCCGGCTGGACCCTCGCCAACCACCAGCACGCGGAACGGAACCCCGCGCCGGGTCAGTTCCGTGGTGACGTCCGCGAACCGGTCGAGCCCCTTTTCCAGCACGAGCCGTCCCAGGAACCCGATCGCCACCTCGTCGTCCGCGATGCCGAGCGACCGGCGCCAGGCCAGGTCGCGGCGTTCGCGATCGAAAATCTCGCGATCGACCCCGCGCGCCCAGATGCGGATATCGTCGTTCATGCCCTGCGCTAGATAGTCCTGCCGGATCACCTCGGTCGGCGCGAGCACCGCGTCGCAACGGCCGTAGAACCGGCGCAGGATGGCGCGCAGCGGCGGCTCCATCATGCCCAGCTTGTAATAACGCGGATAGGTGTCGAAGCGCGTATGGACGCTGGCGATCGCGGGAATGCCGCTGGCCCGTGCCCAGGCGAGCGCCGCATGGCCACTGGGATCGGGGCTCGACAGATGGACTACGTTGGGCGCGAACCGGGCAAGATCGCGCCGGACCGCGCGGCTGAGCCCCAGCGGCATGCGATATTCGCCACGCCCCGGCAGGGGCACGTTGGGCACATTCACCAGTTCGCCCGTCGCCTCGAACGCCGGGTTTTCCACCTTGGGCGAATACACGCGCACCGATGCGCCCTGCCGCAGCAGGTAGCCGACCAGGCGATTGAGCGCCTGGTTCGCCCCGTCCCGGGTGTAATTGTAGTTCCCGCTGAACAGCGCGACGCGAAGATCGGTGGTATGCATGTGACCTCGCGCCATATCGCCGCCCTGCTGGCTTGGGAAGCGCGAGACACCGTGGCCGCATGCGGTTTCAGATGCAACCGCATGCGCGCTTGACTCAAGGGTCGCGCTCCACCACTTGCGCCGACGGGCCACGCGGTCCCAACGCCGCGCGCGCTCTCTGCAAGGAGAGAATACATGACTGATACCTCCCCCCCGGCGCGCAAGCCTGCGCGTCCGTTCTTCTCGTCCGGCCCGTGCGCCAAGCCGCCCGGATGGTCCCCCGAAAAACTCGCCACCGAATCGCTCGGCCGCTCGCACCGGTCCAAGCTGGGCAAGGCGCGCCTCGCCCATTGCATCGACCTGATCCGCGACGTGCTGGAGGTGCCGGAGACGCACCTGATCGGCATCGTGCCGGGCTCCGATACCGGCGCGGTCGAGATGGCGATGTGGACCATGCTGGGCCAGCGCCCCGTCACCACGATCGCGTGGGAAAGCTTCGGCGAAGGCTGGGTCACCGACGCGCTCAAGCAGTTGAAGATCGACCCCACCGTGATCCGCGCCGATTACGGGCAATTGCCCGATTTGGCGCAGGTCGACTGGTCGCACGATGTCGTCTTCACCTGGAACGGCACCACCAGCGGCGTGCGCGTGCCCGATGGCGACTGGATCGCGAGCGACCGCGAGGGGCTCTCCATCGCCGATGCGACCAGCGCCGTGTTCGCGCAGGACATCGCCTGGGACAAGACCGATGTCCTCACCTTCTCCTGGCAGAAGGTGCTGGGCGGGGAGGGTGCGCACGGCGTCCTGATCCTGGGCCCGCGCGCGGTCGAGCGGCTGGAAAGCTACACCCCCGCATGGCCGCTACCCAAGGTGTTCCGCCTGACCAAGGGCGGCAAGCTGATCGACGGTATCTTCCGCGGCGAGACGATCAACACTCCGTCCATGCTCGCTGTGGAGGATGCGATCTTCGCGCTGGAATGGGGGAAATCGCTGGGCGGCTTGTCCGCGATGAAGGCCCGCGCCGACGCCAACGCCGCGGCGCTGGACAAGTTGGTGCAGGATCGCGACTGGCTCGGCCACCTCGCCGCCGATCCCGCCAGCCGGTCGAACACCAGCGTGTGCCTGACGGTCGAGGGTGCGGACACGGATTTCATCAAGAAATTCGCCGCCCTGCTGGAGCAGCACGAAGCCGCCTACGACATCGCCGGCTATCGCGACGCGCCGCCGGGTCTGCGCATCTGGTGCGGCGCGACCGTCGACGCCGCCGACATCGAGGCGCTCGGCCCCTGGCTCGACTGGGCCTGGGCAGAGCTCAGCTAGCCGTCTCCCGCTCGCCCTGAGCTTGTCGAAGGGCCGTACTTTCCTTCTGAAGACCCGTCGAAGGTGAAAGACGATCCTTCGACATGCTCGGGATGAGCGGTCTTATTCTATCGAGGTTACATCATGACCAAGCCCAAAGTCCTCATTTCCGACAAGATGGACCCCAACGCCGCGCGTATCTTCGAAGAGCGCGGCTGCGAGGTCGACGTCATTACCGGCGAGACGCCGGAAGAGCTCAAGGCCCGCATCGGCGAATATGACGGCCTCGCCATCCGCTCCTCCACCAAGGTGACGGCCGATATCCTCGACGCCGCCGACAATCTGAAGGTCATCGGCCGCGCCGGTATCGGGGTCGACAACGTCGATATCCCCCATGCGTCGGGCAAGGGCGTGGTGGTGATGAACACCCCGTTCGGCAATTCTATCACCACCGCCGAGCATGCGATCGCGATGATCATGGCGCTCGCTCGACAGATTCCGGAGGCGAATACCCGTACGCAGGCGGGCGAGTGGCCCAAGAGCGCGTTCATGGGGGTCGAGGTCACCGGCAAGACGCTGGGCCTGATCGGGGCGGGCAATATCGGCTCGATCGTCGCGGCGCGGGCGCAGGGCCTGC
Source organism: Erythrobacter sp. 3-20A1M (assembly GCF_018636735.1). Taxonomy (NCBI): domain Bacteria; kingdom Pseudomonadati; phylum Pseudomonadota; class Alphaproteobacteria; order Sphingomonadales; family Erythrobacteraceae; genus Erythrobacter; species Erythrobacter sp. 3-20A1M. Next base: position 577,922 of record NZ_CP045200.1, on the reverse strand, counting down.
GGATGAAGGTGATCGCGTTCGATCCGTTCCTGACGCCCGATCGCGCCGTGGAACTCGGCATCGAGAAGGTCACGCTGGACGAGCTGCTTGCGCGCGCAGATTTCATTACGCTGCACACCCCGCTGACCGACGAGACGCGCAACATCCTCAGCCGGGAAAACCTGGCCAAGACCAAGGAAGGCGTGCGGATCGTCAACTGCGCGCGCGGCGGGCTGATCGACGAAGCGGCGCTGAAGGACATGCTCGAAAGCGGCCATGTCGCGGGCGCGGCGCTCGACGTGTTCGCGCAGGAACCGGCCAAGGACAACGTGCTGTTCGGCGCTCCCAACTTCATCTGCACCCCGCATCTGGGCGCTTCCACCACCGAGGCGCAGGTCAATGTCGCGCTGCAGGTGGCGGAGCAGATGGCCGATTACCTGGTCAATGGCGGCGTCACCAACGCGCTCAACATGCCGAGCCTTTCGGCCGAGGAAGCGCCCAAGCTGCGCCCCTACATGGCGCTGGCAGAAAATCTCGGCTCACTGGTGGGGCAGCTCGCGCATGGCAATCTGCCCAAGATCAGCGTCGAGCTGGAAGGGGACGCGGCCGAGCTCAATCCCAAGCCGATCACCGCCGCCGTGCTTGCCGGGCTGATGGCGCGCTATTCGCAGAGCGTGAACATGGTCAACGCGCCGTATCTGGCGAAGGAGCGCGGGATCGAGGTGCGCGAGATCCGCAACACGCGCGAGGGCGCCTACAACACGCTGGTGCGCGTCACCGTGGCGACCGACAGCGGCGATCGGTCGGTTGCCGGCACGCTGTTCGGGTCCAGCGCGCCGCGCCTCGTGGAGATCTTCGGCATCGGGATCGAGGCGGAGCTGGCGGGCAACATGCTCTATATCGTGAACGACGATACGCCGGGCTTCATCGGTCGGATCGGTACGCTGCTGGGCGATAGCGGCATCAATATCGGCACCTTCAACCTCGGGCGGCGGCAGACCGGCGGGGAGGCGGTGCTGTTGCTGAGCGTCGATCAGCCGATCCCGCAGGAGGTCATCGACCAGGCTTGCCAGGTGCCCGGTGTGCGTACGGTGAAGGCGGTGGCGTTCTGATCGGACCCCGCTCGTCCTGAGCTTGTCGAAGGACCGCTTTTCCCTATAGCGGCGGTCCAAAGAGAAAGGACAGCCCTTCGACAGGCTCAGGGCGAGCGGTCGGGGGACGGTGGGAGTGTCATGACCGAACCCGAAGACCTGCTGCCGATCGGCCTCGAAGATCGCCTCCCGCGCGAGGCGGCGGCGATCACGCGCGCGAAGCGCGAGGCGCTCGATGCGATGGACGCGCACGGTTACGACCGGGTGCGTCCGCCGCTGATCGAGTTCGAGCGTTCGCTGGCGGGCCGGATGGGGCACGAGAGTGCGCGCACGCTGTGCCGCTTCGTCGATCCGGCCAGCTTGCGCACGCTGGCGGTGCGCAGCGACATCACCCCGCAGATCGGGCGCATCGCCGATACCGGCCTGTCGCAAGCGCCGCGCCCCCTGCGCCTGTGCTATGCGGGCGAGGTCGCCGCGCTCAGCGCAGATCAGCTCGACCCCGCACGCCAGCGTTTGCAGCTGGGGGCCGAACTGGTCGGGGCGGACACGCTGGAGGCGATTTCCGAAATCCTGTCGCTGGCGGTCGAAACGCTGGAGGCGATGGGAGCGCAGGGCCTGACCATCGACCTGACGCTGCCCGATCTCGTCGATACGCTGGCCGCCGGGCCGATGCCGCTCGCTCCCGAACGGATCGAGCCAGTCAAGGTGGAGCTCGACAGCAAGGATGCGGGCGGGCTCGTCGCGGCGGGCGGGGAAACCTACCTGCCGCTGATCCACGCGACCGGCCCGGTCGATACCGCGCTGGAGCGGCTGCGCGCGATCGATGCGGGCGGCGCGCTCGCCAGCCGCATCTCGGGGATCGAGAAACTGGCCAAGAGCCTGGAAGGGCGCGCGCGCGTCACGCTCGACCCGACCGAGCGGCACGGGTTCAAATATTACAGCTGGTTCGGCTTCACCGCCTATGGCGCCGGAGCGAGCGGCGCACTTGCGCGCGGCGGGACCTATCGCGTGCAGCGTTCGGGAGAGGCGGCGACCGGCTTCACCTGCTATCTCGACCGCTTGCTGCCCGCGCTTCCGCCGGCTCCGGCGCGCGACATGCTGTTCCTGCCGACCGACCACGATCCCGCCGTCGCGCGGCGGTTGCGGGCGGAAGGCTGGCGCACGCTCAATGCTCTGACGGAGGGCGACGATCCGCGCGCGCTGGGTTGCACCCACCGCCTGGCGGGTGCCGAGCCGACGCGGCTTTAGTCCCCTGCCAGCACTGCCTGGGTATCGGCGATCGCGACATCGCTCGTCATGCCCAGATAGCGGTCGTAATAGGGAACGTGGCTGGCGCCGACGATGGCGAGCGTCCGCGTTCCCGGGCCGATCACCTCGCGCAGATTCGCGACCATGCGCAAATTGCGGGTTTCCCAATAGGCGAGATAGGCGCGCCCGGTGGCGGGGTAGCGGGTCGACCCCGCCGCCGTGCCGAAGTCGGTCGCCATCGCTAGACGCTGCGCGTCCGGCGAATTGAGCGAGCGGTAATAGGCGACGACATCCATCGATCCGTCGTTCAGCGCGGCGCTTTCCGCATTCATCCGCGCGATCCGTTCGTCGAGCGCGGGACTGTTCCAGATTTCGGGCAGCTCCTTGCCATAGGCTTCCTCATCCGCCACCCGGCCCGCGCGATCGCCCGTGTGATCGTCCACGCGATAGACCCGGTCGAGGCCCAATCGCGCCGCCAGCCGCGATCCGATGATGACACTCTCGCTCGACTTGCCGGACTGTTTTTCGATCGTCGCGACCAGATCGGGCGTCAGCCCGTCGCCCGCATGCCGCTCCGCCTCGGGCAATTGCCACCATTGCGCGATCGCCGATTCGGGTTCGCCCATGGCCAGGAACAGCGCCGCCAGCCGCCGCCGCGTAGCCGGTTCGCGCGTGGCTGCGTCCAGCAGCGCGAGCGCCTCCTCCTCAGCTTGGGCGCCGCTCAGCCCTAATGCCTCTCGGGCCGGACCGGCGTCCGGGCAATATGTCTCGGCCGTATCGGTGTAGACGAAGGCATATTCACGCAGATAATCGCATTGCGGGCCCGACAGGCCCTCCACGGCGATCGCTTCCGGTGCCCATTTCGCCAGCCGATCAAGCAGCGGATCGAACCGCGTGCGGTCGAAATCCTTGGGCAGGGACGACAGATGCGCACTGCCCAGCACCAGCACCGGTGTGCGATCGCCGCGCGTCTGCGCCGCCGCATCCACAATCGAGACGGGATCGGCAGTCGGCGCGGGGGGCAAGGTTTGCGGTGACGCGACCGTTACGGCGGCGAGGGCGAGGGCGCTCAGAAGCGGCATGACGATCCCTTCGGAAAAACCGATGGGTGTCATGCCGCCATAGGACGGTCAAGCGGCTAGATACGCATCTTGGACGGTTCCGGCCCCATCCGCCCGCTGGCGCTGTCGAGCTCGTCGATCCGCTTCATCTGTTCGTCGGTCAGTATGAAATCGAGCGCCTTGAAATTGGCCTCGATATGATCGCGGCTGGCCGATTTGGGGATCGGGGCCAGACCGTGCTGCAGGTGCCAGCTGATGATGACGGCGCTGGCCGGTTGCCCGGTCTCGTCCGCGATCTGCTTGATCGTGTCGTTGGACAGTCCTTCGCCCTGGCCCAGTGGCGACCAGCTCTGCGTCACGATGCCCATCTCGTCATGCACCTTGCGCAGCTGGCGTTGCTGGAAGGTCGGATGCAGCTCGATCTGGTTGAGCGCAGGCACGACACCGGTCTCGTCGACGATCCGCTTCAGGTCTTCCTCGCGGAAATTCGAAACGCCGATCGACTTCGCCTTGCCCTGATCGCGCAGTTCGATCAGCGCCTTCCAGGTGTCGACGAACAGCTCGTCGTCAGGGCAGGACCAGTGGATCAGCAGCATGTCGACATGATCGCGGCCGAGCCGATCCAGGCTGCCATCCGCCGCCTTCAGCGTTTTGTCGTAGCCCTGGTCCTCGTTCCAGATCTTGGTCTGGAGGAAGATATCCGACCAGTCGCCGACGCCTTTGCCGACACCGCGTTCGTTTTCGTACACCTTGGCCGTGTCGACCAGCCAGTATCCCGTGTCGATCGCGATCTTCACGGCCTCGTCGGCCTTGTCGTCGGGAATCTGATAGGTGCCGAAGCCCAGCTGCGGGATCTGGCGGTCGTCGTTGAGGGTGAGGGTAGGGTAATCGGTCATGGTATCTCCTTTTGCCCGATCAACGCCGCGCCGCCGCGTCGGGTCCGTACTTTCCTACCCCGGACGGCGCTGGCACAACGAAGGCGATGCATCCTCTCTTTTCCCTTCGCGCGCCGAACACCCGTTCTCCGCATCGGACCGGGCATGTTTTCCGCGCCAGGACACTGTTCCATGTGTTCCATCCTGTAGGATTTCTAAGGCGGCGCGGTATGCGATCCGCATTGCCGGGGGGGTGCTAAGCGCCTAGGGCGCGGGCGGCTTTCGCAGGAACAGGGAACAGCGCTTTGGCTAACGTCACCGTTATCGGCGCCCAATGGGGCGATGAGGGCAAGGGCAAGATCGTCGATTGGCTGGCCAGCCGCGCCGATGCCGTCGTGCGTTTCCAGGGCGGCCACAATGCCGGGCACACGCTGGTGGTGGACGGCACCACCTACAAGCTCAGCCTGCTGCCCAGCGGCATCGTGTCGGGCACGCTGTCGATGATCGGCAACGGCGTGGTGCTCGACCCGTGGGCGCTGCGCGACGAGGTGGAGAAGCTGGAGGGGCAGGGCGTCGCCATCAACGACGACAACCTCGCCGTCGCCGACAATTGCCCGCTGATCCTGCCGCTACACCGCGACCTCGATGGCTTGCGCGAAAGCGCGGCGGGCGCGGGCAAGATCGGCACCACCGGTCGCGGGATCGGCCCGGCTTACGAAGACAAGGTGGGTCGGCGCGCGATCCGCGTGTGCGACCTCGCCCATCTCGACCAGCTCGATCCGCAGATCGATCGCCTGTGCGCGCATCACGACGCGCTGCGCGCCGGTTTCGACCAGCAGCCGGTCGATCGCGAACAGCTGAAGGCAGACCTGGCCGAGATCGCGCCCTTCGTCCTGCGCTTCGCCCAGCCGGTGTGGAAGCGGCTGAAGAAGGTGCGCAAGGCCGGGGCCAAGGTGCTGTTCGAAGGCGCGCAGGGCGTTCTGCTCGACGTCGATCACGGCACCTATCCCTTCGTCACCAGCTCCAACACTGTCAGCGGCACGGCCGCGGCGGGCAGCGGGCTGGGTCCGAACGCGACCGGTTTCGTGCTGGGCATCGTGAAGGCTTACACCACGCGCGTCGGCAGCGGTCCGTTCCCGACCGAGCTGGACGACGAGATCGGCCAGCGGCTGGGCGAGCGGGGCCATGAATTCGGGACCGTCACCGGACGCCAGCGGCGCGTCGGCTGGTTCGACGCGGTGCTGGTGCGCCAGACCTGCGCGATCAGCGGCGTCACCGGCATCGCGCTGACCAAGATCGACGTGCTCGACGGGATCGACACAGTGAAGATCTGCACCGGCTATCGTCTCAACAACAACGTCTACGACTATCTGCCCAGCCATACCGCGAGCCAGGCGGCGGTCGAGCCGATCTACGAAGAGATGGACGGCTGGCACGAAAGCACCGCGGGCGCGCGCAGCTTCGCCGACCTGCCGGCGAACGCGGTGAAGTACATCCAGCGCATCCAGGAACTGATCGAGACGCCGGTGGCACTGGTCTCCACCAGCCCGGAGCGCGACGACACCATCCTGATGCGCGATCCGTTCGAGGATTGATGGTGTGATGCCCACCCCGCTGCGCCTAGCCAGCAAGCTGGCAAGGCTCGCTCCCCTCCCGCGTGCGGGAGGGGCTGGGGGTGGGCTTCTCGCAGTACTGTCGGCTGCGGCTCTAGCATCCTGCGCGCCAACCTCACCGCCGCAGGAAATCGCGCAGCCGCAGGTCGACTTCCTCCGCGTCGACAAGTCCGACCGGACGCTGGTCCTTTACGATCACGGTCGCGCCGTGCGGCGCTATACCGGCCTGCAATTCGGCGACGCGCCTCTCGGCCACAAGCATTTCGAAGGCGACGAGCGCACCCCGGAAGGGCGCTACACGATTGATGCGCGCAATCCGCAAAGCGCCTATCACCTGTCGCTGCGCGTCTCCTATCCGAACGAAGCCGATCGCGCCTACGCCGCCGCACGGGGACGTAATCCCGGTGGGGACATCTACCTCCACGGGCAGCCCAACGCCCTGCCGCTGGGCCGTATGCTAGGCGACTGGACCGATGGCTGCATCGCGCTCTCCAACGCCGAGATCGAGGAGGTTTACGCCTTGGTGCCCGAGGGCACGCCGATCGAGATTGTCCCCTGACTTGACTCGGGCTCCGTAGTGTTCCTTATATGTTCCGATGTATCGGCAAGAGGATTCGGAAAGATGATGGAACGGCTCACGCTCGAATATGCGCCCACCGCGCGTGCCGCGGTCGGCCCGGCCAGTGTTTCGATCTTTGCCGATCGCGCCCATGTGCGCGCCGAACTGGTCGAGGACCTGCTCGCCGTCGGATGCGGTATCGCGGGTGAAGTGGCGCTCCGGGACCTCGCCACCGATTTGGGGCCGCTGCAGGGCGCGGTGGTCGTGCTCGACTGTCCCGCGCTCAACGCGGCCCGGCTGGCGGCGCTGTCACGGATCGACGATGCGGTGTTCCAGGCAGGTATCGCGTTGGTGGTATCGACGTCGATCGGCGCGTTGGAGGAGGTATTCGCCTGCCTCGACCGATCGGAACCGATCCTGCTGGTCGAGCCGTCGCGGGGGGAGCGATTGGCCGCGATCGGTCGGGCGCTGGCACGACCATCTTCTGCAAGGGTGCGCGATTTCTCGCAAGAGGACCGCATCGCGATGCTGCGCCTCGCCGAACAGGTGGAACGGCTCGCGCAGCAAACGAGCGGCGAGAGTGGAGGGCTGGATACCTTGACGGTGCGCTCGCCTGCCATTTCCTTCAATGCCGAAAGCGAAGCGGGAAATAATGAGGGTGATCGGTTGGTCCGTCGCACCCGGCCTTCGCTACCCGATCCACGGCTGGTGCGGCGGATGATTCGCCAGCGGCAGGCGCGCGGGCGCTTTTTCGACGGCGCGTTGTTCGCTGATCCGGCGTGGGACATATTACTCGACCTCACTGCCGCGCGGGCGGAGTACAAGCGCGTGTCCGTGACCAGCCTGTGTATTGCCAGTGGCGTGCCGCCCACCACCGCGCTGCGCTGGATCGGTCAAATGACGGAGGACGGCCTGTTGCAGCGGGTCGCCGACACCATCGATCGCCGCCGCGCCTATATCGCGCTCAGCGACGGGGCGGCGGATGCCATGGCGCGCTATTTCGCGGAGATTGGCGAGGTCGCCGACTCCTCTTCCTGATGCAGCCGCAGGATTACCGTCAGGCCTTCCTCGGGCGGCGCGGCGGGAAGGACATCCCGCACGGCATCCGCGCGCGCGCGATCCAGGATAGCAGGCGGAATGGCCGGATCGTGGAGCAGGGTGTCGCAGGTTCCGAGCAGCCTCGCCTGGCGCAGCGTGAGCTCCTCCGGATCGGTCGATCGCAGCCGGAACGTGTGGACGGTTTCATGCGGCAGATTGCTATCGCCGCGTACCCAGCCCGCGACCCGCTGGGCGGACCCGGGATCCAGCGGGTCGAGCGGGCCACCCTGGGCGAGCGCATTGTCGAGCGCGAAGCGCCGCATGTCGGGATTGGTCCAGCGCTGGCGAATGGCATCGCGCGATCCGGCAAGTCGCGCGGCGAGGAGGCCGAGCGTATGGGGCAGCAATTGTTCGATCCGCAGACGCAGATGCTTCGCCAGTCCCGCCGACGCCCCGCCGGTCGCGATCGCGATGATCACGGGGTCGCGGTCCAGCATGCTTGGGGTGGTGAAATCGCACAGGTCGGGCCGGTCGGCGACATTCACCAGCAGGCCCTTCGCCCGCAAGCGGGAGGCCGTGGCCTCCGCCTCGTCGTCATCATCGATCGCCACGAAGGCGATCCTCACCTTGTCCGCTTCTTCTTCCGGGCAGGGGATACCCCCGGCGCGCTCGACCAGGCGCCGCTTCGCCCCTGCCATCGGTTCGTCGCCGGTAACTACCACCCGCGTCCCCGCGATGCGATGGAACAGCGGCAGGCTATGCATGGCACGCGCCCATCAGGCGAGCCAGTCGGGCACGCGTTCGGCCTCCATGATCGCCGCGGCATCGATCCGGTCCGCGACGACGGCATAGCGTTCGCCATCGACCAGCACCTCGGGCACGAAACCGCGCGAATTGTACGAACTCGCCATGGACGCCCCATAGGCCCCGGCGGTGCGAAACACCCCGAGATCGCCGGCGACCAGCGCGTCGCAGTCGCGGTCGGTGGCGAAGGTGTCGCCGGTCTCGCAAATAGGCCCGACGATATTGGCGGTCATCCGCTCGCCGCTCGGCGTCACGGCGTCGAAGTCGTGCCAGGCACCGTACATGGCCGGGCGGGCGAGGTCGTTCATCGCGGCATCGACGATCAGGAAGGGCGCGCCGTTGCCGCCCCGCTTCACCCTGATGACCCGGGTCAGCAACACCCCCGCATTGCCGGCGATCAGACGACCGGGTTCGAACGTCAGGCGAACGTCCCACCCCTTCGTGGCGCGCGCGACCATCGCGCCGTACTCGGCAGGGGAGGGGAGCACTTCGCCCTTGCGATAAGGTACGCCGAGCCCGCCGCCCAGATCGACATGCGTGATCCGGTGGCCGGCTTCGCGCAAGTCGCTGACGAGGGATTCAACCTTGGCGAACGCGGCTTCGAGCGGGGCGAGATCGGCTATCTGGCTGCCGATATGGATCGCCACGCCGCGCAGGTTCAGCCCGTCGAATGCGGCCAGCTCGGCAAAGATTTCGCGCGCTAGGATCAGCGGTACGCCGAACTTGTTCTCTGCCTTGCCGGTCGAGATTTTCTCATGCGTTTTCGCATCGACATCGGGGTTGATGCGCAGGCAGGCAGGCGCGGCGATCCCGCGTGCTGCGGCGATCGCCGCCAGTTCCCGGCCTTCCTCGACCGATTCGATGTTGAACTGGCCGATCCGCTCGTCGAGCCCCAGCTCGAGTTCGGTGCGCGTCTTGCCCACGCCGGAGAACACGATCTTGTCGGGCGCGATTCCGGCGGCCAGCGCGCGGCGCATCTCGCCGCCGGAGACCACGTCGGCACCGAAGCCCTGCTTCTGCAAGACCTTCAGCACGGCAAGGTTCGGGTTCGCCTTTACCGCGAAGGCGATCAGCGAGTCGGCAAGCTGGTCCAGCGCAGCGCGAAACTCGCGCGCATGGCGCTCCAGCGTGGCGCGCGAATAGACGTAGACGGGCGTGCCGACTTCTTCCGCAATCCGCGGCAGAGGCACATCTTCGGCGTGCAGCACGCCGTCGCGTAGTGAGAAATGGTCCATTATTCGGGCGGCAGATCGAAAGGATCGTCTTCGCGCTCTTCCGAGCGCGTGCGCAGTTCCACCGCCCGCTGGGGTGCGGCGACCGGCGGCAGTTCCAACAGTTCCGCCGGTTCCGGCTTCACCACGGCACCATAGGGCGCAAGGGGCAGATCGTGCCCGGCCAGCGGGCGCAGGTCTGTCTGCTGGGCACAGGCGCAAAGCGCCAGCGCGGTGGGTGCCAAAGCAACGGTAGCGGCGGGACGTCGCATCATTCCTCCATGCCGAGCGCAGCGCGCGCCTCGGCGACGCGCTGCCTTACCTGATCGGGTGCGGTCCCGCCATAGCTGGCCCGCGCGGCGACAGAGGCATCGACGGTGAGGTGGTCGAATACCCGCTCGTCGATCCGCGTGTCGATCGCCTGTAGGTCCGCCAGTGGTATCGCGTCGAGCGCTATGCTGCGCTCTTCGGCGAGCCTGACCGCCGCCCCGGTGATATGATGCGCCTCGCGGAAGGGAATGTTTGCCTCGCGCACCAGCCAGTCCGCAAGATCGGTCGCGGTCGCGAAGCCGAGTTCCGCCGCCGCGCGCATTCGCTTGGTCTGGAAGGTGCATCCACGGACCATGCCGGTCATCGCGGCCAGAGACAGGTCGAGCAGGTTCGCCGCCTCCAGCACCGGTGGCTTGTCGTCCTGCATATCCTTCGAATAGGCGAGCGGGAGGCCCTTCATCGTCACCATCAATGCCGTCGCGCAGCCGACGATGCGCCCCGCATGGCCGCGCACGAGCTCGGCCGCGTCGGGGTTCTTCTTCTGCGGCATGATCGAGCTGCCGGTCGACAGGGCATCGGGCATCCGCGCGAAACCGAAGGGCTGGCTGGCCCACACGATCATCTCCTCGGCCAAACGAGACAGGTGAAGCGAGCACTGGGCCGCCGCCATGAGGTAGTCGAGCGCGAAGTCCCGATCGGACACGGTGTCGAGGCTGTTGGCCGTGGGCCGGGAAAAACCGAGCTCCGTAGCGGTGAAATCCCGGTCGATGTCGAAGCCCGTTCCGGCGAGTGCCGCCGCGCCCAGAGGGCATTCGGCAAGCCGTTCCTGCGCCGCCGCGAACCGGGCAACGTCGCGCCGCGTCATCTCGTAATAGGCCATCAGATGATGACCCAACGTCACGGGCTGCGCGGTCTGCAGATGGGTAAAACCGGGCATGACGCTATCGGCATGCTCGCCCGCGCGGGTGACGAGCGCTTGTTGCAGCGCGTCCAATCCCGCCAGCGCGCGTTCGTTGGCGGCGCGAACCCACAGGCGGAAATCGGTCGCGACCTGATCGTTGCGGCTGCGGGCGGTATGCAGCCTGCCAGCAGCCGGACCGATCAGTTCGGTCAGGCGGCTTTCGACCGTCATGTGGATGTCTTCGAGATCCCAGTCTTCAGGTACGCCATCGCGTTCGAATTCGCTCGCTATCGTGTCGAGCCCCTGCGTGATCGCATTGGAATCGTCCGACGTTACGATCCCCTGACGTGCGAGCATCGCGACATGGACCTTCGACGCACGGATATCCTCGCGCCACAGCGCCTTGTCGAAAGGAATAGAGGCGTTGATTTCGCGCATGATCGCGCTAGGCCCTTCGGCGAACCTGCCGCCCCACATCGCATTGGAGGCCGAATTGTCCCGCTTCTCGTCCATCGCCGCCTTGTCTTTGTTGCTGCTCGCCGGCTGCGATAGGCAGACTTCCGACGGCCCGCAACAAACCGAGACTACTGCGGCGCAAAAGACCTCCACTAAGGCCGAAATCGATCGCAGCCATGCGGGCGATCTCATGCCGACGCAGAATGTCACCGATCCCTCCGGCAACGCGCTCAATCTGGGGGCACTGCAGGGTACGCCGGTGCTCCTCAATCTGTGGGCGACATGGTGCGCCCCTTGCATCGAGGAGATGCCGCAGCTCGACGAACTCGCAGCCGAGCTCGGCGGCAAGGTGAGGGTGGTTACCGTCAGCCAGGATCTGGAAGGGGCCGAAAAGGTCGAGCCGTTCTTCGCCAAGAACGATTTCGCCAATCTTCAACCCTGGCTCGATCCCGACAACCGCCTCGGCTTCGCCTACGGGGCGAACCTGCCGATCACCGTGCTCTACGATGCGAGCGGTCGCGAGGTGTGGCGCGTGGCAGGCGGCTATGACTGGTCGTCGCCCGAAGCGCGCGGGGCGATCGACGAGGGTATCGCGCCAAAGGGGTGAGCAAAGTCCACCCTTCGCTTTTCCAAGCATATGTCGTGTTGGGGAGCCTGGTGGGCGGTGACGGGTTCGAACCGCCGACCCTCTCGGTGTAAACGAGATGCTCTACCAGCTGAGCTAACCGCCCGGAGCGCGACACGCCCATAGCGCCGAAAGCCGAATGGTCAATCATGAGATTGAATTCGCTAATGAGAATTATTTGCAAATAGTGGCGGCCGTGGCACGGTCTCCCTGTCCGATTCGCCGAGGGAGCTGCCGTTACCATGTACCAGTATGTCGATCGCCCGCTTGCTGTCCTCGATCGCCGCGAGCGGCTCCTCTTGCTGGCCATGCGGGACTGGGTCTTCGCCGCGAAGAGGGGGCGCTGCCCGGTCGAGGCGGTATCGCTACGCTTCGTGTCGCACCGCGTGGTCGGCGGGATCGAGCCGTTCCATGCGACGATGGCGATCATCGCCCGGCATGGGCGGGAACGGTTGGTGCTCTCGTGTCCGTGCACACCATGCATCGGGGAAGGGGAAGCCATTCTGCTCGTCGCGCTGACCGGTTCTTCCGGAGCCTTCAGGAACGCGCGTTCGATCGATCATCTGATCGCGCCTGCACATGCGGATGCGCTGACCGCCTCGATCACGCAGCTCGACACTGCCCTTTTGTTAGGGGGATGTGCTGACGCGCCCATTGCGCCGCGCCTTTGCGTCCCCCAAACGGGCGGGCATGACGCAGGCAAGAATTCATGTCCTCGCCACCGGCGGTACCATTGCCGGTCGCGCCGGCTCCCCCGTGCGGCGCGACTATCGCCCTGGGCAGATCGGTATCCAGGATTTCATCGCGCGGATCGAAAGCTTCGGCCTCGATGCCAGACTGACCGGACGCCAGATCGCCAATATCGGGTCCGAAGACATCGATATGACGGTGTGGCGGGAACTGCACGCGATCGCGCTGGCGGCGATCGAGAACCCCGAGTGCGACGGGATCGTCATCACCCACGGAACGGATACGGCGGAGGAAACCGCGTTGCTGCTCGACCAGACGCTGCCGACGCACAAGCCGGTGGTGCTGGTCGGCGCGATGCGGCCCGCCGATGCGGTGGGGAGCGACGGTATGCGCAATTTTGCCAACGCGGTGGTTGTAGCGCGCGACCGGGAGGCGGCCGGGCGCGGGGTCCTGGTGGTGATGGGCGATCTGGTTCACGCAGCGCGCGACGTGCGCAAGGCCGTGACCACCGGAACGAACGCCTTCCGCAGCTTTCCGCGCGGCCCGATCGCGGCGGTCACGCCGACGTCGCTCGAATGGTTCGCCGAACCGTGGCGGCCTGCGCAGGAAGCGCGCTATCCCTTGCCGGATGAACTGCCCCCGGTTGCGATCGTCCATGCGTGCGCAGCGGCCGATGTCGAACTCGTCGCGCTGCTCGTCCGCCACGGGACGAGGGGCATCGTTCTGGCCGGAATGGGGGAGGGCAACGCGTCGCGCCGTTTGCGCGATGCGCTGGCCGATGCGGTCCGCGCTGGCGTGCCGGTGGTCCGCTCGAGCCGGGTGGACGAAGGGTTGGTCGATCGCGAACCGGAGGACGACAGCGCCGGTTTCGTCGCCGCACGCGCCCTTGGCCCGGCGAAAGCGCGCATCCTGTTGCAATTGCTGCTGGCAAACGGGATCACCGATCCCGCCGCCATTCAGGCCGCTTTTCAGCGCCGCTAGGCGCCTCGGTCAGGGCGTGACGAGATATTTCTCGCCCGTCCGCATCGCAGAATACTGCATTACTGCGTCCTTCTCCAGCATCTCTTCCAGCGTAACCTTGCGGGTATAGTTGCTGGCGAATGTGGTCGTCAGTTCGTCGATCACGCGCTGGCGCATCCGCATGACGGTTTCCATGCCCGCCTGCTGGAGGAAGGGCGTCAGCAGCCAGCCGCCCAAGGTCCAGCCGAAGCCGTAACTGGGCGTCAGGATCGTCGGCCCTAGGTCGAGGCGACCGTAGATATACATCTTCTTGGGCTGGTTCGATCCGTAGCGGTTGTATTCGCTCATCTTACCGACTGCGACCTGCTCCATCGCCTTGAAACAGTGGTCGACCGTCTTGCCTCCGCCGATCGGATCGAAACCGAAATAGGCGTCGGTCGCGTCGATGGCGCCGCGCAGCTGCGCCATGAAATCGTCGTCGCTCGAATTCACGACGTGCTCCGCACCTTGCCCTCTCAGCAGCTCGACCTGCTCCTGCTTGCGGACGATATTGACCAGCGCCATCCCGTCGGCACGGCAGATACGGCCGAGCATCTGCCCGAGATTGGAGGCCGCCGCGGCGTGGATTATCGCGTCCTGCCCTTCGGCCTTAGCGGTCTCGACGAAACCGAGCGCTGTCATGGGATTGACGAATGCGCTGGCACCGTCCTGTGCCGAATGGTCGCCCAGTGGCAGGCACATCGTCGCATCGGCGATGGCATATTCGCCGTAGGCGGTGCCGGGTACGCAGGCCACACGCTGTCCGGCGAGAGCCTTCGCCATCTCACCCTCTCCGGTTGCCACGACGGTACCCGCGCCCTCGTTACCCACGGGCAGGCGCTGCCCATGACGACCCTTCGCACCGGAATTGAACGGTTCGGGCATCTTCGCGACGAGCTTGCCCGGCGAGTAGTCTGCATTTTCCAGATCGGCAGGGCCGAGCAGCAGCGCCAGATCGCTGGGATTGATCGGCGCGGCTTCCATCTTCACCAGCACCTGATTGCCGGTCGGGGCCTGCCATTCGCTGTCCGCGAGCTCCACGGTCAGGGTGCCGTCGCTCTCCAGCGTGGTGAAAATCTGCTTTCCGGTCGTGCTCATGCCTGTACCTCGTGGTCGCTGCATTGGATGGGGATGATGTCGTGTGCAGGCGTATCGCGCTGCGCGAGCCGCAGGTAAAGGGTGGGCGATGGCGAAGCTCTATTTCTATTATGCGAGCATGAACGCGGGAAAGTCGACCACGTTGCTGCAGGCCGACTTCAACTATCGCGAGCGCGGCATGGCGACCATGCTGTGGACCGCTGCGCTCGACGACCGGTCGGAAGGGAAGCCCATCGCCAGCCGCATCGGGCTGGAGGCGGAGGCCAATCTCTATCGCCCCGATACCGATCTGTGGGCGGAAATCGGCGCCGCCAACCGCAGCAGGCCGCTCGATTGCGTGCTGGTGGACGAAGCGCAGTTCCTGACCCGCGATCAGGTATGGCAGCTGGCCCGTCTGGCGGACGAAGAGGGCATCCCCGTTCTGTGCTATGGCTTGCGCACCGATTTCCAGGGCGAGCTCTTCCCCGGCTCCGCCGCGCTGCTGGGTATCGCAGACTCCCTGATCGAGCTGAAGGCTGTATGCCATTGCGGTCGCAAGGCGACGATGAACCTGCGGGTCGATGCGGCAGGCGCGGCGGTGCAGGAAGGCGCGCAGACGGAGATTGGCGGCAACGACCGCTACGTGGCGCTGTGTCGACGCCATTTCGTATCCGCCCTGGCGGAGTGCTGACGGGTGCTATGGCAACAAGGCGCGGCTGACCCTATTTCCCCGTTATGACCGATACCCTTTCCCTCGCTGTGGTGCTCGTGCCGGCGTTGATCGTCGCCATCGTATTCCACGAGGTCGCCCATGGCTGGGTGGCGCTCGCGCTCGGCGATCCCACGGCGAAGGAGCAGCGCCGGCTCAGCCTCAATCCTCTGCGCCATGTCGACCCGATCGGCACTTTGCTCGTGCCCGGGTTCCTCGCCGTGGTGGGCGGGCCGATATTCGGCTGGGCGAAGCCGGTGCCGGTGATGAAGAACCGGCTCGACAATCCGCGCTACGGGATGATGGCGGTTGCGGCGGCGGGACCGGGAACGAATCTGCTGCTCGCCGCGATCGGTGCGGTGGTTCTCGGCCTTGTCACCCACGGCATGACCGCGCAGGAAATGGCCGCGCCGGACATGCTCGTGCAGGGCCTGTTCTATTTCCTTCTGATCAATATCTTCCTCGCCTTCTTCAACCTGCTGCCGATCCCGCCGTTCGACGGCTCGCATATTCTGGAAGGACTGCTGCCGCCGCGTTGGGCGCGCGCCTATGAGCGGCTGCGCCCGATCGGCATGCTGCTATTCGTCGGCCTCATCGCGCTCACATGGTTCCTGCCCGGTCTGGGATTGATCGAGAACACGGTGGGGCCGCCGGTCGATTGGGCGATGCGCAAATACCTTGCGCTGGCCGACGCGGTCGCAGGGGGCTGATATCCCGCACGGCTGGATCATTCTCGACAAACCCCGTGGCCTCGGTTCGACGCAGGCAGTTGCCGCGGTCAAGCGCAACCTGCGACAGGGTGGCTATGCGAAGACTAAGGTAGGCCATGGTGGCACGCTCGACCCGCTGGCCGAAGGCGTGCTGCCGATCGCGCTGGGAGAAGCGACCAAACTTGCCGGGCGGATGCTCGATGCTAGCAAGATCTACGAGTTCACGATCCAGTTCGGCGAGGAAACCGACACCCTAGATACCGAGGGGGAGGTAATCGCACGTTCGACCCGCCGGCCCCCGATGGAGGCGGTCGCGGCCGTGCTCGACGCGTTCGTCGGCGAAATCGAGCAGGTGCCACCGGCCTATTCGGCCGTGAAGATCGACGGCAAGCGTGCCTATGACCGCGCGCGCGCGGGCGAGGAAGTTGCGATGAAGACGCGGCGGGTCACGATTCATGATCTGGGCTTGGCTGGCGGCTATGCGGGAGAGGACAATCCCTCGCAGCTTGCTACCGGCTTCGCCCAGCCCGACCCATACAATCCAGCGCCGCCGCTCGTTTCGGTCGACGCGGTCACGCTGACAGCGCATGTTTCCAAGGGAACCTACATCCGATCGCTGGCACGGGATATCGCGCGCGCCCTTGGCACCGTGGGACACGTCACCTATCTCAGACGTACGAAGGCCGGGCCATTCCGCGAGGATCAGGCGATTTCGCTGGACAAACTCAACGAAATCGGTAACGGCGCGCCCCTTCAAGACCTCCTCCTGCCGCTCGAGGCGGGGCTGGACGACATCCCGGCTCTCAACCTCACCCCCGATAGTGCGCAGGCGGTCCGCCAGGGCCGGGTCCTTTCGGGAATGCCCCAATCCGACGGGCTCTACCTTGCGAAATCGGGCGATATTCCGGTGGCGCTGGTGGAAATTGCCGGAGGCGACGCGAAAGTCGTCCGGGGTTTCAACATGCACGATGTCGCGGAGTGAATGAAATGTCGGTAACCGCCGAGAAGAAGCAGGAAATCATCAAGGATAACGCCACGGGCACGAACGATACAGGTTCGCCCGAGGTGCAGGTCGCGATCCTGACCGAGCGTATCCGCAACCTGACCGAACACTTCAAGGATCACCACAAGGATAACCACTCGCGTCGCGGCCTGCTGACCATGGTCAACAAGCGCCGCAGCCTGCTCGCCTATCTCAAGAAGAAGGACGTCGAGCGGTACAACGCGCTGATCCAGAAGCTGGGTCTTCGTAAATAAGAGTTTCTCGAAGGGGCGGCTCCGAGAGCCGCCCCTTCGTCTATCCGGCCCAAGCGCAATTCGGCGCACGGGCTGAAGAATGGGGCAGACAAGGCCCCGCACCGGCCCGGGACGGCTTACCCGGAATATGAGGCCCCGCGAGGCAATGTGGCACGCGGGTCAGAAGGAAAATCAATGTTCGACACGAAGAAAGTAGAACTGGAGTGGGGCGGAAAGACCCTCACTCTGGAAACCGGGCGTATCGCCCGTCAGGCCGACGGCGCCGTGCTGGCGACCTATGGCGAGACCGTGGTGCTGTGCGCCGTGACCGCGGCCAAGAGCGTCAAGGAAGGGCAGGACTTCTTCCCCCTGACCGTTCACTACCAGGAAAAATTCTCCGCTGCGGGCCGTATCCCGGGCGGCTTCTTTAAGCGCGAAGGCCGCGCCACGGAGAAGGAGACGCTGACCTCGCGCCTGATCGACCGCCCCGTGCGGCCGCTCTTCCCGGAAGGCTTCTACAACGAGATCAACGTGATCTGCCAGGTCCTCTCCTATGACGGCGAGACCGAGCCCGATATCGTTGCGATGATCGCCGCTTCGGCTGCGCTGACCATTTCGGGCGTGCCGTTCATGGGCCCGATCGGTGCCGCGCGCGTCGGTTTCCGCAATGGCGAGTACGCGCTGAACCCGTCGCTTTCCAGCGCGCTGGACGACGAAGGTCGCCTCGACCTGGTCGTCGCCGCCACGCAGGACGCGGTGATGATGGTCGAATCCGAAGCCAAGGAGCTGACCGAAGAGGAAATGCTCGGCGCGGTGATGTTCGCGCACGAGGAAAGCCGCAAGGTCATCGGCGCGATCATCGATCTGGCCGAGCAGGCCGCGAAGGATCCTTGGGAAGTCGCCACCAGTGACGGCAACGAGGACATGAAGTCCTCGATCAAGGCGATGATCGGCGACGACATCGCGAAGGCTTACAAGCTGACCGACAAGTCCGCCCGTTCGGACGCGCTGAACGAAGCGCGCGAGAAGGTGAAGGCGCATTATTCTAGCGAGGAATTCGACGGCCAGCAGCGCATGACCGCGATCAAGCTGACCAAGAAGCTGGAAGCCGAAATCGTGCGCGGTGCCATCCTGAAGGACGGCCAGCGCATCGACGGGCGCAAGCTCGACCAGGTTCGCCCGATCGAGGCGATGGTTGGCCTGCTGCCGCGGACCCACGGTTCGGCGCTGTTCACGCGCGGTGAGACGCAGGCGATCTGCACCACCACG
Organism: Erythrobacter sp. 3-20A1M; assembly: GCF_018636735.1. Taxonomy (NCBI): domain Bacteria; kingdom Pseudomonadati; phylum Pseudomonadota; class Alphaproteobacteria; order Sphingomonadales; family Erythrobacteraceae; genus Erythrobacter; species Erythrobacter sp. 3-20A1M. The sequence continues at coordinate 559,501 of NZ_CP045200.1, read as the reverse complement.
CTGGGCACCAAGGATGCCGAGCAGATGATCGACGGGCTGGAGGGCCTCTCCTATTCGCCCTTCATGCTGCACTACAACTTCCCGCCCTATTCGGTCGGCGAAGTGGGTCGCTTCGGTTTCACCAGCCGCCGCGAAACCGGCCACGGCAAGCTCGCATGGCGCGCGCTGCACCCGGTGCTGCCCGATCACGAGGATTTCCCCTACACCATCCGCATCCTGTCGGACATCACCGAGTCCAATGGCTCTAGCTCGATGGCGACCGTGTGCGGCGGCTGTCTGTCGATGATGGACGCCGGCGTTCCGATCGAGCGTCCGGTTTCCGGCATCGCAATGGGCCTGATCCTCGAAGGCGACGACTTCGCGGTTCTGTCCGATATCCTGGGTGACGAAGATCACCTGGGCGATATGGACTTCAAAGTCGCGGGCTCGGAGAAGGGCATCACCAGCCTCCAGATGGACATCAAGGTCGCCGGCATCACGCAGGAGATCATGAAGACCGCGCTGGAGCAGGCGAAGTCCGGTCGTGCGCACATTCTGGGCGAAATGACCAAGGCGCTCAGCACGTCGCGCACCGGCGTCAGCAAGCACGCTCCGCGTATCGAGACGATGCAGATCGACAAGTCGAAGATCCGCGACGTCATCGGCACGGGCGGCAAGGTGATCCGCGAGATCGTCGCCGAAACAGGTGCGAAGGTCGACATCGATGACGAGGGCGTGATCAAGATCAGCTCCTCCAACGCCGACGAGATCGAAGCCGCCAAGAAGTGGATCGAAGGCATCGTCGAAGAAGCGGAAGTCGGCAAGATCTACACCGGCAAGGTCGTCAATATCGTCGATTTCGGTGCGTTCGTGAACTTCATGGGTGGCAAGGACGGCCTCGTCCACGTGTCCGAAATGAAGAACGAGCGGGTCGAGAAGCCGACCGATGTCGTCTCCGAAGGCCAGGAAGTGAAGGTCAAGGTCCTCGAGATCGACAACCGTGGCAAGGTCCGCTTGTCGATGCGCGTCGTCGATCAGGAAACCGGCGAAGAGCTGGAGGACACCCGTCCCCCGCGCGAGCCGCGTGGTGATCGTGGCGACCGTGGACCGCGTGGCGGTGGCGATCGTCGCCGCGGCGGTGGCCGCGGACGTGGTGGCGACCGTGGCCCTCGTGGCGAAGGCGACGGTTCCAGTGGCGGTGGCGAAGCCCACGTTCCCGACTTCCTGAAGGACTGATTCAGCCTTCAGCCTGAATGAAAACGGCCGCGGAGATTGCTCTCCGCGGCCGTTTTTCTTTGCTGAGGGAGCGCTAGCGTCAGGCGCTCCGTACGCGCATCGCCCCCAGATAATCACGCTTTCCGATCTCGACGCCCTTCATGCGAAGGATGTCGTAAGCTGTCGCGGCGTGGAAATAGAGGTTGGGGGTCGAGAAGCTGAGCAGGAAATCCTGCACTGTGAAGTCGAGGCGGAACTTGTCGCCAATGGAGAACACCATCTCGTTGTCGGCCAGCGCCTCCAATTCGTCTTCACCGATTGCCTCGCATGCCGAGCGCGCATCGAGGATCATCTTCCGCAACTCGTCAATCGAGCCTGGCGGTGGTGTCATTTCCGGCGAGAACCGTCCATGACGCACGCCCTCGATCGCCATTGCGGTATGCGTCCAGCAGCTCTTGAACTGGTAATTCAGGGGCAGCATGTCGTCTATGAGTCGGCTTTGCAGAAGGCTCGTTTCCCCGTCGTTGGCACGCGCGAAATCTTCCGCCTTGTCGAGCAGTCCTTCGACGGCACCGAGCGTCTGGCACCAATTGGGGATGATCGCGGCGTCAAGGGACAGGGCCATAGAGCTACTCCTCTTGTTTCAGGCAAGTGATAGAGAAAGGGCCCGCCGATCGGAACCGGCGAGCCCTGGAAAAAGACCGTGTCGCGCTTCAGCGGACCCGTGGGCCGCCGAAGGGCAGGGGCGGAGGGGGACGGCGCGCACCGCGCGGCAATTGCGCCTGGAACGCCCGCCCACAGTGCTCGACGCAATAGGGGAAACCCGGGTTCACGGGTTCGCCGCAAAAATGGAAATCGGGCTCGCCGGGGTGACCCATCGGCCAGCGGCAGATCTTGTCGTTGAGATCGAGCAGGCTGGTCTTGTCCGCCACTTCCGAAGATGGCTTTGCGGGGACGAGGCGACGCGGCGGGGCGGGCGGAATCGGCGCCTGCTGGTCGCCCGGACCCTGGCGCAAGAAGCCGCCCGGGCCGACCGACACGATCTTCGGCGCGTTTTGCCCCGCATTTGGCATCGGCTGCGATGGCGTCTCCTTCGCGTCGGAGCGAGCGGAAATGGGGGCGGGAGCAGGGGTCGGCGCGGGCGCGGGAGCGGGGGCGGCTTTCGGAGCCGGTTTGGGCGCTGGCGCAGCGGGCGTCGGTTTCTTGGGCGCGGGTTTTTCGTTCGCCTTCACCGGCGATGGGCGCGCCTTCAGCCCCATGCGATGGGCTTTCCCGATCACCGCATTGCGCGATACGCCGCCCAGTTTCTCCGCGATCTGGCTGGCGGTAGCGCCGTCTTCCCACATCTTCTTCAGGGTCGCGGTACGTTCGTCGGTCCAGCTCATGCAAAATCCATAGTCTCGGAGATAAAAAGGTCGGCTCGGTCAACCGATATGGGGTGCGGCACACAACTTGCCAGCCCCGGAACGCTCGCCTAACGCGCGGACCATGGCGGATCAAGCGCAGACAATCGACCCAGCGAGCCTTACCCAAGCCGGGGAAAGTTCGCCGCACCGCTTTCATCCGCAAGGAGAGCCGGTCATCACCGGTATCAACCGGATCGGTTTGTGGAGCCTGTACCTTAAAGAGGTACGCCGTTTCATGAAGGTGCAGACGCAGACGATCTGGGCGCCGGCGGTCACCACCCTGCTGTTTCTGGTGATTTTCAGCCTTGCGCTCGGACCCGCGGACCGGACGGTATTCGGCGTACCGTTCACGAGTTTCCTTGCGCCCGGCCTGATCGTCATGGGCATGATGCAGAACGCGTTCGCCAATTCCGGGTTCAGCCTGCTTTCCGGCAAGATTCAGGGAACGATCATCGACGTCCTGATGCCGCCGCTCTCTACCGGGGAATTGATGACCGGCATTCTGGGCGCGGCGGTGACCCGCTCGGTCATGGTCGGCTGCGCGGTGGCTCTCGCAGTAATTCTATGGCCCGGCGTTTCGCTGACGGTGGCGGCCCCGTGGGCCATCGTCTGGTTCGGCTTGATGGGCGCGCTGATGCTCGCGCTGCTCGGCTTGGTAACCTCGATCTGGGCGGAAAAGTTCGATCACAATGCCGCCGTGACGAACTTCGTGATCGCGCCGCTCAGCTTGCTGTCAGGCACGTTCTACACGATCGACAATCTCCACGGTGCATTTCAGGCGATCAGCCGCGTCAACCCGTTCTTCTATACCATCTCCGGGTTTCGGTACGGCTTTCTGGGTGAGAGCGACATCGGGGCGGGTGCTGGCGCCGTGTGGCAGGCCGCTTTGGGCCTGGGTGTGCTGAACGCGATCTTCTGCTGGCTGGTCTATCGCCTGCTAAAATCGGGCTGGAAGCTGAAGGACTGAGGCTGCAAGCGCGCTATAATCAGTGTGTCAGGGAGCGATGCATGCGATAACGGCCATCGCTGAACGCTTCGAACAGCTGGGGCACGTCCGGGTGGTCGATCGGCCCGTGCTCGGCATCACCGATGAGGTTTTGCTGGCTCACATAGGCGACGTAGGAACTGTCCTCGTTCTCCGCAAAGATATGGTAGAACGGCTGATCGCGCCGCGGTCGCATGGTTTCGGGAATGGATTCGTACCACTCCTCGCTGTTGGCGAAGACCGGGTCGATATCGAAGATAACCCCACGGAAATCGAACATGCGGTGGCGGACGACTTCGCCGATACCGAAGCGTGCCTCGGCCAGACGTGGCATGGTGATTTCTTGCGCCATGATTTAAATATCAGGGCACATAGGCGGTAAATCAAGCCCCGCTTCGCCGTGGGTTGACAGCTTCTGCGACCCTTCCTTTGGCCAAGACGCACCACCCGCTCATTTTCGATCATACGCGGCTTGGCATGGCGCCATTCTTCCGTTAAGCGCGCACCTCCTCGCGAAGGGCGGCATGCGTCGACCGCCGTCCTCACGAATCGCGGAGAGGTGCCGGAGTGGTCGAACGGGGCAGTCTCGAAAACTGTTGAGCCCTTACGGGTTCCGAGGGTTCGAATCCCTCCCTCTCCGCCATTTCCTTTTCCCTACGTTCGCGAGGCGACCGCAAAGGTGCTGGCACAGCGGATCGCGACCGTGCTCGATTGGGCGTATGCATCAGGGTATCGCGACAGCGAAGCACCGATGCGCTCGATCAGCGAGGGATCGCCCCGACAGCCGAAGAGGAAGGTTACTACGCGGGCGATGTGCCCAAGTTCATTCCCAGGCTGCGCGAACGGGAGAGCGACAGCCGCCTGGCGCTGGACTTGGTAATCCTGTCCGCAGCGCGGTCGGGGCAGGTGCGGCACGCAGTGTTCGACGAGTTCGACCTCGAAGCCAAGCTCTGGACCATTCCGCCCTAGGAAAACCGAAAGGCCTTTCGCCAACAAACCTACTCTCATAGACAGGGACAGGATGGGCCTGCTTAATCTCAGAACACTGGCGTTCGGCGGTGTAAGTCTGCTGCTCGTAGCTTGCGTGGCCGAGAAGGAGGAAGGTTCGGCAGAGCAAGTGCCGGTGATTGCGCAAGAGGTGCGCCTTCTGCCCGAAATGTCGCAGGTGGAAGCCATCGGCACGGCCCGCGCGGCAACCTCTGCCGAGCTTTATCCCGAGACCGCGGGTCGCGTAACGCGTGTGCTGTTCAGCGCGGGCGACTACGTGCGGGAAGGCGCGCAACTGCTACAGCTTGACGACCGGGCCGAGCGGCTGGAGGTCGAGGCGGCGCGGGTTTCGGTGCAGGAGGCGAGCCAGCTACTCGGTCGCTATCGCCGGATCGAGGATACCGGCGCAATCTCAGAAAGCCAGATCGAGGCGGGCGAGACTGCGCTGGCCGCTGCGAGAGTAGCCCTGCGGCAGGCGCAGACCGCGCTCGCCGACCGCACCGTGCGCGCGCCGTTTTCCGGCCATGTCGGGCTGACGGAGATCGATGTCGGCGACAGGGTAAACGATTCGACGCCGATCACCCAGATTGATCGCCGCGGCACGCTCTATGTCGATTTTCCCGCGCCCGAAGAGGTCTTCGCCAATCTCAGCCCAGGTGACACGGTCGAGGTAACGCCCTTTTCCGAACCCGGCCGGACGATCGAAGCCCAGGTGATCGCGACCGACAACCGCGTGTCTCAGGAGAGTCGCGATTTCATCGTCCGCACCGCAATTCCCAACGAAGACGATAAGTTGCGACCCGGAATGAGCTTCCGCGTGCAGTTCACCCGCAACGGCACGACCCGGCCGGCAATTCCCGAAGAGGCGATCGTGTGGGGCGGCGAAGGCTCGCACCTGTTCCTAGTCCGCGAGGGCAAGGCCGTGCGCGTGCCGGTCACCATCACCTCGCGGCGCGACGGGCGGGTGTTCGTCGACGGACGGGTGAGCCGCAACGACCGCGTAATCGTGGAAGGTGTTCAAAAGGTCCGCGACGGGCAGGACATTCGGCTCGTCCGCCGAGCGCGACAGCCCGAGCAAAATGTTCGCGTCGAAAACGCGCCAACCCGCGGCAGCGATGGAGACTAGGTCGGATCTGCCCATGCTCGCGGTCAAGCGGCCGCTGCTGATCGGCGTTCTCAACCTCCTGATCGTCATTGCGGGTGTTGCGGCGCTGATGGGTGTGGAGGTGCGCGAGCTTCCCAATGTGGACCGGCCGATCGTTTCGGTCACTGCCACACTGCCCGGTGCCGCGCCCGAGACGATGGATGCAGAGGTCACGAGCATCCTAGAAGACGCCGTGGCGCGGGTTTCGGGCGTGCGCCAGATCAGTTCCTCGAGCGAGGAGAACAATTCTCGCATCCGGGTCGAATTCAACCCCGGCGTCGATCTCGACACCGCGGCGACCGACGTGCGTGAGGCGGTCAGCCGCACCCAGCGTGACCTGCCCGAGCGGGTCGAGCAGGTCACTGTGGTGAAGGCGGACCAGGATGCGCAACCGATCATGACGCTGGCCGTGCTGAGCGATGCCTACGATCAGGCGGAGCTGACCCGGTTGGTCGACAACGACATCATTCCCGAATTGCTGACAGCCGACGGCGTCGCCAGCATCGAGCCGTTCGGCGCGCGGCAGCGGCAGATGCGCGTCGCGGTCGACCCGCTACGGCTCAACCGCTTCAGCCTCACCTTGACCGATGTCGCCGATGCGCTCGAGAACGCGCCGTTCGATGTGCCGGTCGGCTCGTTCCGTTCGGATGCGCAGAACCTGGTCGTGCGCGCCGATGCGAGTGCAACCGAGCCCGACCGAATAGAGAACGTGGTCATCTCGGGCAATGTGCGGGTGGGCGACGTCGCGCAGGCCGATTTCGCGCCTGCCAATGCGACCAACTTCGTGCGGCTGGACGGGCGGCCGATCATCGGGCTGGGGGTGGTGCGGCAGGCCAGTTCGAACACGATTCAGATTTCGGATTCGATCCGGCAGGCGATCGAGCGGGTCAACCGGCGGTTCGACAATGTCGAGGTGGAGGTCGTTTCCGACGACGCGGAGTTCATCCGCATCTCGGTCCGGGAAGTGCTGATCACCCTCGCCTTCACGATCCTTGTGGTCGTGGCGACCATGCTGATCTTCTTCCGCGCGTGGCGACCGACGATGATCCCGAGCACGACGATCCCCGTGGCGCTGGTCGGCGTGATCGCGGGCATCTGGCTTATGGGCTTTTCCATCAACCTGCTCACGCTGCTGGCGCTGGTCCTCGCAACGGGGCTTATCGTCGACGATGCGATCGTGGTGCTGGAAAATTGCCAGCGGTTGCAGAACAAGGGGCTGGGCAAGCGCGCGGCGGCGGTCGTGGGCACGCGGCAGGTGTTCTTTGCGGTCGTCGCGACGACCGCGGTGCTGGTCTCGGTGTTCGTGCCGATCAGCTTCCTGCCGTCCGAAACCGGGCGCCTTTTCCGTGAATTCGGCTTCGTGCTTGCGGTCGCGGTCATCCTGTCCAGCTTCGTCGCACTCTCGCTAGTGCCCGCGCTGGCGGCGAAGTTCGACCTCACCAGTAACGGGGAGGGCGACGGTCGCCTGTCCCGCTTCGGCAGCGCCGTGACCGACCGCTACGACCGCACCTTGAAGCGCGCGCTCGATGCACCGCGAGCTATGGTCATCGGTTCCATCCTGGCCGCGGGGCTGGCCGGGTTTCTCTATAACCAGCTCGATAACGAACTGGTCCCTGACGAGGATCGCGGTGTGATAACTGTCGATGCGACGGGGCCGGACGGCGTCGGACTCGATTTCATGGATCGCGAACTCGACGAAGTGGAGGGGGTGCTCCAGCCCTATCTCGAGAGCGGTGAGATCGAGAGTACCTTCTCGATCGTCGGCCGCTACGATCCCAACCGCGTCCGCGTGACCGCCGAATTGGCAGACTGGGGCGATCGGGATCGCAGCCAGACCGAGATCGTGCAGGACCTCAACGACCCACTTGCCGAGATTCCCGGCTCGCGCACCAATGCCCGCGGACGCGGTACGCTCAGCTTCGGCGGCGGCGGCGACGGGCTGGAGGTCGCGCTGACCGGTGCGGAATATAGCGGCATCTATGAAAGCGCCGATGCCCTCGCGACCGCGATCGACACGCAGTCAGACATTCTATCCAACGCCGAGATTTCCTACCAGCCGACCCAGCCGCAGCTTTCCGTCCGGATCGACCGGCAACGGGCGTCGGACCTCGGCATCGATCTGAACGACCTGTCGCAGACGCTGCGGGCGATGGTCGGTGGGGAGGAACTGGTCGACCTCAACGTCGGCGACCAGGCCGTGCCGATCTTCCTCACTGCGCAGGCGGTTAGCGTGACAAACCCCAACGATCTGCGCAATCTCTACGTGCGTGGATCGGGCGGCGAGACCGGTGGGAACCGGCTAGTGCCGCTCTCGGCAGTGACCACTATCGTGGAGCAGGGGATCGCCGCCGAACTGGACCGCACCGAGCAGCGCCGTGCGATCGAGGTGAATGCCGATATCGAGGCGGGCACGCCCCTGCGTGACGCAGTCGACGAGATCGAGCGGCTGGCGCAAGAGACGGTGGCCGAAGACATCGACATGCTGCTGCAGGGCGACGCCGAGAGTCTGGAGGAAAGCTCCAACGCCCTGCTTCTGACTTATGGCTTCGCGCTCGCGATCGTTTTCCTCGTTCTGGTTGCGCAGTTCGAAAGCCTGACCAGCGCGCTGGTCGTGCTACTGACGGTGCCCTTTGCCTTGGCAGCGGCCGTGTTCGCTTTGTTCCTCTCGGGTGTGTCGCTCAACATCTATTCCCAGATCGGACTGGTGATGCTGATCGGGCTGATGGCGAAGAACGGCGTGCTGATCGTCGAGTTCGCCGATCAGTTGCGCCATCAGGGACGCAGCGTGCGCGAGGCGGTGGAGGAGGCCGCGGCCATCCGCCTGCGCCCGATCGCGATGACGCTAGTCTCTACGGTTATCGGTGCGGTGCCGCTGATCCTTGCGAGCGGTGCGGGCGCTGAAGCGCGGCAGTCGATCGGCTGGGTAATCTTCGGCGGGCTCGGCATCGCGGGCGTCTTCACGCTGTTTCTGACACCGGTGCTCTACCTTGTCATCGCCCGCTTCGGACAGCCGCGCAGCGTCGACCTCGCCAAGCTGCACGATGAGATCGACTCGCTGGATGAGGATATGACGGTGGCGCCCGCATGATCCGTGTCGGCATCTTTGTCGCGGCAGCCGGGGCTTTGTCGGCCTGCGCTTCCCTCGACCCCTATCAGCTCAATCGTCCCGTGACCGCGCCACGTGTCTACGCCGGAGACTTGCCGCCCAGCGGCGTGGCGGCGAACTGGTGGGAGGGGTTCGGCGACCCCGTGCTCGACACGCTGGTGCAGCAGGGACTCGACGCCAATCTCGACATTGCCATCGCGCGCGATCGCCTGCGCGCAGCCGATGCGCTGTTACAAGCGGAGCGGGCGGACCGAATGCCGCGCTTCGATGGAGCGGCCGACGCGACTATCGGCCTGGGCACGAGCGATAGCGACAGTGCGAGCGTGGGCCTGCTCGGCAGTTTCGATCCGGATATTTCGGGGCGTCTCGCAGCGGAGATCCGAGCCGTCGCCGCCGACTATGCGCAAGCCGAATACATCGTCGCCGACCAGCGCAGACTGGTGGCCGCCGCCATCGCCGCGCAGTATATCGAGTACCGCCGCACCGGCGCGCAGCTGGAGCTGCTCGCGCAGTCGACCGACTTGCAAGAGCGGACCTTGCGCATCGTCACGCTGCGGTTCGAGGCTGGGCTTGCGGCCAATCTCGATGTCCGGAGAGCCGCAGCAGACCTCGCGCAAACGCGCGCACGGCGGGGCCTGATCGAGATTGCGAGGGCGGGCGCGGCCAACCGGCTCGCGATCCTGCTGGGCCAGGCAGCAGGGCCGTTCGCTCCGCCCCCCGCTCCGGGCGAGAAGACCATTCCCGACTTTGCCGGTGGGCCTCCCGCGGGCACGCCTGCCGATCTGCTGCGCCGCCGGGCCGATGTGCTTGCCGCCGAAGCGGCGCTGCTGCGGGCCGCCGCCGGCGTCGGAATCGAACAAGCGGACTTGCGCCCCTCGCTGACAATCCCGGCCAGCGTGGCGCTCGGCGATGGCAGCATCGGGGGTATCCTGGACGAGTTCATCGCCAGCGTCGGAGCGGTGCTGGATCTGCCGCTTTTCGATGGTGGCCGTCGACGCGCTGAGGTTGCCGCCGCGGAAGCGGAAGCCGACGCCCGCTTCGGTGAATACCGGCTCACCTTTCTCGAGGCTCTGGGCGAGGTGGAGAACGCTCTGGTCGCGCTCGACGCAAACGGCCAGCGGATCAATGCACTGCGCGAGGCGATCGAGCAAAGCGAAGCCGCGCTCGAACAGTCCGACGCCCTTTACCGCGAAGGTCTAGCGACCTTGTTCGACGTCCTCGATGCGCAACGTCAACTGATCGCCAGCCGCCAATCGCTTATCGACAGCGAGGCTGCGCTTGCGACGGCGTTCGTGTCGTTTCACGCGGCCATCGGCGGGCCGGATGGTCAGCTTCCCTAGGGAAGGATATACGCAACCACCGCCCGCCTTTTTCGTCGAAATCACTGGACGAAGCACTTTGCCCTTCGAGTGACGCAAACAGTGGCGGGACCGCCGGTCACGAGTTCGGTGGGCAACGCTCGGTTGGCACTGGGCTCGAGACGAACAGGGTCGAATATCACAACTGGCGACGACCCGCCGATCGGAGCGGCGGACAGCGCCCGTTATGGAAAGAACCCTTAGTCAGACAGTCGGAGCGAGCACCGCCTTGGCGCTGGTCCAATCGGTCTTCCCATAGCGGGCATTGTCGAGCGGCGAGAGCTTGCCGCGCCCGCTCGCCATGTCGCGAATATACTGCATTCCCTGCCAGGCCGGGAACGCAGCATCGCTATCCGGGGTCAGCAGCCGGGCAATGCGGATCATCGCGGAAAGCCGGCCCATGCCGCCTGCACGAAGCAGCTTCCAGGGCCGGTCGTCCAGCCGCGTCATCATCGCGGCAGATCGCGCGGCGAAACCACGTCGCCCGCAATGCGAAGCAGGCGGGGGGCGCCATCGTGTAGCGCGACATTGGCGGTATAGTCGGCTGTGTCGTCCTTGGCCGTGAAGTCCATCGGCTGGTCTGCGTCGCCCTTCTCCAGCGTCATTCCGCCCCCACGCATGACTTTCCACAAGCCTTGCGGGGCATTTATTGCTATATCGTCCTGATGCGAGGCTGCTTGCACGCGCCCGTTCCCCGTTTTCTGCCTGAGCGGAACTCTTCCGCCCGCTAAACCTCGCCGCCCTGTCAAAGGGCGGATCTATTGTGAGTTCCAATGTCCTTCGAAAATCTACCGCCAATTCTGCGCGACACCCTTGTCGAACGCGGTTTCGCCTCTGTTACTCCGGTGCAGGCTGCCGTGATAGCCCCCGATGCCGAGGGGCGGGACCTTATCGTTTCCGCGCAGACGGGTTCGGGCAAGACGGTCGCGTTCGGTTTGGCGCTTTCGAGCGAATTGCTTACCCACGGTGACGCTGAATCGCGCGGCGAGGGGCCACTGGTACTCGTGGTCGCCCCGACGCGCGAGTTGGCATTGCAGGTCAGTCGAGAACTCGCCTGGCTGTACGGCAGGACCGGTATTCGCATCGCAACTTGCGTCGGCGGAATGGATGCATCCAAGGAACGACGGGCACTGCGGGGCGGACCGGCGATCGTCGTGGGCACTCCGGGGCGGCTGCGCGATCATCTCGAACGCGGCGCGCTCGACCTGTCGGGGCTCGCGGGCGTCGTGCTCGACGAGGCTGACGAGATGCTCGATATGGGGTTTCGCGAGGATCTCGAAGAAATTCTCGATGCCGCGCCGGAAACGCGCCGCACGCTTCTGTTTTCAGCAACTCTGCCTCGTCAGATCGTTCGCTTGGCCGAGCGCTATCAGACCAACGCCTTGCGTTTGACACTCGCGAGTGAGGGACACGGGCACGGAGACATCGCTTACCAGGCGATTACCGTCGCTCCGTCCGAGATCGAGAACTCGGTGGTGAATCTGTTGCGCTTCCACGAGGCGGAAACGGCCATTTGTTTTTGCGCAACCCGCGACAATGTGCGGCGGTTGCATGCCACCTTGCAGAATCGGGGTTTCGCCGTCGTGGCCCTGTCGGGCGAACATTCGCAGTCGGAACGCAACCAGGCTATGCAGGCATTGCGCGATCGCCGTGCGCGCGTTTGCGTTGCGACGGATGTGGCGGCGCGTGGTCTCGACCTGCCTTCGCTGAGCCTCGTCATTCATGTCGAGATACCGCGCGATGCGGAAACGCTGCAGCATCGTTCGGGTCGTACCGGCCGGGCGGGAAACAAGGGAACCGCCGTCATTGTGGTGCCCTACAATCGCCGAAAGCGTGTGGAAGGCATGTTGCGCGGTGCGAAGATATCGGCGGATTGGATGAGCGCGCCCTCGGCCGAATCCATTCGCGCTCAGGATCACATCCGCTTGATGGACAAGCTTTCTGCTCCGGTCGAATACGAGGAAGCGGACCGCAAGGTGGCCGCCGAGTTGATGAGCCGCATGGCACCGGAAGACATCGCAGCGGCACTGGTGCAGGCCCACCGTGCGAAGATGCCGCAACCGGAAGAATTGATCGCGGATACACCGGCGGCGCGTGAAAAGAACAAGGCCGACAATCATCGTCCGGGCTTCGACGACGTGGTCTGGTTCAAGATCTGCATCGGGCGAAGACAGAATGCCGAGCCGCGCTGGCTGTTGCCGATGATTTGCCGCCAGGGCCACATAACGCGTAACGAGATCGGGGCGATCCGGATTGGCCAGAACGAAAGCTGGTTCCAGATCCCACGAGCGATCGCTTCGAAATTTGCGGACACGATTGCCCGCACAGCTTCCGCAGACGACAGTCAAGATGCCATCGCAATCGAGCGAAGCGACGAAGGGCCGCGTGTGGAGGCCCGCCAGAACCGCAAACGTGGCGATCACGATCCGGGTGTGAAAAACTTCCGAAAGGGTCGCCGCGAGAAGGGTGGCGGAGAAAAGAAAGGGAAGCGCAAACCCGTTCGGCCGTCGGGACGCTGAAGGGCGAGTTCTGACATGGGCTAGTACTCTCGCCAAGGCCCGGAGCGATTGGCGGCAGCGGTTTGCAACCGCACTGCTAGAGTTGAGATGCTTTGCCATCCTTACGGCGATCGCTAGGCGGAATGGGATGGACTTCGACGACCTCATCTTTCGCTACTTCGGTACCACCTCGCTGGATGGGGTGAGCGAGGGCGCGCGGGTGGCCGGGGTGGAGCGGATGCTGGTCGATTTCGGGCTCTCGCGCGATCGCGGCGGTCGGTTCGCCCTGTGGACTCTGTTGTACATGTTCGACGCGGCACCCGATCTCGACATTGCATTTTCCGATCCCGCCGATCGTGATGCGGCGCGCAATTTCATGGATTTGTTCGCCGGTGCCGAGGGCGAGCCGCAATGAACGTGCCCGCCTTTCGCGACTTCGATGCTGAGCGCTTCCTGATCGAGCACTGGCAGAAGCGGCCGCTGCTGATCCGCAATCCGTGGCGGTCATGGCGCAATCCATTGCCGCCGGACGAACTGGCGGGGTTGGCGTGCGAGGGCGAGGTGGAATCACGCCTCGTCCACGAAACCGCATCCGGCGAGCTGGACCTGGAGCACGGTCCGTTGTCCCCTACGCGGTTCGGCGAATTGGGGCGCTATCCGTGGACTCTGCTCGTGCAGGCGGTCGATCACCACGTTCCCGCCGTCGCTGCGCTGCTTGATGCATTTCGGTTCATTCCCAACTGGCGGGTGGACGATGTGATGGTCAGTTACGCGGTTGATGGCGGCGGGGTGGGCGCGCATTTCGACAGGTACGATGTGTTCTTGGTGCAGGGGCTGAGCCGCCGGCGCTGGCGGATCGGGCCGCAGTGCGACGAAGCCACCCCGTTGCAGCCGCACGATTATCTGCGCTTGCTGGCAGAATTCGAACACACGGCTGAATGGGTGCTGGAGCCGGGCGATATCCTCTACGTCCCGCCCGGTTTCGCGCATGAGGGCGTGGCGGTCGGCGATGATTGCATGACCTATTCGGTGGGCTTCCGCGCGCCCTCGCGCGGCGAACTGCTGTCGGGTTGGATCGATCACGCGCTCGACACCCTTGCCGAAGACGATCGTTACACCGATCCCGACCTGAGCATGCAGGACAATCCGGGTGAGATTTCCAGCGCGGCGCTCGACCGGGTCTACGAGATGATGACGCGCAGCCTGTCCGACCGGCCCGCATTCGCGCGCTGGTTCGGCGAGTATGCCACTGCGCCGAAGACCGACCGGCTGGACTGGGCACCCGAGGGGGCGGTTTCGATGCAGGACGTACGGTCCGCGATGGAATCCGGCGCGACGATAATGCGCAATCCCGCCAGCCGCTTCGCCTTCGTGTGCCATGAGGCTGGATCGGTGACGCTGTTCGTCGATGGCGTCGCACAGGAATGCGCCGGTGCGGCGGCCGATTTCGCCGAGCGTCTGTGCGCGGAGCCCTCTATAGTTCCAGGCACTGACATGGCGGCGTGCCAATCGGTGGTGAACCTGATCCAAGAGCTGATCCACCGGGGCGGCGTAGCCTTCAGCGAAGACGACTGACTCGCGCGATCACACCGCGCGCCACGCGCCCGGCGCCAAGCCGTCCAGCGTCCATTCGCCCACCGACCAGCGCACCAGCCGCAGCGTGGGATGACCGACGGCGGCTGTCATCCGGCGCACCTGCCGGTTGCGCCCCTCGCGGATTGTCAGCCGCAGCCAGCTGTCGGGGATGGATTTGCGCACGCGGATCGGGGGATCGCGCGGCCATAGCCGCGGGTCGTCGATGCGCTCCACGCTGGCGGGCAGGCTCAGGCCGTCCTTCAGCCGCACGCCCCGTCGCAGTATTTCTAGGTCGTCTTCGCCCGGATCGCCGTCCACCTGCACCAGATAGGTCTTGGGCAGCTTGTGCCGTGGATCGGCGATCCGCGCCTGCATCCGCCCATCATCTGTCAGAATGAGCAACCCCTCGCTGTCGAAATCCAGCCGCCCGGCCGCATAATACCCCGGCGCATCGATGAAATCTGCCAGGGTGGGGCGGGGTGGACCCTGCCGTTCGTCGGTGAACTGGCACAGCACGCCATAGGGCTTGTTGAAGGCGATGATCCCCGGCATCGCGCTCAGGCTTCCACTTTTTCCAGGCTCTCCTGCGCCTCCAGCCACGCAGCTTCGGCCTCTTCCAGGTCCGCCGCTGCCGCGGCTCGCTCGCGCATGAGATCGCCCGCGGATTTTGCGCTCGATGCGGGCGACGCATCCGCCAGCGCGGTATCGATCGCGGCGATCTGCTCCTGCAGCGTGGCCACGCGCTTTTCCGCTGCCGAGACATTGCTACGCGCGGCTTTGGCTTCCTGTCGTTGCTTGGCTGAGTAACCCCGGCCCCCCTTCGCCTTGGCCTTGCCTCCTTCCTTCGGCTGGTTCCGGCCCAGCACGAAATCGATGTAATCCTCCATGCTGCCTGGATATTCGCGCGCCGTACCCTCATCCACCAGCACCAGCCGGTCAGCCGTCAGCTCCACCATATGCCGGTCGTGGCTGATGAGGAGGACCGCGCCGTCGAAGGCGTTGATCGCCTGCACCAGCGCCTCGCGCGCGTCGACGTCCAGGTGGTTGGTCGGTTCGTCCAGAATCAGGAGATGCGGCGCGTCGCGGGTAATCAAGGCCAGCGCCAGCCGCGCCCGCTCGCCGCCGGAAAGCTTGCCGACCTGGGTTGTCGCCTTTTGGCCGGAGAAGCCGAACCGGCCCAGCTGCGCGCGCACTGCACCGGGGGATGCCTTTTCCATCGCGCGGGTCATGTGGTCGAGCGGCGTATCGTCGGACGAGAGCTCCTCCACCTGATATTGCGTGAAATAACCCACTTTCATGCGGGGGGAGACGTTCATTTCGCCCTCCATCACCGGCAGTTGCGCGGCGAGCAGACGGGCCAGCGTGGTCTTGCCATTGCCGTTGCGGCCCAGCAGCGCGATCCGCTCGTCCGGATCGATCCGCAGATCGAGGCGCTGCAGGATTGGCGTCTCGTCATAGCCCACCGCGGCGAGATCGAGCGTGATCATCGGCGGGCGCAGCTCGTCCGGGCTGGGGAAATCGAAGCTGAGGCCCGGATCGTCCATCAGCGCGGCGATCGGCTGCATCTTGGCCAGCATCTTGGCGCGCGATTGCGCCTGCTTCGCGGTGGAGGCACGGGCGCTGTTACGCGCGACGTAATCCTGCAGCCGGGCGCGCTGCGCATCCTGCGATGCCTTGGCCGCGGCGAGCTGCGCGGCACGCTCCGCCCGCTGCCGCTCGAACGCGTCGTAATTGCCGGGATACATGGTCAGCTTGCCGCCCTGAAGGTGCAGAATCCCGGTAACGACATTGTTTAGCAGATCACGTTCGTGGCTGATGACGATCAGCGTGCCCTGATAGGATTTCAGGAAGGATTCCAGCCATAGCGTCGCCTCCAGATCGAGGTGATTGGACGGCTCGTCCAGCAGCATGATGTCGGGTGCGGACAGCAGCAGGGCACCAAGCGCAACCCGCATCTTCCATCCGCCCGAAAAACTTTCGAGCGGGCGCGCCTGCATCTCCTCATCGAAGCCCAGGCCGTTCAGAATGATGGCCGCCCGCGAGGGAGCAGCATAAGCGTCGATCGCCAGCAGACGTTCGTGAATATCGCCGAGCCGGTTCATGTCGGTGCAGGTTTCCGCCTGCTCCAACAATTGCGAGCGCTCGGTATCGCCCGCGAGCACCGCGTCGAAAGCGGTGGTGGCGCCATCGGGCGCTTCCTGCGCGACATAGCCTAGCCGCGACCGGCGCGGCATCTCGATCGTGCCGTCATCCGCCTCCAACTCGCCGATCAGCGCTTTCATCAGCGTGGACTTGCCCGCGCCGTTGCGCCCGATCAGCCCGATCCGAGCGTCGATCGGGATGGCAGCCGAAGCGCCCTCGAGAATGGCCCGGCCGCCAAGCCGTAACGTCAGATTGTTGATGGTGATCATGAGGCCGCCGCCACTATCAGCGAAGCGGCGTATTCCCAAGCGAATGACGTTCTGACTGGTGGAGGTCGCGTTTGGTTCTTCTCAGCCGGTTCGGCTACCGGGCGTAATCCGGATCGCATGTAGGCCCGCTTCTGGCCTGCGGTTGCGCAGCAAGGATCGGGTAACCGTGTATGGGGATACCCGATCCTTGCTTTTCACTTAGCCTGACAGCTCGTGCGATTGGACCGTTACACAGCCGATACCGCAGAATAACCGTATTGCGGTGCTTCGGCGTTCCTACTCAGAAGCGATAGCTCGCACTGAGTTTGACCGAACGGCCATACCGGTAATAACCCTGCGAAAGCAGCGGATTGCCGTTCAGGCTGTATGTCTGCTTGGAATCCAGCAGGTTCTGTCCGTCGAGCGCGAGAGTGACGCGATCGGTGATGTCATAGGACATGTGAGCCGTTACCCAGGTAATGGCATCGGCCTCCTCGTTATACCCTGCACCCAGCACGTTGATCGCGGTGGTGAAGCTGTCCGTATGGTCGGCCGTCGCGGCCAGCGACAGCGGACCTTTCTCGTAAAGGAGGCTGAGAGAATATACGGACGGCGCAATCCCTTCCAGCGGGCGGACTTCGTCGCCGACATAGCTCTTGGACCAGTTGCGCGTGAATTGCCCGCGCACGCCGAAGCCGTTGTTGAAGAGATGCTGCAGACCGACTTCGATACCCTTCACCTTAGCGTAATCGCCGTTGATGGGGCGGATGATGTTGAACAGATATCCCGGCACACCGATGTCGACACCCGGCTCCCAGCTGGTCGTGATCTGGTTCTTGATGTGCTTGTAGAAGCCGGCGACGTTGAAGATCGAGCTCGGCGCGAAATACCATTCGAGCGAGACGTCGAACTGATCGGCCTGGTACGGTTTCAGATCTGCGTTGCCGCCATAGACTTGCGTGAATTCGCCCCAGGACACGCTTTCGGTCGTGTTGGTCGGCGCGAGGGTCTCGACCGATGGGCGCGCCATGGTGCGCGCGGCGCTGAGGCGCAGACGAAGGTTGTCGATCAGGTCGATGCTGAGATTGGCCGAGGGCAGGAGGTAGGTGTACTCGCTATCCTGTTTAACCTCCGACGGGGCATCGTAGACGGCGGTGTAGTTGAACGCGCCGTTGGCGATGATATTGAGGATCTTCGCATCCCACGCCTGCGCGGTGGTGTTGGTATTCACCAGCCGCAGCCCGATATTGCCGCTCCAGCGTGCACCCGACAGGTTCGCCTGCACATATCCGACCGCGGTATCTTCCGTCACGCGGTAGCTCTGCAGCGGGTTCCAGACGGGGGCCGCGGCCGAGAAATCGTACGTGCCACCGCCGGGGCGCGGCGTCCCGTCATACGCTTCGAGCGCGGCAAGGTAGCCCGGAATGTCGAATGACAGGAAGGAGCGGGGGAACATCGCGTTCACGCCGTTCATGAAGTTGGGCAAGTCCAGGGTGCGCGAAATGACGTTGCCGCCCAGGTCGCCAACGTTGATCGCGTAGTTGCCGGAATAATAGTCGGCACCGCCGGTCAGCGAATTGTTGACCAGCTCACGCGCCTTCTCGCGGCTGTTGTAGGTGAAGCCGAACAGAACGGATTCCAGCGGCCCCATGTCGGTGAACAAATCGCCGGCGAAGGACAAGCCGGTGATCTTGTCGTCGATATTGTCGCCTGCCAACGAGAAATAGTGGGTGTTGAAGTCCGAAGGACCGAACGCTCCATCCGCCAGCCCGCTGACGAGGTCTCTTCCGTCGTTGAAGGTAACGCGCACGTCGGGCACCGCGGAATCGTTCAGCATGAAGCTCGCGGTATTGGGCTGATTCATGCGCAGGACCACGTAGCTGTCCTGACCGCCCGAATTCCGCGAGGAACTGGAGCGGTAGACGTCTGCGGTCAGGGTCAGGGCGTCGGTCGCCTCCCACTTCGCATTGGCACCGTACAGATCGGTATCCACCACCCGATAGGACGTCTGGTTGAGCAGTTCCGGATTCAGAGCCAGCTCCGGATCGGGATTGTTCATGTCGAAGCTGGTGACGATGCCGTCCTCAATCTGGATGTTCGACCAGCGCCCCGGGGAAAACAGCGTGTAATACGACTGCTGGAAACCGACCTGCGGGGAATCGAGCTTCGTTTTAATGCCGTCGAGCGTGAGGGTGAAGGTGTCTGTGGGACGCCATTCGACCTTGGCGGTGAAAGCTCGACGACGTTTTTCTTCCAAGATCGAGCCGACCCGGAACTGGCCGAGACCGATCAGGCCGTATTCGTCGGGATCGAGCTCCCCGTTGCCGTTCGGGTCGATATTTCCACCCCAGGCATTGCCGTACAGCCAGCTTTCGTCGGTCGGATCGGGGTTGCGGGTCCAGCCGCCATCGTTGCCGGCGACGTCGGTGCGATCCTTGCGCCGCTCGAGAACCACGCCCAGCATGACGCCTAGCGTATCGTCGGCGAAGGTGTTGCTGACGACCCCGGAAAACTTCACGCCCGCATATTCGGACATCAGGTTGTAATCGCCCTGCAGGCGAACCACTCCGTTCAGGCCGACCTTGTCGAACGGGCTCGCTGAACGCAGATTGACCAGGCCGCCGATCGCACCCTCGGTCAGCGACGCTTCCGCCCCCTTGATCACGTCCGCCCCGCTGATCACGTCGGCGGGCAGGACGTCGTAAGCGAAATCGCGGCTCGCGCCATCGGTGGCAAGCGTCCGGCCGTTGAAGGTCGTCAGGGTGTATTCGGGGCCAAGTCCGCGGACGCTGACATACTGTCCCTCGCCGCCGGCGGTGCGGCTTATGGCGACGCCCGTGATGTGCGCGAGCGAGTCTGCCACGTTGTCATCGGGGAAAACGCCCAGTTCCAGCGCGCTGATCGAATCCTGCACCGTCGATGCATTCTTCTTCAGATCGACCGACCGGGCGATACTCCCGCGCACGCCGCGAACCACGATCACTGTGGACGACGTATCGGCGTAATCGGTTTGCTCATCGTCCGCCGCGGCCTGCGCATCGTCCGCCGTAACGTCCTGGGCCGCCAACGGAGTGGCCGCGACCAGTGCTGCGACACTGGAACCCACGACTGCCATGGCACGAAATTGACGATATGCGTTCATCATAAGCCCTCCATCAAGCTGCCCGGCATTCTCCGGCCGTAACAGCGCCCCGATTTGCGAAACGAGGGCTGTACCCTCAGTATGTTTCATTTTGCATCGTAAGCACGTAATTTTTTGATGGCAAGCACAATATAACGATATTTATCCCGGTGGTTTTCGCCCGCGATACGTTTGTGCTTTGCCGAAACCTACCGTTATCCTGCGTTTGCAGGGCGCTTCGAAACCGTGTCGTATTGCGGATGATAACGGTACCTCTTACAAGGCATATTCAAGCGGGCATCACGGGGCACAATGACCAAATTGCGAGACACCAGCGGTCGGCGCCAGAAGATGATCGCCATGCTGAAGGATTTGGGCAGTATCCAGGTGGCGGAACTGTCCCGGCAGTTCGACGTGTCGTCCCAGACGATCCGGAAAGACCTTGATTTCCTGTGCGAACGCGGGCTGGCCGAAAGGTCCTATGGCGGCGCCATATCGACCGACGTCATAAACGCTGGCGGCGAACCCGCTGTCGAAACGAAGCAGGTGATCAATGTCGAGGAGAAGCGGCGGATCGGGAAGTGCGCGGCCGACATGGTCGTGGCAGGCGATTCGATCGTCCTCGATTCAGGTACGACCGCCATGGCCATCGCGACGCACCTGCCGGATATCGAAGACATCACCGTCGTCACGAACGATTTCAACGTCCTGTCGATACTCGCGCGCAAGGAGCACGTGGTCACGGTGATGCTGGGCGGGCAAATGCGCCGGCGCAACATGGCCTTCTACGGCGGGCAAACGATGGACGCGCTGGACGCGCTGCATGTCGACAAGCTGTTCCTGGGCGTGGATGGGTTCGATCTGCAGCGAGGGCTCACTACCCATTACGAGCCCGAAGCTGTCCTCAACCGCAAGATGGTGGGCCGCGCTCGATCGGTCATCGCGGTGACCGACAGTTCGAAATTCGGGCGCACCTGCCTGCACCGGATCATCGATGTCGGCGAGATTTCCGCGTTGGTGACCGACACCGACGCGCCCGACTACATTCGCGATGCAGCCCGGACGGTCGGCTTCGATCTTTACGAGGCTTGAGAGAAGGCGGGGAAGACCCGCAGCGCGTTCTCGTGGTAAATCTTCCGGATCACCGATCGCGGCAATGCCAGCCCGGGCGTATCGGCCTTGAGCGTGTCGACATACTGGCTGTCCGGTGTCGCGAGATATTTCCAGTCCGACCGCCATACGCTCTCTGCCTGCGCGGCGAAGTCTGCGCCGGGATCCATCGGCGGGTTCTGGGACTTCGCCTCCTCCGATGGGGGGCTTAGCGTTAGATCGGTGCCGTACATGACGCGGTCTTGATACTTGATGAGGAAATCGCGCACCCGCTTGCGATCGCGGTTCGACTGATATTGCAGGTTGCTCATCCTCGCCGCCATGTCGACGACCGCGTTGGGATGGGCATCAAGAAACGCGGCAAGTTCGTCTACGCTCCATTCGATACTGCCGAGATGCGCGCCGACCACCGTCAGTCCGGGATGCGCCTCGACGAAGCGGTCGCGCGCGTCCATCAGTTGCCGGTAGCTCGGCATCTCCGGGTGCAGGTACATGTGATATTCGGGATGCGCCGCGAAATAGAGGCGATCGTTCTCAGTGGTCATTTCGTCCAGCGGCAACCAGCAATTGTAGGGTTCGCCCTGGTGCGCGATCAACGGCACCCCGCGCTGCTCGATATGCGCCATGACGGTGTCGAAGCCGGGATCGTCCAGCATGATCAACTCCCCGTCCCGGTCACGCTCGACCATGCCGATGTTCTTCCATACCTTCACGCCGATCGCACCGGCGGCCAGTTCCTGGTCGAGATGCGCATCGGTTCGCGCCGACCAGCCCGGTGATTCGAAGCCGTCCATCGAAAAGGTGGTCGTGAACTGGAAATGCCTGGGATCGTCCGCGAAGTAGCGGTGCGCCACGTCGGCCTGCATGGCGAGCGGGGGAAAGTCCGGATAGTCGACGTTGATCGACAGCACCTGGAATCCATTGTTGCGGACCAGATCGAGGAAAGACGGATCGTACATGTTGGCGTGCACATGGACGTCTATCTTCGGCATGCTGTCGAAGTCTGCCTGCGTGTAATGTCCATCCGTCGCAGAGAGAGCCTGCGGGCGGGCGCTGTCGACCGCCGTGCATCCGGCAAGCACCGTGGAAAGAGCGGCGAGTACCAGCGAATGCGTCAATGTGGGGGTTCTCATGCAGCCTCCTGAACGAATGAAAACGAAAGTTCATCCTTGCATCGATTTTCATTATGTTACATCTATTGGGATGAAGAGCAAACGGATATTCCGGGCGGGGTCGCTCGGGCGAGTTGATGGCTGGAGGGCGAGGGATGATTCACAAGGCAAGTTTGCGACGGCGGCAGTTGCTGCAGCTCATGGGCGGTACTTCCGCCGTGCTGGCAGTCGGCGCGATCAACATCCCCCCGGTCTTCGCCGCACCGATCGAGAACCGCTTCGGCGACGATGCCCTCACGATCGAGATCGACAGCTCGATGCGTACCCGTCTGCTGGTCGGCGGACGCGCGCTGACCGACTTTTCGGATAGCGAGATGCTGCTTCCCGTCGAAGGCACCGCGCTCGCCCCGTTCCTGCTGACCGAGCAGGGCGATGGTCCTTCGAAGGTGGCGGGTCTGTCCGGAGCGACGCACAGCGCCACGGGCGTGAGCGCGAGCGGGATCGAGAAGACGGTCGAATTCACGTTCGATCCCGCGCGACCGGGCGTCGCAGCGATAGTCGCCACCTACCGCAACAAGGGGCGCGAGGCGGTGTCGCTGCGCGGATGGCGCAATGCGTCCCAC
Source organism: Erythrobacter sp. 3-20A1M (assembly GCF_018636735.1). Taxonomy (NCBI): domain Bacteria; kingdom Pseudomonadati; phylum Pseudomonadota; class Alphaproteobacteria; order Sphingomonadales; family Erythrobacteraceae; genus Erythrobacter; species Erythrobacter sp. 3-20A1M. Next base: position 536,892 of record NZ_CP045200.1, on the reverse strand, counting down.
ACCCTCGATCGTGGGCCGCGTGGCGTGTGGACCTTTGCCGGATCGTCGCACGGCGACCGGCGCGACTGGATTCAGCCCGCACCGGCAGGGTTCGAGCAGCGCAACTACATGGGCATGAACGCATCGGATTATGGCGGGGGAACCCCGGTCGTCGACATCTGGCGTCCCGACGCGGGCCTGGCCGTCGGCCATCTGGAGCTGACGCCAGAGCTGGTCGCATTGCCGGTCGCGAGTACGGCCAGCGGCACCAGCATCGCGATCGAGAGCGATCGGCCGTTCGCGCTGGCACCGGGCGAGGAGGTGTCCACGCTGACGACCTTCGTCGCCGCGCATACCGGCGACTGCTTCGTGCCCCTGACCGCTTATCGCGAGATCATGGCCGCGCGCGGGATGACCGACGCCTATGTTCCGGCGTCCGCATACGAAGCGATGTGGTGCGCCTGGGGATACGAGCGCAATTTCAATGTTGCGCAGGTCGTCGACACGCTGCCCAAGGTAAAGGAGCTCGGGATCGAGTGGGCCGTCCTCGACGACGGCTGGCAGACCGCCGAGGGCGACTGGTATCTCGATCCGGTGAAGTTCCCGCGGGGCGACGCCGACATGATCGACTTCGTCGACCGGATAAAGAAGGCAGGGCTCCGCCCCCGCTTGTGGCTCGCCCCGCTGGCGGTCGATCCCGGCACCGACCTGCTGCGCGATCACACGGACATGCTGCTGCTGGACGAGAACGGCGCGGTCAACGACGTGACGTGGTGGAACGCGTTTACGCTGTGTCCGGCCTACCAGCCGACGATCGACAACTGCACCGCACTGGTGCGCAAGATCATCGGTGAATGGGGGTACGAAGGGCTGAAGCTCGACGGCCAGCATCTGAACGGTGTTCCGCCATGCTACAACCCGGCGCACAACCACGCCTATCCAGAGGAATCGTGCGAGAAATTGCCCGCGTTCTGGGAGGCGGTGCATGAGGCGGCGACCTCCATCAATCCGGATGCAATCCTGGAATTCTGCCCGTGCGGGACATCGTTCGCCGTGCATTCGCTGCCGTACATGAACCAGGTTCCCGCGTCCGATCCGCTTTCCTCCTGGCAGATCCGTACCAAGGGCAAGACGACCAAGGCGCTCATGGGCCCTTCGGCCCCCTTCTCCGGCGATCATGTGGAGCTAAGCGACGGCGGAACGGACTTCGCTTCTGCAGTGGGGATCGGCGGCGTGGTTTCGACCAAGTTCACCTGGCCGCGGGACACCGACAATCCCAGCGGCGAGCTTCCGCCCGGCGGATATGTCCTGACGCCCGAAAAGGAGCGGCACTGGCGCAAATGGATCGGGCTCTACAAGGAACACGACCTTGCGCGCGGCACGTATCGCGGCGAGCTGTACGATATCGGGTTCGACCGGCCCGAGGCACATGCCATCGACCAGAACGATCGCAGCTACTTTGCCTTCTACGCCGATAAATATGCAGGTCCCGTAGAGCTCCGCGGGTTGTCCACGGGCCACTACCGCGTGACCGACATCGCCAGTGGAAAGAAACTGGGCACCGTCGATGCCGCCGCGCCCAAACTGGACGTCGCTTTCCAGGAGCATCTGCTCCTGCAAGCCGAAAGGGTATCGGCATGAGCTCCGCCGCCGCCGTGCCCACGGCGCCTGCCGAACGAAGCTGGCTAGTCTATGCCCTCGCCACGGTCGGGCTGTGGGGCGTATGGGGCGCGATCGCGGGAATATCGGCTGAACGCGGTTTTCCCGAAACGCTAGTCTATTGCGTGTGGGCGCTGACCATGGTGCCGCCCGCGCTGATCGTTCTAGCCAAGTCCGGCTGGCGTCTGGACAAGGACGCCCGCTCGATCGCCTACGGATTGACGATCGGCCTGTTGGGCGCGGGCGGGCAGCTGATCCTGTTCTACGCGGTGACCCGCGGGCCGGCCTATTTGATCTTCCCGGTCATTTCCCTGTCACCGATCGTCACGATCGCATTGTCGCTCGTCGTCTTGAAGGAGCGGACCGGCAGGCTCGGCGCGCTCGGCATCGTGCTCGCGCTGATCGCGCTGCCGATGTTCGATCTCTCGCTGTCGGGCGAGGTCGGCGGACTGGGTTGGGCACCGCTCGCGCTGCTGATCATGTTGTGCTGGGGTGTGCAGGCGTTCTTCATGAAGCTCGCGAACAACACCATGAGCGGCGAGAGCATCTTCTTCTACATGATGCTGTCCGGCCTGCTGTTGGTGCCGGTTGCCTGGACCATGACCGACTTCACGCAGCCGATCAATTACGGTGCGGACGGACCCTGGCTGGCGGGGGGCATCCAGATGCTGAACGCCGTTGGCGCGCTGACCCTCGTTTTTGCTTTCCGCTATGGCAAGGCGATCGTCGTTGCGCCCCTGTCCAACGCGGGCGCGCCTTTGGTCACCGCCGTGCTGTCGCTGCTGATCCTGGGCGCTGTTCCCGGCCCGCTGAAGATCGTGGGCCTTGTGCTGGCCCTCGTCGCTTCCGTCCTGCTGGCGATAGAGCCGGAGGCGGCAGACGAAACCGAAGCTAATTTCGACGGAGAGATCGCATGAACCTGTTGCTCGACCGGGTTGCCCGCCACAAGGCAGGCGAGGATGTCGGCATCTACTCGGTGTGCTCCGCCCATCCCATGGTGATTGAGAGCACGCTGCGTCATGCGCTGAGGCGCGACGCACCTTTCGTGCTGATCGAAGCGACTTCCAACCAGGTCAATCAGGATGGGGGCTACACCGGGATGAAGCCGGCGGGCTTCCGGGACTATGTGTCGCAGATCGCCCAGCGCGTCGGCTTTCCGGAAGAGCGGATCGTGCTCGGCGGGGACCATCTCGGTCCCAACGCTTGGACTTCGTTGAGCGCCGAGGAAGCGATGGAGCGGTCCGACGTGCTGATCGACCAGTATGTTTGTGCCGGGTTCGCCAAAATCCATCTCGACTGCTCGATGTCCTGCGCCGACGACCCCGTTCCCTTGCCCGAGGAAACGATTGCCGCGCGCGCGGCGCGGCTCTGCCGGGTGGCGGAAGCCGCCTATGCCGATGCCGGCACGCAGCCCCCGGTCTATGTGATCGGGACGGAGGTTCCCGTGCCGGGCGGCGCCACCGAAGATCTCGAACCGTTACAGGTTACCTCACCCGAGGCGGCGCATGGCACCATCGCCATGCACAAGGAGCTGTTTCCGACGGAGGCCTGGGACCGCGTAATCGCGCTGGTGGTTCAGCCGGGCGTGGAATTCGACCACCATCAGGTGCTGGACTACCGGCCGGAGGCCGCGCAGGAACTCAGCCAGAGCCTCGACGATGTGCCGGGCATGGTCTTCGAAGCGCATTCCACCGACTACCAGACGCAGGAAGCCCTGACCGCGCTGGTGCGCGACCATTTCGCGATCCTGAAAGTCGGCCCCGGCCTCACCTTTGCGCTGCGCGAAGCCCTGTGGGCGCTCGACGCCATGGAGCGCGACATACTGGGCGAGGGCGCGTCCAATTTCCGGGCGCGGGTGCTGGCGGTGATGAACGACAACCCGGGCCACTGGAAGAAGTACTATCATTCGAGCGGCGCCGACTTGCAGCTGGACCTGCAATATTCGCTGAGCGATCGCATCCGCTATTACTGGCCCGATCCGCAGATCACGCAAGCGCAGGAAGAGATGTTCGCCAATCTGCGCGCATCACCCCCACCGCTACCGCTGATCAGCCAGTATCTCCCGCAATCCTATGCCGAACTGCGCGAGGGAACCATCACGAACGATCCGGCCGAACTGGTCATGGCGCATGTCATGACGACGCTGGACACTTACCTGCAAGCGACCGACGCTGGAGATAGAAGCAATGCTTAGGCTTGGATACGATGAGCGGGAGCTGGAGCAGAAAGGCGCTCTCTGGACTGCTCGCGAAATCGGGCAGCAGCCCGAAACGCTAGTGGCGACCGACGGGATCGTGACGGAGATGAAGGATCGGATCGCGGCGTTCGTGCGACCCTATCTGTCCAATCCCCTTGCGCGTGTCATCCTGACCGGCGCGGGCACATCCGCGTTCATCGGCGAATGTCTAGCGCCCTTCCTAGACGCGCAGGCGACCGCGCGGGTCGAGGCGGTGGCCACCACCGACATCGTGAGTTCGCCGTTCGTCTATCTGCGAGCAGACACACCGACCTTGCTCGTCTCCTTCGGGCGTTCCGGCAACAGTCCGGAAAGCAAGGGAGCCATCGAGATCGCGGACAAGCTGGTTGCCGACGTGAGCCACCTGGTCATCACCTGCAATGCCGAGGGCGCGATCGCCGGGCAGGGCAACGATAACCGTTTGACGGTGCTGCTGCCCGATGCAGCGCACGACCGCAGCTTCGCCATGACGTCGAGCTTTACGGCAATGATGTATGCCGCCTGGGCCGCGCTGGCGCGCGAACAGGTCGATCTGGAACGCATCTCGGAAGGCTGCGCGAACATCCTTCAAACCACCATACCGATGATGCAGCGGCTGGCTGCCGCCCGGTTCGATCGGGTCGTGTATCTGGGTAGCGGTCCTTTCAAAGGCCTGGCGCGCGAGGCGGCGCTCAAGCTGATGGAGCTGACCGATGGGAAGATACCAACCAGCTTCGATTCCCCATTGGGGTTCCGGCATGGACCCAAGACGGTGGTCACCGACCGGACCATGGTGATGCTGTTCATGTCCAACGATCCGCTGACGCGGGCGTATGACATGGACCTTCGCGCAGAACTGATCGCCGACAGCAAGGCAGCGGAGATCGTCACATTGTCGGCCATCGACGATATCGAAGATGCCATCCTGGTTCCGGGAATGGCCGACGCGAAGGACCCCGAATTGCTTTATCCCTATATCATCGCGCCGCAGATTTACGGGCTTCTCGCCTCGCTCGATGCAGGGCTGACCCCCGACAATCCGAATGTGAGCGGAACGGTCAATCGCGTGGTCCAAGGCGTAAGGCTTCACGCATGCGAGACGGTCTGAACGCGGATATCTATCTGGGAGTCGATGGCGGTGGAACGAAGACCGCCTTCACGCTGATCGATAGCGCGGGCAGGGTTCTGGCCCAGCATATGGCAGGGTCGAGCTATTATCTGCAGATCGGCTTAGAAAGCCTGACCGAACTGTTGCGGGAGGGGGTGGCGCAAGTCTGTCCCGATCCTGAAACTCTGGCTTTCGTCTTTTTCGGTCTGCCGGCGTTCGGAGAGGACAGCAGGGTTGATCCGCTGATCGCAAAACTCCCGCGCGAGATACTGGGCCACGATCGCTTTGCCGTGGGCAACGACATGGTATGCGGCTGGGCCGGATCGCTGGGCGGTCGGGACGGCATCAACATCGTCGCGGGAACCGGCTCGATCGCATATGGCGAGCGCGCGGGGAAAAGCGCACGAGCAGGCGGTTGGGGCGAAATTTTTAGCGACGAGGGCTCCGCCTACTGGATCGCCATCAGGGGCCTGCAGCTCTTTTCCAGAATGAGCGACGGTCGATCACCGCCTGGACCGTTGTTGAAGGCGCTGCGCGATCACTTTGCGCTGCAGGAGGATCTCGACCTGTGCGGGCACATCATGGGTGCGGCCGCGAACCGCGACAGCATCGCTGCGCTGAGCCAGATCGTCGCGTCGGCAGCGAATGCCGGAGATGCGGCGGCGGCGGGGATTTTCAGCGATGCCGCGATCGAGCTTGCCGAGATCGTGCATGCCGTGGCGGAACAACTCGCCTTCGCGTCGGATGAGGATATCCCGGTATCCTGGTCCGGTGGCGTATTCCGGTCAGGCGACCTCGTCACGGAACCGTTCAAGGCCAGACTGGAAGCGATGGATCGGCGCTATCGTCTTTTGGACCCGGTCGCCGATCCCACGATGGGGGCGGCACTGTATGCACTGCGTCGTGCAGGCAAGGCGCAAGTAGCTTCCATCGTGCAGACGGCTGGCTAGGTTCGCGACAGGTTCGGCCCCCAGCCGCTCGCCATGGTTTCGTGGTTCCGGGGCGTCGGGTTGAGCGAGCTGGCCAAGCCTATTCGGCGACCTCTATCGTAGCGCCCGTTCGGAACGCCGCGATATCCGCGTCCCATTCCTGGCCCAAATCGGCGCGGTCGGCATTGGCGAACCGAACCGAATAGCGCGGATCGGCCGCAAGCGTGGGTGCTCCGTCGCGCAAGGCGAGGTAAACTTCGTAGGTACCTGGTGGCACGCTGTCGTCGATGCGAAGGTCGATACTGACTTCAGATTCTGAGCCCGGCAGCCAGGCTCGGGGATCCGCGTTCACCCCGCCGAACTCCAAAACGGCACCGGACTCTCGATTCTTCAGAACCAACCGGAACTGTTTCGGGTTATACGGCGGAGCCCACCCCGTGTTGGCGATCGTCAGCGCAATCCGGGTGGTTTCGCCTCCCTCCACCACGCGCGGATACTTCAGGCTCAAGAGCGAGAGCCGGTAACCCATGCTGTTGCGCACATCGTCCAGGCATCCGCCGGCTTCCCAGCGATCGTAAAAGAGCGGGCGATAATAGCCCGCGTTGAGATAGGTCAGACCGAACCGCGCGCCTTCGCGCAGGATGTCCGCGCATTCGGACCGGGGGGAGGGGTCCGGGTCCGCCAGAGGGTTGCACGTCTCCCCTCCGAAAGGCCCGCGCGCGCTCAGCCGGGCCATGGCGTCGCGTTGTTCTTCCCGCTTTTGCGCATCTTCCGAATAGGTGCCCACATCCATATCGCTCGCCAGGAAGCAGTCGTTGTGAAACCCGATCCCGGCATTATCGGAAGCGGCACCCCGAGAGGCGAGCCATTCCTCGATATACGGCGGATACCGGAACTGCACACTCCGCTCGGGCGGAGCGGAACCGATGATCGCGTCCATGATTCGCCGGCGTTTGTCGGGCGAAGTCAGATCGTTCGAAGACGTGTGCCACTCGCCCCACGCGCCGATATACCCGGCCTGTATGAACGCGATGACGTCTGCATTTTCCCGCATGACGGCGCTCAACTGCTCGATATGCTTTAGGACGATTTCGAGCGGCGCATCCTGCGCAGCTTGGTAATCCGTCTCTCCCCGGGGGTAATTATAGACGGGACGGACGATCAGTTTGACGCCTTCGTTGCGCGCTGCGGCAAAGCCACGGGATAGTTTACGAAGAAACCCGTCGGGCAAAGGCCGACTCTTGTAGCCGCTGAGGTCGATGCGGACGTAAAGCAACCGATAGTCCTGCGCGAAAGCGTCGCGAAGCTCACGCCGTTTCAGATCCTGCAATGGGTGCTTCGCCGAGAGATAGAAGCCTCTCTCTGGATTGGGATGAGCCCCGTCATCAGAGACAAACTCGACTTCCTGAAGATCCGTATGGCTGGCCGCTGCCGCCGCGGGGAGGGCTGCATTCAGTGCGAGCATGACAGCCGCACCTATACCGACGATCGCTGTCTTCGCATTCGGGAAAGAAAACGAAACTTTCATCGAAAGGGTCTCCCTCGTTTTTTGCCAGATTTGCAGTTTGCCCATCCTATTCCCGGCCCGATTGCCCTGTCTATGTTTCCTTTTTTTGGGTTTGACAAATTATCATATTATTTTATCCACGACGTCGATGGCGATGAGGGCGCTGGTTCGAACAAGGGGTGACCAGCCACGATGCGCTTCAGTGGGAGGACAGAAAATGATGAAAATTGCGGGATATGATCCGATAGCGCTACGCAGCCGATCGGATGTTTCGGTAGACGCGACGCAGGCCCTTGCGGCGGGGCGCGGCACCAGGCGTGCTTCGGGCTACTGGAAATTCCTCGTGGGCAGTTCGCTGCTCGCAGCGTCCATGTCCAACGTCGCGCATGCACAGGAAGCGGACGAGGAGCTTTCCAAGCCCGCATCCGACGAGACGGACGACAATGTCATCGTCGTGTCCGGCATTCGCCAGAGTCTCGCCTCTGCGCAGGAGATTAAACGCAACGCCGACACGGTCGTGGACGCGATTACGGCCGACGACATCGGATCGTTGCCCGACCGCTCCATCAACGAAGCGCTGCAGCGTGTTCCCGGCGTTGCCATCAACCGCTTCGCGGCACCCAACGATTCCGCGCACTTTTCGGTCCAGGGTTCGGGCGTCACGGTCCGCGGGCTGAATTACGTTCGCAGCGAGTTCAACGGTCGCGACGCTTTCTCCGCTTCGGGCGGGCGTGAGCTCGGCTTCGACAGCGTGCCGGCGGAACTCGCCGGCTCCGTCGAGGTGTTCAAGAACCTGACCGCGGACATGATCGAAGGCGGCATCGCCGGCACGGTCAGCATCAACTCGCGCAAACCCTTCGATTCAACCGATCCCGTGCTCTTCCTATCGGCCGGGATCAACTACGGCGACATCGCGCAAAAATCCGCGCCGTCGTTCGTCGGTCTGTTCAGCGATCAGTGGGAGTTCGGCGACGGCGGCCGGGTCGGCCTGTTGGTCGGCGGCAGCTATTCCAAGCAGTACAGCCGCGCGGACTCGATCTTCCTCAACGGTTTCCAACCCCGCTTCAACGCTCCGTTCGAAGCCGACGGCACCTGTGCCAACGGGCGCATCATCAACGAGGGCGAACCCTACGCGCTGCGCGTGTGCGACAACTTCCCGACGCCCGCCGGGTACGACCAGGTCTATACCCCGCTGGGCGCCGGGTTCCGCTCGCAGGATTTCGAGCGTGAGCGCAACAGCCTGAACGCCGCTCTCCAGTACGAGAACGCAGCCGGAAACCTGCTGGTCACGGCGGAATATATCCGCTCGGAGTTCAACGAAAGGTGGACCGAGCGCACCATCGAGGCGGACAACTGGTTCCCCGATGCAGGCCAGATTTATCCCGCGGGCTACCTGGATCAGCCCGGGTTTGCGTACGACCCGGACGCCAATTTCATGTATGACGAAAACGGTGTGTTCACCTCGGGTACGCTGGTGCACAGTGGCGGGTACGTCAGTGGGCTGTGCCAGGGCTCGTCGAGCGACTGGTGCGATTACCGCCAGTTCATACCCGGCGGCATTTTCACCAAGCTTTCGAACCGTTCGGCCTTCAACGATGTGACGGCGCAGGACGCGTCGCTGAACATCAAGTGGTCGCCGTCCGACCGTTTGCACCTGATGTTCGACGGGCAATATGCGAAGTCCAAGGTCGACAACGCCGACGATGCGATCAATTTCAACACGCTGGCGAACTACGACATCGATCTGACCGGCAAGTATCCGGACGTCAATTTCGTGACCCCCGGTTTCGACCCCGCCGAATATATCGGCAGCGGCAATTCCACCTATTATCGGTCGGCGGTCGAAAACCGCGCTATCAATGATGGCGAAGAATATGCCTTCAGGGCGGATGCTTCCTACGACCTCTCGGAAGACAGCTTCCTGAAGGAGGTTCGCGTCGGCGGCCGATATGCGAAGCGTAAACAGACGGTTCGCACCAACGAGTTCAATAACTGGGGCGGTCTGTCGGAAACCTGGATCGAGGGTGGTCCCAACTTCGTCAACAGCGATCCGTCCGTCGTCTCTTTCTACGGCTTTCCGGACTTCTTCCACGACGCCGCGACCCCGCCGCCGGGTGCCTTGTTCATTCGCGACTCGATCCTCGAATCGCGTGGCGGGCTTATCGATCTGGCCCGTTCGCTCGCACCTCCGGGCTATTTCACGCCGATCGAGGATCGCGGCAGCGACCTGATCAAGGGCTATTTCCTGCCCGGCGAAGTGTACCCCAACAGCGAGGAAACATGGGCGGGATATATCTCGACCTCGTTCGGGACCGAGTTCGACAGCGGCATGAAGTTGTCGGGCAACCTCGGCGTGCGTTACGTCCACACCCGCGACGAATCGACCGGTGCGATCAATTTCGCGCCGTCGTCTCAGGTCATTCCGGACAGCTTCAACGGCGACTTCATCGCATTCTGCGCCGGCCAGGCGCAGGGCACCGGGCCGCTGCCGGCATTGTGTCGACCGGGGGTCACCGCTGCTCAACAGCAAGCGGCGCTCGACTTCGCGGATGGCGCAGCGCTGGCCGACGTGGCGGAGAACAGCTTCGATCACTGGCTGCCATCGCTGAACGTGCGCTTCGATGCGTCGGACGAACTGGTGTTCCGCTTTGCCGCCTCGAAGGCGATCTCGCGGCCCGAGTTCAGCAAGCTGCGGAATTACGTCGGGCTCAATTACAACGCGCAGCTCGGCGGGTTTACCGCGCGATCCCAGAACCCGTATCTGCGACCCGTGGAGGCCTGGCAGCTCGACCTGACCGCAGAGTGGTATTTCGCGCCGGTCGGGTCCCTGACGCTCGCTGCCTTCTACAAGGATCTGAACAATGTCGTGGTCTCCAATCAGGTCTATAACCGCGACCTGACCAACAATGGCGTGACGCTACCGGTTTCGGTCAGCGGCCCGGCCAATTCGGAAGGGCATACGACCGTCAAGGGCGCGGAAATCGCCTATCAGCAGACCTTCGACTTCCTGCCCGGAGCCTTGGCGGGTCTGGGCACACAGCTTTCTTACACCTTCATCGATGTGGGCAAGATCGCGCTCGGTCCGCCCGCCTACGCGCCGTCGAACAACCTGGTGGAAACGGGCAACCAGCCTACCATCGACATCTCGGGGCTCTATGAAAGCCTGCCTCTGGAGGGCCTGTCGAAGCATAACTTCAACGCGGCCGTGTTCTACGAAAGAGGTAAGATCCAGGCGCGGGCGGCTTACAGCTGGCGGTCCCGGTTCCTGCTCACCCGGCTCGATTGCTGCTTCCCCTTCGGCCCGGTGTATCAGGAGCCCAGCGGACAGCTGGACGCGTCCATTGGCCTGGATGTGGACGACAGGTTCCGTCTGGTGTTCGAAGTCCAGAACTTGCTGGACACCACGCTCAAGACCTCGTTCGTGCTGAACGGCGACGGGCTGCGGACGCCGCGTTCGTGGTTCAAGAACGACCGCCAGTATGCTCTTACGGCGCGGATGAAGTTCTGACCGTCCGAAGACGTACGAATGCGAATAAGAGGGTGTTGGAGGAGTATCGAGCCATGAATTCCGCAAAATCCGGGCGCTCGATGCGCAATCCTGCATCGAAACTGTTCTCGAGGTCGATCTGCACGCTCGCCTTGCTCTCGCTCGCGGCATCGCCGCTGGGGGCGAAGGAAGCTGCCGACGACCTCGAGCCTACGGGTAGGTATTCGGTCTATCAGACCGATGCCGCGCAGACCCCGCCGATGGGGTGGAATCCGTGGAATGCATTTCGCACCGACGTTGACGAGGCAAAGATCCGCGGGTCGGCAGAGGCACTGGTCGACAACGGTCTGGCCCAGCTCGGTTATCGCTATGTAAATATCGACGATGGCTGGGCGTTGCAGCGCAAGGCCGACGGGACGCTCAAGATCCGCGATACGATGTTCCCTTCGGCCAAGGTCGAGGGCTATCCCAACGGCACCTTCGTCCCCTTCACGGATTTCGTCCACGGTCTGGGCCTGAAAGCCGGCCTCTATACCGATATCGGGCGCAACACCTGTGCCCAGTATCACGATGCGAAGAGCCCCAATCTGCCGGTCGGGACGATGGCCGAACGCCAGGTGGGCAGCCTGGGCCATGCCGAACAGGACATGAAGGCGATCTTCGGAACCTGGAATTTCGACTACGTGAAGATCGATGCGTGCGGAGTAGCCGACTACGCACCGGGTACCGAGCCGGTCGAGTCCGGGCGCTTCGCGGTGTTCCCGCCCTACATCGTGCGGGGGGACATTCCCAAGTCGAACCCCGACGCGGTGGAAGCGCTCTATGCGCAGCTCGGTAGCGCGATCAAGGAGTGGGGCGGACCCGATGCGGTGCTGAGCATCTGTGCCTGGGGCGAGGCGCTGTCGCCGCGCTGGGGGCACAAGCAGGGCAATCTGTGGCGCACCAGCCCGGATATCGAATTCAACTGGGACAGCATGCTGCGCAACATCGACAGCGCCGTCTATCGCACGCTCTATGCCGGTCCGGGCCACTGGAACGATCCCGACATGCTGGCGATCGGACATGGCGACTTCGACGAGAACCACCTGACCGAAGCGCGTGCCCACATGAGCATGTGGGCGATCATGGCTTCACCCCTCTTGCTCGGATACGACCTGCGCCACTCGCCGCAGGAACTGCTCGACATCGTCGGCAATCGCGAGGTCATCGCGATCGATCAGGACCCGGCCGGCAATCAGGGCGTCGCCTATCCCGATGGCGAGGCGATGGTGGTCGTTCGCACGCTCTCGGGCCCCGGATCGCGCGCGGTCGCCTTCTTCAACCGGGGGGACGAGCCGGTTTCCGCGACGGTGAATTGGACGCAGCTCGGTTTCGCGCCCGACACCGACGCAAGCGTGCGCGACGTCTGGAGCCATGAAACGCTTTCCCCGGCATCAGGCGCGATAACCGTTCAACTGAGTCCCCGCGAGGCCAAGCTGTTTCGACTAAAGGGTACACCCCTCGATTCCGATGCGGTGTGGCTCGATGAAATGCCGGGGCGCATCAATGTCGCGGCCGACGGACTGGGCAATCACAGCCTTCCCGAAGGCTGGACCCCGGCGCGCGTCGCCGCCGCGCCCGACGGCGGGCCGCTCGCCGCTGGCAAGACCACCTTCGACAAGGGCATCGGCCTCTTCGCCAATTCGCGCCTCGAATTGCGGACCGACGGTGAATTCGGTCGCTTCACTGCGCGGCCAGCGGTGGCCGAAGGTGCAGTGCCCGTTCAGTTCCAGGTCTATGCCGACAAGAAGCTCGTAGCCGAGGCGAAGGTTGCCGGCGGACAAGTCGGTACAATCGATGCGGACGTAACGGGCGCCCAGATCGTGAACTGGTCACGCGTGCCGGGGGTACCGAGCAACGCGGTCCGATGGTCGCCTGGGCGAACGCGAAGTTGCAGCGCTAATGGGGTTTCGGCCCGACGATCGAGGCTTTCCCTGAGGGTCCTGCCGCTCCGTTAGCCGCCTCCGATCGCATCTCGATGCAGCGGCAGGCGCGCGGCCATGGCGTGGTGGGCTTGCTTCATCCGGCGCATTGCCTGTGCCAATCCGTCTGCGTCCAGGGCCGCGCAGAGCGGGTCGCTGCCGAGCGGCTTCATTCCCTGGCCCTCAAGGATCGCGGCCCAGCTACCCACGGTGAACAGCTCGTCGTCGTAACGAAAAATCCGGCCTTTCCGGCGGAACAGCTCCAGCCGCGTTTCCAGGCTGTCAGGAATTTCCATCGTGCGCACGTAATTCCAGAAGGGCGTGTCGTCCCGCTGGGTGACATGGTAATGCGCCACGATGAAATCGCGCACGGCGGCGTAGCTGGAAGTCATCAGGCGATTGTATTCGTCGCGCTCAACGTCGGTGAAATCACGGTCGGGGAAGAGCGCCAGCAGCTTGGAGATACCGGTCTGGATCAGGTGGATGCTAGTCGATTCTAGCGGCTCCAGAAATCCGCCCGACAGGCCGAGTGCGACGACATTGCGCTCCCACAATTTCTCGCGCACTCCGGTGCGGAAGCGCAGGGGCCGGGGATCGTCGGCGGGTTCGCTGTCGAGATTCGCCAGCAGAAGCCGCTCGGCCTCCGCGTCTTCCATATAGGCGCTCGCATAGACATGGCCGTTGCCGGTCCGGTGCTGCAACGGGATGCGCCACTGCCATCCGGCCGTAAGGGCGCGCGAACGCGTGTAGGGTGCGATCTGCTCTTTCGCAGCGCTCGGCACCGCAACGGCCCTGTCGCACGGTAGCCAGTGCGACCAGTCCGTGAAGGGGACGCCCATGGCCTCGCCCAGCAACATGCTGCGAAACCCACTGCAATCGATGAACAGGTCGCCGGTGACCCGCGTGCTATCCTCCAGCTTGACTGCAAGGACGTGCCCGGTCTCACCGTCGAGCTCGACATCGACGATCCGCCCCTCCTGCCGGGCGACCCCGCGCTCGATCGCATAGCTGCGCAAGAATGCGGCATAGCGCGTCGCATCGAAATGGTAGGCGTATTGCAAGTTGGAGAGAGGCGAGCGTGGATCGGACTGGGGGTGTGCGAACTTGCCATTGCGCGCCGCCACGGCGCTCATGGAATATTCCTCCAGCGAGCCCACGCCTTCGGCATCGCGCAGCCACGACCACAGCTGGTGGAATGCGATACCGTCGAAGTCGCGGCCGGTCCGCCCGAACGGGTGGAAATATCGCGTGCCTTGCCGGCCCCAGTTCTCGAATTCGATCCCGAGCTTGAAGGTGCCCTGCGTCGCTTCCAGAAACGCCCGCTCGTCGATCCCGAGGAGTTCGTTGAAGCCCAGGATGGGGGGAATCGTCGCTTCGCCCACGCCGATTGTTCCGATCGCGTCGGATTCGATCAGGGTGATGCTGCGCAGTCCACCAGCCAGCACGCGCCCGGCGGCGGCGGCCATCATCCATCCGGCGGTACCGCCGCCGACGATCACCAGATCGCGTATCGCATTTCCGTCCCCACGGCTCATCGTCCGCGTTCCTCCGTCAACCAATTGTCGTAGTCCGTTTGCGAGCGCAGCAGTTTCGCCACCGCATTGCGCCGCGCTTCCAGCACTTCGTCTGCTCGTTGCAGGGGGACCGACAGCGCAAGCGCGTCGTATCCCGGACCGGCTTCCACCAGAGCATCGAGCGCGCGCGTCCAGCTCGCATCCGCGATCGCATCGACCTCGCGCGGCGGGAGACGACCGGATCGTGCGAAGCGCCGCGTCACCTGCATCAGTTCACCGACTGCGCCGTGCTTCCGGAGACGCTTCCAGAAAGCACCGGCATGTTGCGAATGGACATGCAATGCGGCGACGAAGTCACGGATTTCATCGGAAATAAGGGCGGCGCGGCGGTTGTATTCCCGCTCGATCAGAGGGTGCGGTTCGCTGCCCGGCATGAAGTCCAACAGGAGAGCCAGATGCATCGCCGCAAGCGTAAATCCGAAGCCGCCAAGCGGGCCGGGCACGGCGGCGGCGTCGCCCAGCGCGACGCGCCGATCCTCCAGCGGTCTTTCGAGCCGCCCGGTTGCGAAAGCCAGCTTCCTCGCATCACGGGGAGTCGACGGAACACCTCGTTTCGGGTCGAACACCGCAACATGGCGCGTCGTGCGCGGTCCCGGCAGCGTGGACTGCCATCCCCAATCCCTTGCCGCATATTCGTTCAGCAGCGAGGGTGCCGCTGCAACGTCCCACAGCAGCATTTCGCCATCCGAGATTTCCCCGCCCCAATCTTCCGACCGGGCGTCCTGGAGCACCGTGCCGCACCCGGCGCACTCCAGCCGGAGATCCGCCTCGGCAAGCGAGTCCGTGTCTCCCGTGAAGATGACACCCGCCTGCTCGGCGAAGCGCCGCAAAAGAGCCGTGAAACCCGCGGTGTCGAGATGCAGCGCATATCCGATCGCGTCGCCCGCGTCCGTCCGATGCAAGCTGTCGGGATCGAATTTCCCGGCCTCGGCCAAGGCAATGGCTGCAGAGCCGGTCGCCGGATCGCGGCGTCCCGTCCGCATGCGTTCGATGAGCGAAATCGGAATGCCCATTGCAACGGGCTCTTCCTCCGCAACCGGGACGATGAACGGTGCCTTCGTCCAACCGGTGAACCGGTCGCCCAGCGTGTGAGAAGCCAGTCCGGCGCGGACCAATCCGGCTTCGTCCAGACCGATCAGATCGAGCAGTCTCATCGCCGGTGGATGAACGAGTAGGACGCTGTCGGCGATGCCAGTCTCGGCGTTGCCGCGCTCGACGAGCTGGATTTCCGCCTTTGGCAGAGCGCGTTTCAGCGCCAGGGCCGCACACAAAGCGACGGCACCGCCTCCGACGATCACGGCGCTGGCTATCGGCTTGCGAACGTTCGTCAGAGTCACGCCGCGACCTCTCCCGCCAGCACGGCGGCGTGCGTCGGAAGCGCCTCGACTCCCTCGGCGATACGGTGGGATAGCCCCGACATCGCCTGCCGAAGACCGGTGAGGGACGGGAACTCGGTGCGCGGGTCCCAGCCGTGCGGCATGATCCCCTGACCGATCATCACCGAAATCCAGCTCGGCTCCAGGAACAGCCCCCGGCGATACTGCGGCACCAGCGCGCAAGTGCGCCACAGCTCCATCTTCTCCGCCAGCGTTTCGGGGATGTCCATGGTGCGCACATGGTTCCAGAAGTCGGAATCGCTGCGCTCGGTCGCGTGATAATGCAGGATCAGGAAGTCGCGGATGCGGTCGTATTCGTAATCGACTTCGCGATTGAATGCGGCGCGCTCTTCCGGCTCGATCGTGCCATTGGGAAAGTGCTCCAGCAGGCCGGTAATGGCTGTCTGAATCAGGTAGATGCTGGTGGATTCCAGCGGCTCCAGAAATCCGGAGGCGAGCCCGATCGATACGACATTGCCGACCCAGCTGCGCCGCCTCCTGCCAGCGCTGAACCGCAGCACGCGCGGTTCAGCGAGGGCTTCGCTTTCGAGTGCGCCCAGCAGGCCCTGCCGCGCCTCGTCGTCGGAACAATGCTTGCTCGAATAGACGTAGCCATTGCCGACGCGGTGGCGCAGCGGGATCCGCCAGCGCCAGCCTGCGGGCATGGCGATCGCCCGCGTGTAGGGTTCGATGTCGTCGCTCGCGGGCAGGCAAGGGGCGGCGACGGCGCGGTCGCATGGCAGCCAATGCGACCAGTCCTCCCACTCTTCCTCCCCGATCAGCAGTGCACGGAAGCCGGAGCAATCGATGAACAGGTCGCCTTCCACCAGTGCGCCGCTTTCGAGCAGGAGCGCGGACACGTCGCCGCCTTCGTCGCGCTCGACCGACACGACGCGCCCTTCGGTCCGTCGCACGCCCCGCGCGGTGGCCCGGTCGCGAAGATAGGGGCCGAACAGGGTCGCATCGAACTGATAGGCGTAGCCGAAGCTCTCGATCGGATCGCCGTCCTGCGCAGGCCGGGCGAACCGGCGCGCCTCCGCCGCCATGACCGCGAAGGAATATTCGTCTATCCGCGAGGCCTCGCCCTCGGCCCGGGCGCGCAGCCAGAAATGATGAAAACCGACCCCGGCCAGGCTGCGCCCATAGGTGCCGAAGGGATGGATGTACCGCTCTCCCTCGCGCCCGAAGCCCGAAAACTCGATCCCCAGCTTGTAGGTCGCCTGCGTGGCGGCCATGAATTCGCGCTCGTCTATCCCGAGGCGCGCGATGAATGCGCGCAGATGCGGCAGGGTCGCCTCGCCCACACCGACGATGCCGATATCTTCGGATTCGATCAGATGAATATCAGTCGTCGCACCGACCATGGTTTGGAGCGCGGCGGCGGTCATCCACCCTGCCGTTCCGCCGCCCAGGATGACCACGCGCAGGGGGGCGGGCTGCGATTGGATTGCAGGTCCTGCCATCGTATCCGGACGCCTCCCCCTAGCGAATTCTCGCTTGTGATCGCTAGCCTCGACCGGGCTTGCCGTGCTCGTCGGGCGGGCAAGAATATTCACGCGTTCGCGTGCTTTGTCCCGCCATTTCGGGATAGGGCACCGGCACAACCAGAGGCAATAAAAAGATGCAAAACGAAGATTCGAAGCAGCGCCTCCTCGCAATCGCGTCTAGGCCAGGGGAAAGGGTGCGATAGCGGGAAACAGGCCGCAAACCGGAGGATTGGAAGCATATGCAAAGAGACGGCGTCGTTTGCGAAACGCGTATCGAGCCGTTCGGCCATCTGCCGGACGGACGGGAGGTTCATGCGCTCCGGCTGGAAAACGCGCGCGGTTTCGTTGCGAGGGTGATCACCTATGGCGCGCGGCTGCAGAGCATGCTGGTTCCCGATGCGGCCGGCGGCGTGGCGGACGTGGTGCTCGGCTATCCCGATCTCGCCGGCTATCTGTCGGATCCCGCCTATCTCGGCGCGACTGTCGGTCGGTGGGCCAATCGCATCGCCGGGGCGAAATTCTCGCTCGGGGGAGAAGAGTTCGTTCTCACCAGCAATGACGGACCCAATTCGCTGCACGGCGGGACGCAGGGTTTCGATTCCAGGCTATGGACCGTCGAGAGCCATAGCGGCGGCGAGAGCGCGACGGCGGTGCTGTCGCTTTTCAGCCCGGATGGCGAGGAGGGTTTTCCCGGCGATGTGCGGGTGAGGGCAGTCTTCACGCTCGATCGCGAAGACGGCCTTACGGTGGAATACGAGGCGGTCAGCGATCGTTCGACGATACTGAACCTTACGCATCACAGCTACTGGAACCTCGCGGGCGAAGCGAGCGACCGCGATGCGCGAGGGCAGGAGCTGACTATCGATTCCGACGCATTCTTGCCGATCCGGCCCGGGGGCATTCCTACCGGCGAATTTCGCGACGTTGCGGGAACCCCGTTCGATTTTGGCCAGCCTCGCCAGCCGTTGACGCATGCGGGCAACGACGACCCGCAGCTGCAGGTGGCAGGGGGCTACGATCACTGTTGGACGCTCATTGGCGGTCGAACGGCGGAACCGCGTCTGGTGGCCACGCTTCGCGACCCAGCTTCGCGGCGCGCCGTCGATCTATGGTCCGACCAGCCCGGCCTCCAGTTCTACGGCGGCAATTTCCTGTCCGGCGAGCGCGCGGGCAAGTGCGGGCGGGTCTATCGCCCGCATGACGGCCTCGCGCTAGAGCCGCAGCTGTTTCCCGACACGCCGAACCAGCCCGCCTTCGGTTCCGGTGTGCTCGAACCCGGCGAGATCTATCGCAACCGTATGATCTGGCGGTTCTACTGCGACTGAGCGGCGGAAAGTTCGCGCCACGCTTCGACGAATGCCCGTGCTCTTTCACCCACATCGGCCGGGGTCCGGCCCGGCTTGTAAAGCGAGGAGCCCAGGCCGAAACCCGACGCGCCGGCCTTCACCCATGGTTCCATGGAGTCGACCTCGATCCCGCCCACGGGGAGAACGGCGAGTTCCTTCGGGAGCACCGCGCGTGTCGCTTTCAACGCTGCCGGGCTCGAGGCTTCGGCAGGAAAGAGCTTTAGCGCGGTGGCTCCGGCGTCGATAGCGGCGAACGCCTCGCTCGGCGTCGCGAAGCCAGGTAGAGACGCAAGGCCCGCAGTTGCCGTCGCCTCAATCACGCCCGCGTTGGTGTTGGGCGAGACGACGATCTGACCGCCAGCGTCAGCCACCTGCGCAACCTGTTCGACGCTTAGGACTGTGCCTGCGCCGACCATGGCGCGGCCCTTCAGCCGAGCGGCGAGTCGAGCGATACCGTCGAGCGGCTGGGGCGAGTTGAGCGGCACTTCGATCAGGCGAAAGCCCGCCTCCACCAACGCTTCGCCGATGTCTTCCACTTCGACGGGCGTCACGCCGCGCAGGATTGCGACCAGCGGGCAGGCGGAAAAGGCACTGTCGAACTCGGGGACGAAACTCATGGCAATAGGCCTTCTATTTTGACGATACCGCGCACGAATGCCGCTTGGCTATCGATCACGGTTGACTTGCGACCTGCTCGTTCGATCGCCTTGGCATAGAGAACCCCTAGCCGCTCATCGGCCAGGATATGGACGAGATCGTGACCGTATTCGGTAAAGCGTGCGGCGACCTCCGCTCCTATAAGCAAGCCGCTGGCAAAGGACGGTGCGTCATCCTGCGCGAGCGAGCCCAGCAACCCGGCGGCCCGGATACCGAACAGCGCGGCGGACAGGTCGCGTTCGAGCCCCTTGTCCACACCTGCGAGGAAGGCTTCGCCCTGGGCGACCGAACCGGCAAGCTGCGATGCGAGGATGCTGTCGCGGCTGAGAATGGCGAATAGTTCGCCTGTCATGGCGGTGGTGAAGCGGGCGATACTTCCGCCCTTCGTTTCCACCCATTTGCAATGGGTACCCGGCTGGATCAGAAGCGCATCGGGCGGAACGAGACCGGCGTCCACGGCCCCGAGCAGCTGAACTTCCTCCCCCCGCATGACGTCCGCGCGGGTATCGTCCATCCGGGATACGCCCGGCACGATGTACACGTCCCGATCCGGCTGCACGCAAGCGGCGGCCAGTGTGGACAGGTCCGCCGGGGCGGGCACATAAGGTGCCTCGTGCCAGCCGATCGACGACCCGACCATCCCGGCCATGACGATCCTATGGGGCCCGAAGCGATCCCGTATCCCGTCGATCTCGCCCGCAAAATCGGGTTTGGCGGCTACTCCGCGATCGTCCCTCTCGGTCGTGACGACCCGGTCGCCCTCGATGAGATAGACGCGACGGTTGGTCGTCCCCCAGTCGACTGCAAGAAAGGTTCCCACGCTCACCACTCCACGCTCACCACATTGCGGCATAGAGTGCGATGAGGATCCCGATCACCGCGAACCCGGCGATATTGAAGGACTTGCTGGTCGCATAGCTGATATCCGCCGTCTCGATCCGGTCGCTGCCGGCCGCGCCGGGTTTCAGGAACGAGACCAGTATCGCAAGTCCCAGCGAGAGGAAGAACACCCACATCATGCGGTTCATGAAGGGCACCGCGTTCAGCGCCGCGATCCCGCCCCAATCGCTGGGGAACCAGAACACGACGCTGCCCAGGATCGACACGGCTGCGGCGGTGATGGCACCCGCTTCGCTCGCCCTCTTCCAGAACAGGCCGAGCAGGAAGATGACCGTGATGCCTGGCGTGATGAAGCCGGAGAATTCCTGGATGAACTGGAATGCCTGATCGAGGCTGCCGAGGAGCGGGCGTGCCGCGAACAGCGCCAGCAGCGTGGCTACGCTCGCGCTGATCCGGCCGATCAAAACGAGATGCTTTTCATGGCCCGCGCGCCGGGTCTCGTCCTCCGCTTCGCTTCTGTACCCGCGACGCTTGGCATAGAGGTCCAGGGTGAAGATGGTCGCGATCGAATTGATCTTCGACGCGGTAGAGGCGACCACCGCCGCCATCAATGCGGCGAACACCAGTCCCAGCAGGCCGGTCGGCAGATAGCGCATCATCGTGGGATAAGCTTGATCGGCCGGGTCCAGGCCGGGTGCCAGAATGACGGCGGCGAGGCCGGGCATGACGACCACCAGCGGCATCAGCAGCTTCAGGATGGCGGCGAAGACCACGCCCTTCTGCGCTTCCTTCAGGTTCTTCGCGGCCAGTGCCCGCTGGATGATATACTGGTTGAAGCCCCAATAGCTGAGGTTGGCGATCCACATGCCGCCGACCAGCACGGCGATCCCTGGCAGTTCCTGATAGCCGATATCGCCCGGCTCTAGGATCATGTTGAACTTGTCCGGAGCCTGGTCGAGCAACGTGGTGAAGCCGACCCAGACGCCTTGCCCGCCGCCCACTTCGTTCAGCGTCAGGCCCGAGATGATGAGGCCGCCGAATACCAGCAGCGTGACCTGCACGATATCCGTCAGGGCGACCGCCTTCAGCCCACCGTAAAGCTGGTACAGCAGGGCGAACCCGCCCAAGCCGAACAGGGCAACCATCTGGTCGACGCCGGCGACCTGGTTGACCACGATCGATCCCAGCCACAGGATCGAGGTAAGGTTCACGAAGATGTACAGGCCGAGCCAGAAGATCGCCATGATGGTGCGGATATTCGGGCCATACCGCTGCTCCAGAAACTGGGGCATGGTGTAGATGCTGTTCTTGAGGAAGATCGGCAGGAAGAACTTGCCGACGATCAGCAGCGTCAGCGCCGCCATCCATTCATAGGATGCTATGGCGAGGCCGAGGCGATAGCCCGAACCCGACATGCCGACGATCTGTTCGGCCGAGATATTGGCGGCGATGAGAGACGCGCCGATCGCCCACCAGGGCAGCGACTTCGAAGCCAGGAAATAATCCGAGCTGTTCTTTTCATGCCCCGCACGGTCGCGGCTGACCCATTGCGCGAGACCGAATATTCCCACCGCATAGATCGCCACCACGACGATATCGAATGTCGCCAGACCCATAGGATCGCACCCTCCGCCCCGCGGGCCACCCGCGGTGGCCCATTTCACGCTCGGGCCGAATTATATTATTTATAGACTTTGTCCAGCCGTGGATGGTTTGTCTATCGCGATCATCACTTTAAGCTATGATGGCAGATAACCGATTTTGGTGGGAAGGAGCAGCCTTGGTGAGGGCAGTAGAAGACGACGGGAGCGTCCGCTCCCGGCTTGGCCGGAATCTGACTCAGGGAATGCTCGAACATCTCGGGCGAGCTATCATCGTGGGCGAATACAACGATGCGCCGTTCCCTACCGAAGCGGAATTGACGCAGCATCACGGGGTCAGTCGCTCCGTCACGCGCGAGGCGGTGAAGATGCTGACGGCCAAGGGATTGCTCAGCGCACGCCCGCGCCAGGGCACGGTCGTCGAGCCGGCGGAGAACTGGAATCTTTTCGACCCCGATGTCCTTCGATGGCTGCTGGAACGAAGAGCCTCGGTCGTCCTCTTGCGCCACTTCAACCAGCTGCGGGTCGCGATCGAACCCGAAGCGGCCGCCTTGGCGGCTCGTTTTCACCAGGAACACGATCTGAAACTCATTTCGGATGGGCTGGACCGGATGCGCGAGGCCGAGAAGGGCGAGGACGATACGCTCTCCGCCGATATCGCCTTCCACGTGGCGATTCTGGAAGCTTCAGAGAACCCGTTCTACCGCCAGTTTCGTGATGTGGTTTCGACGGCGTTGCAGACTTCGATCCGGTTCACCAACAAGATCAAGGGCCACACCGCCAGCATCGAGGACCACGGTGCCGTCCTCGATGCCATCGCCAAGAGGGATGAGGACGGCGCGCGGCGCGCGATGCGACACCTGATCGGTGAAGTGCTCGACCTAATCGGGCAGGATAGCGGCGACGGGCAGGGCGGGCGTGCCGCCTCGCTTCCCTAGTGACTGTCGCGCGGTAGACCCTTGGTCTGGGCGATCCGCTGATAGGCGACGGCACATTCCAGCACCGCGCCTTCGCCGAATTGCCCGACCAGATTGCGCTGTATTTCCTGCCATGGGGTCTGTGATTCCGGTGCCAAACCTGTGTTATCGTCGCTGATTTCCTGGCGGCGCCGGTCGAGTTCCTCGTCATCCAGTAGCACGTCGACCTTGCGCGCGGTCAGGTCGATCCGGATCGTGTCGCCCGTTCGCACCAATGCCAGCCCGCCGCCGACGGCGGCTTCAGGCGAGGCATTGAGGACCGACGGAGATCCGCTGGTGCCCGATTGGCGACCGTCGCCGATGCATGGAAGCGTATCGATACCGGCCTGGATCAAGGCGGCGGGCGGACGCATGTTCACGACCTCAGCCCCCCCGGGATAGCCCACCGGCCCGGCACCGCGCATGATCAGGATGCAATCCTGATCGACCCCCAGCTCGGGATCGTCGATCCGCTGGTGATAATCCTCCGGCCCATCGAACACGATCGCGCGCCCTTCGAACCGGTTCGGCGATTCCGGGTTCGAAAGGTAACGCGACCGGAATTGGGCCGAGACGACCGAAGTCTTCATCACGGCATTGTCGAACAGGTTGCCCGACAGGACCGTCAGCCCCGCGTGCTCCGCCAGCGGCTGGCCGTAAGGACGGATGACCTGCTCGTCGAGCGAGCGGGCGGTGCCGATATTTTCCGAGACCGTCTTTCCGGTGGCGGTCATGACCGATCCGTCCAGCTCGCCGTTGCGCAGCAATTCGCCCATGACGGCGGGCACCCCGCCGGCCCGATGGAAATCCTCGCCGAGATATTCCCCGGCGGGCTGGAGATTGACGAGCAGGGGGACCTTCGCCCCGTGCTCCTCCCAATCGGCGATCGTCAGCTCCACGCCGAGATGCCGCGCGACCGCGTTGAGGTGGATCGGCGCGTTGGTCGACCCGCCGATCGCGGAATTCACCCTGATTGCGTTCAGGAAGGCATCCCGCGTCATGATGTCACTGGGCTTGCGATCCGCGGCAACCATCTCCACGATCTGGCGACCGGTCTCCCACGCGCATTGCTGTCTGTCGCGATGGGGTGCAGGGATCGCGGCCGAGCCCGGCAGGGACATGCCCAGGGCCTCGGTCAGCGAATTCATCGTCGTGGCGGTGCCCATGGTGTTGCAATAGCCCGTCGAGGGCGATGACGAAGCGACCAGCTTGATGAATCCCTCGTAATCGATCTCGCCCTTCGCCAGCATCTCGCGGGCTTTCCAGATGATGGTTCCGGAGCCGACGCGCCGCCCCTCGTGCCATCCGTTCAGCATCGGGCCGACCGACAGGGCGATCGCGGGCACGTTGACCGTCGCAGCCGCCATCAGGCACGCCGGGGTGGTCTTGTCGCACCCGATCGTCAGGACAACGCCGTCGATTGGATAGCCGTAGATGGTCTCGACCAGGCTCAGATAGGCGAGGTTGCGGTCGAGCCCCGCGGTGGGGCGCTTGCCGGTTTCCTGGATCGGATGCACCGGGAATTCCAGCGGAATGCCGCCCGCTTCTCGAATGCCGTCCTTCACCCGCGCGGCCAGCACCAGATGGTGGCGGTTGCAGGGCACGAGGTCGCTACCCGTCTGCGCGATCCCGATGATCGGACGGTCCGATTGCAGCTCCTCGATGCTCAGCCCGTAATTCAGATAGCGCTCCAGATAGAGCGCGGTCATATCGGGATGGTCGGGATTGTCGAACCAGCTTCGCGAGCGAAGTCTCTTGCGTGCTGCTCGCATCTCATTCTGGCCCGTCACGTCGCCTTATCCCCCAAACAGTTCCATCACGCGGTGTGCGCCGATGATTGATAACGGCGTTCTTCCTGCTAAGGAACCTATAAATCATATAAAACGAACGAGAGTGTCTGAATGATGGATTTCGCTGCAATCGGTTTGGGTAAGATAGCCGGGGACCAGCATCTGCCCGCGGTTGCCGAGAGCGACTTCTTCACCCTCGCGGCCACTGTCGATCCGGACCAGAAGGCCGACGGAACACCGTCGTTCGAAAGCGTGGAAGCGCTCGTGGACAGCGGGTTTCAGGGTGCTGCCGCTATCTGCACGCCCCCTGCAGTCCGCTTCGCAGTGGCGAAAACCGCACTCGCTGGCGGACTGCACGTCATGCTGGAGAAGCCACCCGGCCTCAGCCTGGCCGAGGTCGCGGACCTGACGGCGGATGCGGACCGGGCCGGTTGCACGCTCTTCACCGCATGGCACTCGCGCGAAGCGGCAATGGTCGCTCCCGCGAAAACATGGCTGGAAGGACGATCCGTGCGTCATGTCGATATCGTCTGGCGCGAGGATATCCGCCAATGGCATCCCGGCCAGCACTGGATCCTGCAAGAGGGCGGCTTCGGCGTGTTCGATCCCGGCATCAATGCCCTGTCGATCCTGACCGAAATCCTTCCGGGCCCGGTTGAGGTCACGGATTGCAGGCTGGATATTCCCGAGAACTACGCCTCGCCGATTGCCGCGTCGGTGCAGATGCAACTGGCCGGTGGCGCGGACGCGCACGCCGATCTCGATTTTCGGGAGTCGGGAACGCAGACGTGGGAAATCCGGATCGAGACCGATGACGGCTCCATGGTCCTCGCGGATGGAGGAGCCCGCTTGACGATCGGCGGTGAGGCCGTTCCGTCCGCGGGCGGCACGGACGAATATCCGCGCCTCTACAGCCGGTTCGCCGACCTGATCCGGGCCGGTGCGAGCGATGTCGACAGCGCGCCGCTCGGGATCGTGCTGGAGGCGCTAAAGGCGGGCGAGAAGCGAAAGGTTGAACCCTTCGCATTCTAGCCTTCAGGGCCGGTATCCGCACCCACCTATTGGCGGAGGCGCGGGCATCGTCAGCACGAAGCGACCGGTGCGCGCCGTCAGCTCCGGTTTTCCGCCCTCTCCTGCGCGGCGACCGCTTCGACCGCTTCCATCACCCGCAGGACGTTTTCTCCGGCCAGTTTCGCGATATCGCCATCGCTCCACCCCCGGCGCATCAGTTCCTTGAGCAGCGCCGGATAGGTTGAAACGTCCTCCAGCCCTTCGGGCAACTGGTTGCCGACGCCGTCGAAATCCGATCCGATTCCGACGTGATCCACGCCTGCGACCTTCGCGATGTGCTCGATGTGATCGGCCACTTCGCTCAGCGTGACCTTGGGCGCGGGATGGGCCGCGAGCCACTCTTCGAAAAGTGCGGCGGCTTTCTCCGGCTGACCGATCGCCAATCCCCCGTAGGGCGGTGCGTTCAGCCGCGTTCTTTCGGCGCCCCGATCCGCCGACCAGCGGCGAAAGGCATCGGAGACATAGGGGTCGGCATAATTGACCATGACCACGCCGCCGTTCTCGCGAACGAGCTTAAGCACCTCGTCGGACACATTGCGCGGATGATCGTTCAGGGCGCGGGCGTTCGAATGGGAGAAAATGATCGGTGCCTTGGTGACCCGCAGAGCGTCGCGCATGGTCGCTTCGCTGACATGGCTCAGGTCGACGAGCATTCCCAGCCGGTTCAGCTCGCGCACGACATCCTCCCCGAACGGGGTCAGCCCGTCATGCTGCGGGTTGTCGGTGGCCGAATCCGCCCAATCGATGGTGATGGAATGGGTGAGGGTCAGATAGCCTGCGCCCAATGCGGCATAGGTCCGCAGGATGGAGAGATTGCCGTCGATCTGGCCGCCGCCCTCCACGCCGATCATCGAGGCGATCCTGCCGGCCTTGTGCGCGCGCCGCACGTCGGCGGCAGTGCGGGCGAGCGCGAAGGTTTCGGGATACCGCGCGACGATCGATTTCACGAGGTCGATCTGCTCCAGCGTCTCGATCACCTGCTCGTCGCCGGGCAGGGTGGGGGACACCCAGACGGACCAGAACTGGCCCCCGACCTTGCCTTCTCTCAGCCGCCGGATGTCGGTATTGTACTGCGCCGGGTCCGCCGAGATATCTTGCAGGTCCATGGTCCAGCGCTTGTCCGGGGCGTTCTCTCGCAGCATTTCCGGCAGGTCGTTATGCCCATCGATCAGCGGGGTTTCGGCCAGCACGCGGTCCACCCGCGCATCGTAATCCTGCGCGGAAGCCGGGGCGGCGACGGCAAGCCCGGCTGCAAGGACTGTAAGAACAAGGCGTGTCATCTTCATCGCGCTCCTCTGGCGGTGCGGGTGTGTTCGTCGGACGGCGTGTCCTCGTTGGCCGGGGTGGTCGCCTGCCTTTGTTCCTCGTGCAGGTTGAGCATCGATTCCATCAGCGCTTCGTCGGCACTCGACATGATACCCAGGACTTCCGCTTCCTCGCAATCTTCCGCCGCCAGATATGCGTGGCCCATGCTGGAATCGATATAGAGCGACTGCCCCGCCTCCAGCGTCACCGGATCGTAGAATTCGGTCTGCACGACCACCTTGCCGCTCAGCACATAGATGAATTCCTCGCCCGAATGGCGCACGAGATCGCCGAACTGTTCGGCGGAGCGGGCGCGAATCTTCGTGATGACGGGTATCATCCGTTTCCGGCGAAGCTCCGTGCAAAGATAGTAATAATCGTAATTGGGCGTCTCGACGCGGACCGAGCGCCCGATATCGCCCAGGCTGCGCCGGGCGGTAACAGCCTGTGACGCGGTCTCGTCCTGTTCGGAAAAAAGGTCCGACATGCGCAGGCCCAGCCTTTGCCCCAGCGACTGGAGCTTGTCGTAGGTCAGCGTAAGCCGGTCATGCTCGATCTTGGACAGCGTGGAGACGGGGATGCCGCTCTTCGCGCTCATTTCCTTGAGGGTCCAGCCTTCCCTCTTGCGCAGATTGCGAAGCAGAGAGCCCAGAGTGGGCGGTTCCTGCGACATGCCGATCCCTCACACAGCCATTGACGAATTTTCCAATCAGGATAAACATTGTCCTAATCGGAATGTTATTCATTCATAGAGAAAGCTGGTGGCGGGGGCAACGGGAATGCGATTTTTCAAGCTGTTTATCGGTCTGGCGCTGATCGGTGCATTGATCGCGGCGGGGGCTATCTCCACCGCGCAGACGCTCGATGAAACCTCGACCATGCAAGGTCCGCTGACCCCCGAACCGGCGGTCGCGCAAGCATCCCCATCATCGGGCGGCACTGGCGAGACGCTCACCCAGGACGACATCAACGCATGGCTCGACGGGTATATGCCCTATGCGCTTCGCTCCGGCGACGTGGCGGGCGCCGTCGTTACCGTCGTGCGCGATGGCCAAATCGTCGCGGCAAAGGGCTATGGCTATGCGGATGTCGGCAAGGGGACGCCGGTCGATCCCGCGCGCACCCTGTTCCGCCCCGGCTCGGTCTCGAAGCTCGTCACCTGGACCGCCGTCATGCAGCAGGTTCAGGCCGGGAAGATCGATCTCGACGCCGACGTCAATCGCTATCTCGATTTCGAGATTCCGCCGCGCGAGGGGAAGCCGGTGACCATGCGGCAGCTCATGACGCATACGGCCGGGTTCGAAGAGGCGGTGAAGGATCTCATCAGCTTCGATCCCAAGGCTGCGCAGCCCATTGGCACCTATCTCAAGCGTTGGGTGCCCGAGCGCATCTTCGCCGCCGGTACGACGCCGGCCTATTCGAACTGGGGCACCACGCTGGCGGGATATATCGTGCAGCGCACGTCCGGCATCCCGTTTGATGATTATGTCGAACAGCGGATCTTCCGTCCGCTCGGCATGAACACCGCGACGTTCCGCCAGCCGCTGCCCGAGCGTCTCGAACCGCTGATGGCGACCGGCTATCCGCTCGCCTCGGGCGAGAAGGAAGGGTTCGAGATCGTCGTTCCCGCCCCGGCCGGATCGCTGTCCGCGTCCGGGCTGGACATGGCCAAGTTCATGATCGCCCACCTGCAGGGCGGCGGCCCGATCCTCGACGCGAAGACCGCGGCGATGATGCATGACAGCCCTCTCGACAAGGTCGATCCGGCGTCACTCATCCCGCCGCTGAACCGTATGGAGCTGGGCTTCTTCGAAACCAACATCAACGGGCGCGACGTCATCGCGCATCTCGGCGATACGCAGAACTTCCACACCTCCCTGCATCTTTTCATGGACGAGGGTGTGGGCCTGTACGTCTCGTTCAATTCCACCGGCAAGGAGGGGGTCGTGCAGGAGGTTCGGGCGCAGCTGTTCCAGGATTTCGCCGACCGCTACTTTCCGGCCTCCGGTACCGATGGACGGGTCGATCCGGAAACGGCGAAGCAGCATGCCCGGATGATGACGGGGGTCTGGATGAACAGCCGCCGGGGCCAATCGAACTTCATCGATATCCTCAACCTCTTCGGCCAGACCGACGTCACGCTGGACGCGGATGGCGGATTGCTCGTCCCCTCGCTGGTGGAACCGGGCGGCGCGCCGCGCAAGTGGGACGAGATCGCGCCGTTCGTGTGGCGCGATCGCACCGGGCATGATCGGCTCGCCGCGAAGGTCGTCGACGGGAAGGTCGTGCGCTGGAGCTTCGACATGGTCTCCCCCTTCATGGTGTTCGACCCGGTCGAGGGCTATCGCTCCAAGACCTGGATCCTGCCGCTGGTCTATGCCAGCTTGGCGATCCTTCTCCTGACCGCGCTCTATTGGCCTGCCACCTGGTTCATCCGTCGACGCTATCGGTCCGAACTGCGGGTGGAAGGTAAGGCAAGGCGCGCCTATCGCGCCGCCGGGATCATGGCGTGGGCGGAATTGTTGACGATCGGCGGATGGACGGCGCTGGTCCTGGCGATGTTCACCCAGCTCGAACTGCTGAGCGGGGCGTCCGACCCGCTGCTGTGGCTTGCGAAGATCGTCGCGATCATCGTCTTCGTCGGCGCTGTGCCGATCGCAGGCTGGAACGCGTGGCTGACTTGGACGGATGGCCGCAAGTGGACGTCCAAGCTGTGGAGCGTGCTGTTCCTGCTGGCGACCGTGGTGATCCTCTACGTCGCGATCGTCTTCCACGTCCTCGTGCTGTCGACTAACTACTGATGCGCCTGACGGTCGAGACGCAGGCGATCCGGCTTGCCGAACCCTTCGCGATATCGGGCTATGTGTTCGAACACGCGGAGGTGCTGGTCGCGACGCTGGACGACGGGTCGCATCGCGGTCGGGGAGAGGCCGCCGGGGTCTATTATCTGGGCGACGACCTTGCGAACATGCGCCAGCAGATCGAGGAGGTGAGGGACCAGGTCGAGGGCGGGATCACCCGCGCGGACTTGCGCTCCGCCCTGTCGCCGGGCGGCGCGCGCAACGCGCTCGACGCGGCGCTGTGGGAGCTGGAGGCGGCTCGCACCGGGACGCCGGTGTGGCAACTCGCCGGGCTGGACGAGCCGAAGCCGGTGCGCACCACGATGACGGTGAGCGCCGACAGCCCGGCGAAGATGGCCGGCAAGGCCACCCGCTTCGCCTGCGCGAAGGCGATCAAGATCAAGCTGACCGGCGAAATCGATCTCGATCTCGCGCGCGTGGCGGCGATCCGCGCAGCGCGCCCCGACGTGTGGCTGGGCGTGGACGGCAATCAGGGTTTCGAGGCGCGCGAACTGGACCGGCTTGTCGAGGGACTACAGGCGCAGGATGTCTCGCTGCTGGAGCAACCGCTTCAGCGTGGGCGCGAGGCGGACCTGGACGGGTATTCCTCGCCCATTCCGATCGCCGGGGATGAAAGCCTGCTGAGCCTGGAAGATCTCGATCGGGCGGTCGGGCGGTTCGACGTCGTCAATATCAAGCTGGATAAGTGCGGCGGGCTGACCGAGGGCCTGATGGTGGCCGCGGAGGCCCGGCGGCTGGGGCTGGGCGTGATGGTCGGCACCATGATCGCGACTAGTCTCGGCACCGCGCCAGGCTTCCTGCTGGGCCAGCTTGCCGATCTGGTCGATCTCGACGGCCCGCTGCTGATTGCAGAGGATCGGGAGCCGGGCGTCACCTACACGGACGGGATGCTCTACGCCCCTGCCGGTGTGTGGGGAGCGGGAAGCCCGGCGATCGCATGAGCTTCGCGAAACCGGAGGAGCAGACCTGGTTCGGCCAGCCGCGCGGCCTGACCGTGCTGTTCCTCACCAATATGTGGGAGCAGTTTTCCTACTACGGCATGCGCGCGCTGCTGGTCTATTACATGACCAAGCAGCTGATGTTCGCGCAGGGGCACGCCTCGCTGGTCTATGGCGCCTATACCGCGACCGCGTATTTCACCCCGATCGTCGGCGGGGTCATCGCCGATCGCTATCTGGGGAAGCGGCGCGCGATCCTGATCGGCGGGTCCATCATGGCCTTCGGGCACTTCATGATGACCTTCGAGATTCTGCTCTATCCCGCGCTGGTGACGATTGCGCTGGGCAATGGCCTGTTCCTGCCCAGCCTGCCGAGCCAGATCGACGATCTCTACGAGAAGGGCGATCCGCGGGTCGGCTGGGCCTACAACATATATTATGTCGGCGTGAACATCGGCGGTTTCCTGGCGCCGCTCATCTGCGGAACGCTGGGCGAACTCTATGGCTGGCACTGGGGCTTCGGCGCGGCCGGGATCGGGATGGGCCTGGGCCTCGCGATCTATGTCTGGGGCCAGAAATATCTCCCCGAGCAGAGCCGCTCGCGGAGCGCCGTTCCCGCGGCGAAGCTGGGCGGGGGTATCGGGCGCTTCCCCAAGGATATCGTCATCCTCCTGTCCGCCGTCGCCCTTTCCGTGGTGGTCTTTCGCGGCGCCTACGAGCAGGTCGGAAACACCCTGGCCTTGTGGGCGGATACGGGAGTCGATCGCACGGTGGGTGCGACCGAAATCCCGATGACCTGGTTCCAGTCGCTCAATCCGCTGCTGGTAATGCTGATGACCCCGCCGCTGCTTGGCTGGTGGCGGCGGAGAACGGAGGCGGGGCGGCGCGAACATCCCGCGCGCAAGATGGCGACCGGCGCGCTGATCGTGGGGGCCGCCTATCTGCTGCTGGCGCTGCTGGAGGCGTTGGGCGGCCCCACGCACTGGCTCTGGCTGGTCGCCTTCTTCGTGATCTTCACCTTCGGGGAGCTCTATATCCTGCCAACCGGCCTGGGGCTGTTCGCCAGACTGGCACCGGCCGGGCTGGGAGCGACCACGGTGGCCGCGTGGTACCTGACGATCTTTGCGGGAAGCCTGGGCGCAGGGGTGGTCGGCACGCTCTGGAGCGTCACCAACCACGCCCTTTATTTCGCGTTCCTGGCCGGTCTGGCGGGGCTGGCGGCGGGAATGCTGCGGCTGATCGACCCGCTAGAGACGCGGATCGAGGATGAGGTGTCACAACCGGGTTGACAATTTTCCGATTAGGACAATAGTTCTCCTACTCGGGTATCCTGTCATTGACACGACTGTGGGGGCAACATGCGGCGCATCAAAACATCTCTTCTCATCTCGGCGGCGGTCGCCGCGATCGCGGGCGCCAATCCTGCGCAAGCCCAGACTGCCGGCACGGACCGGGCCCCGGTGGCGGTGGGTGAAGAGATCATCGTCACCGCGCAGAAGCGCGCACAGACGCTTCTCGACGTGCCGCAGTCGATCTCCGTGGTGTCCGGGGAGGAGCTGGAGCGGGCGCAGGCCGACAATTTCCAGGAGTTTCTGAATTACGTTCCCGGCCTGCAGGTCGATCAGGCGACGCCGGGGGCGGGCCGACTCGTCCTGCGTGGCCTCAATACGGGGGGCGTCGCCTCAACCGTCGGTGTCTATGTCGACGAAACGCCCTTCGGCTCCTCTACCGCGCTGGCAAACGGCGCGGTGCTCGCGGGCGATTTCGACACGTTCGATATCGCCCGGGTGGAGGTGCTGCGCGGCCCCCAGGGCACGCTGTACGGCGCATCGACCCTGGGCGGGCTCATCAAATACGTCACCAACGAACCGGTTATCGGCGAATGGGAGGCGCGGGCACGCGGCGCGATCGAGGATACCCGTGGGGGCGAGATGTCGTATCACGGCAACGCCCTTCTCAATGTGCCGCTGGGGCAGACGCTCGCTCTGCGGGCATCCGGATTTTACCATAACAATGGCGGCTGGATCGATTCCATCGGCACCACAGCGACCGATGGCCTCGGCTATACTCTGGCATCCGACACCGAAGACGATATCAACAGCTCGTTGAGCTACGGCGGCCGCGCCTCGCTACTGTTCCGACCGAGCGAAAGCCTGGATATCCGGCTGACGGGGTTCCTACAGAACATCCGCGCCGATGCGGCATCGACCGTCGAGAGCGATCCCGACACGCTGAAGACCCTGTACGGCCAGCAGAGCCAGTCGCAGTTCTTCCCCGAGTTCACCGATGTGAATTACCGGCTCTACAACGGCACCATCAACGCCGATCTGGGGTTCGCCACGCTGACCAGTTCGACCAGCTATTCGACCCAGCGGCAGCGGTTGCGCGACGATGCCACCTTCAACCTAAGCGGGCTGGTGCAGGCGGCGCTGGGCGCACCCGCCAACGAATTCGTACTCGACCAGCGAACCAACACCCGCAAGTTCACCCAGGAACTGCGCCTCGCAGGCAGCTTGGGTGACAGCTTCGACTGGCTGATCGGCGGCTATTACAATGACGAGAAGGGTGCGTTGCTGCAGGATTACGCAGCCTACAGCCCCGGAACGACGACGCTGCTGACGTTCCCGTTCGTGCTCGGCCAAGTCGACCTGTCTTCGAAGTATCAGGAGTATGCGGGCTTCGCGAACGGCACGCTCCGTCTCGGCAGAATGTTCGAGATCGATCTGGGCGGGCGGTACAGCCACAACAAGCAAACCGCCGCGCAGGATGCGGGCGGCGTTCTGGCGGGCAACGTCCCGGTAAACACCGATCTGAGTTCCGACGACGACGTGTTCACCTATTCGGTCGCGCCCAAGCTCATCCTGAACGACCACGCCACCGTCTACGGCCGGGTCGCCAAGGGGTACCGGCCCGGCGGCCCGAACGTGATCGCGCCGAACGCACCGGCAGGCACGCCCTCCAGCTTCGATCCGGACACCACGCTCAGCTACGAGGTCGGCTTCAAGGGTGAGACCGCTGACCGTAGCTTCGCACTCGACCTCGCCCTGTTCCATATCGACTGGAAGAACATCCAGCTGCTGACGGTTATCAACGGGTTCGGCGTAAACACCAACGGCTCCAGCGCGACCAGTGAGGGCCTCGAGTTCACCGCGACGATGCGGCCGACCGATGGTTTGGCGGTGTCGGTCAACGGTGCCTATACCGACGCCCGGCTGGACGAAGACGCCCCGGCGCTCGTGGGCGGCCTGAAGGGTGACCGTCTGCCGTTCACGCCGAAATACGCGGTTTCGGTGAACGGCGATTACGACTGGGCGATCGGCGCAGAGAGCGAGGCCTTTCTTGGCGGATCGCTGCGTTTCCTGTCGAAGCAGGCAGGCGATTTCGATGCCGACTATCGCGCGGCGAACGGCCGGCAGCGGCAAATCCCCTCCTATGTCACACTGGATCTGCGCGCCGGGATCGATTTCGGGCGGTTCGGGATCGAGGCCTATGTCCACAACCTCACCGATGCCGATGGTAGAACGTCGACCGGCGTGTTGACCGCCAACGGCCTGCCGCTCAATCCTAACGGAGCGATCACCACCGGGGTCATCCGCCCACGAACCATAGGGCTGTCGCTCAGTGCCGAAGACTGAAGCCGCCTTGTTACGCGAACGATCGAAGATGGAGCCCTCGGCCCCGGCGCTGCCCGGCCCGTATCTTATCTTCCTGGGCGACACGACCGAACCCGGCTTCGCGAAGACCGCGTTCGGATTGCGGGACTGGGCGCGGGACCGCTGCATCGGCGAATACGCGCTGGCAGAAGCGACCGTAACGGCCGGTTTGCCCCGGCTCACGCCTGAGCAGGCGGTGGGCAAAGGCGCGCGGGCGCTGGTGATCGGTGTTGCCAATCCGGGCGGCTTCATTCCGGACGCGTGGGTGCCCCCACTGATCGAGGCGATGGCGGCAGGACTGGACCTGATCGGCGGTATGCACAGCCGCCTGGCCGACCTGTCCCCGATCCGCGAGGCCGCGCGCCGCCATGGTCGCGAGCTGTTCGACATTCGCACTCCGCCACCGGACATACCGGTGGCCAGCGGACGCAAGCGAACGGGGCGCCGACTGCTGACGGTCGGCACTGATTGCGCCCTGGGCAAGAAATACACCGCGCTCTCGATCGCGCGCGGACTTGCCGCGCGCGGGCTCGATGCAACGTTCCGGGCCAGCGGACAGACCGGTATCCTGATCGCGGGCGAGGGGATTGCCATCGATTCGGTGGTGTCGGATTTCGCCAGCGGCGCGGCGGAATTGCTCAGCCCGGACGCGGCACCCGACCACATCGACGTGATCGAGGGGCAGGGCTCGCTGTTCCACCCTTCCTATGCCTCGGTCTCGCTTGCCCTTCTTCATGGTAGCCAGCCCGATCTCTTCGTGGTCTGTCACAAGCCGGGCCGAGAGCGCATTCTGGGGCATCCCGGATACATGTTGCCTTCCATCGAAGAGGTGATCGATCTTACCGTTCGTAACGGGCGGCTGACGAACCCCGCGATCCGCTGTGCCGGTGTCAGTCTCGCGACCAACGAATTGGCGGACGGGGAGGCCGCCCGCCTGATCGAGGAAACGGAGGAGCGCCTTTCGCTCCCGGTGGCGGACCCCATCCGCGGCGGCCCCGCCTTCGAACGGCTCCTGGACGCCTGCACCTCGTGAGCGTTGCTGCCGATCGCTTCCGCCGCTTCCTCCTGCCGGGGTTGGCGTTCAAGGCGGTGGTGATCGGCGGCGGCTATGCGACGGGGCGGGAACTGGCGGAATTCTTCCTCCCGTTCGGACCATGGGGCGGCGTGGCGGCGATGGCTTTCGCCATGCTGATCTGGTCCCTCGTCGCCGCTGCGACCTTCGCCGTCGCCTTCCGCACCGGCGCACGCGATTATCGCCACTTCTTCGAAACGCTGCTGGGGCGGGGGTGGTTCGTTTTCGAGATCGCCTATGCGGTCTTTGTCGTCCTCATCCTCGCCGTGTTCGGCGCCGCGGCGGGTGCCATCGCGCACGCGACCCTCGGGCTTCCCACGATGGTGGGCACCATTGCGCTCATGGTCGCGATCATGGGGTGCGTCGCATTCGGCAATGCGGGGGTGGAGCGCTCCTTCATGGCGCTCTCGGTCCTGCTCTACGCGACCTATGCGATATTCCTGGTCCTCTCTCTGACCGGGGTCGGGAGCGAGATCGAGCGCGCGTTCGCCTCCGCTCCCCCACCCGCCGGCGAATGGCCGCTGGGCGGTCTGACCTATGCAGGCTACAACATAATCGGCGCGGTGATGATCCTGCCGGTCACCCGGCATTTCCGCAGCCGCCGCGATGCCATTACCGCCGGGCTCGTGGCAGGTCCGCTGGCCATGCTGCCCGCGCTCCTGTTCTTCGTGAGCATGGTGGCCTTCCTGCCCGACATCGCCGACGCGGTGCTGCCCTCGGACTACATCCTGGGCCGCCTTGGACTTCCTGCCTTCAACCTCGTATTTCAGCTGATGATCTTCGCCGCCTTGCTCGAGAGCGGAATCGGTGCGGTTCACGCGGTTAACGAGCGGATCGACAAGACGCGCGAGGTCGCGATGACGCCTCCGATGCGCGTAGCGCTGGCCTTCGCGATCCTGTTTCCGTGCATGCTGGTGGCCGACCGCGTCGGCCTCGTGGACCTCGTAGCGTCCGGATACCGTGCGCTCGCCTGGGTCATCATCGCCGTCTACGTCCTGCCGCTCTTCGCATACGTCGCCTGGCGACGGGTGAAGCGCACTCCCGTTCCAGCCCCGGAGGCAACATGAGACATCTGTTCGCGTTCTTCACGCTCTGCTCGCTCGTCATAGGTAGCCCCGCTCTTGCCGAGCCGCCCGCCGATATCGACGCACGAATCGAGACCTTGCGGAACCAGTCGGAAACGCCGGGGATGGCGGTCGCTATCGTGGAAGATGGCAAGGTTGTGCTGGCGAAGGGCTACGGCGTCCGCGCGCTCGACGCGCCGCGCAAGGTCGATGCCGATACGCTATTCATGATCGCATCGACGGGGAAGGCGTTCACCAGCGCGGCGCTGGCGACGCTGGTCGACGCGGGGAAGATCTCCTGGGACGACAGGGTGATAGACCATCTGCCCGGCTTCCAGATGTACGATGCCTGGGTCACGCGCGAGATGACGATCCGCGACCTGTTGGTCCACCGCAGCGGATTGGGTCTGGGCGCGGGCGACCTTCTCATCGTTCCACGCGGAAGCCTGTCGCGGCAGGAAATCGTGGAGCGGCTGCGCTACATCGAACCGGCGACAAGCTTCCGCAGTGGCTATGCCTACGACAACATCCTCTACATCGTCGCCGGGAGGCTGATCGAGGTCGTCAGCGGACAGCGCTGGGAAGATTACATGCGCGATCATGTGTTCAAGCCCGCAGGCATGCCCAATGCGACGGCCGACAAAAGCCGCCAGTTGAGCGCTCCCGACCGGGCGAAGCCGCACGGGCGCGTTGGCGGGCCGGTACGCGGCACCGGACCGGTCACGCTGCTGGATGAGACCGACAGGCTGGGACAGGCATCCGCGCCGGCCGGTCTGATCGCCGCAAGCGCGAACGACCTGGCACGGTGGTTGCAGATCCAGCTCGCGCACGGAAAGGTCCCCGGCGACGGGCGGCTGTTCAGCGAGGACGCATCGAAGGAGATGTGGACGCCTGTCACCCCCATTCCGATCAGTGCGTGGCCGGGGGTGCTTGCCGAGACGACACCGACCTATGCGGCCTACGCTCTGGGTTGGGAGGTGCAGGATTACCAAGGGCACCAGATCATCTGGCACGCTGGCGGGTTGTTCGGATTTACCACTGTGGTTGTGATGATCCCGGAGAAGGACGTGGGTTTCGCGATCACGCTCAACAGCGAGGAGATCGAACCGCGCTACGGGCTGATGTACGAATTGCTGGACCATTATCTCGGATTGCCGAAACGCGATTGGGCCACGCCGTTCGGCGCTTTCAAGCGCGATCGGATCGCCGCTGCGGAAGATGCGGTTGCCAGCGCGCAGGCCACACCTGCGCAGGTGGGCCCCTCTCTACCTCTAGAGCGCTATGCGGGGAGGTACCGCGATCGCTGGTACGGAGACATGACGGTGGAGAGCGACGGAGACGGTCTGCGCGTCGATTTCGAGACGACGCCGAATATGCAGGGGCCGCTGGAGCACTATCAGTACGATACCTTCATCGTACGCTTCACCGATCCGGCGATCGAACCGGCCTATCTGACCTTCGCCCTCGACGCCGATGGCAAGGTGCAGCGGATCACCGCCAAGCCGGCTTCGCCGATCGCTGATTTCAGTTTCGATTATCAGGATCTGCTGTTCACGCCGGTGCCTTAAGCGCGGCGGAGGGTGGCAATGTAACCGCCCTCCGCCATTCTCGTCAGGCGCGTTCGAAGATCGCGGCCATGCCCTGGCCGCCGCCGATGCACATCGTTTCGAGACCGTAGCGGCTGCCTCTTCGCTTCATTTCGTGCAGCAAGGTCACCGCGATCCGCACGCCAGTGGCCCCGATCGGATGGCCGAGCGAGATACCCGAACCGTTGACATTGAGCCGGGCCCGATCGTCCCAGTTCCATGCCTTGAGCACGGACAGCACCTGCGCGGCGAACGCCTCGTTGACCTCGACCAGGTCCATATCTGCGAGCGAAAGGCCGGTCTGCCGCATCACCTTCTCGGTCGCGGGGACCGGACCGATGCCCATGCGCGAGGGGTCGCACCCCGCGGCGCTCCAGCCGACCAGGAAGGCGTCGGGTGTGATACCGAGATCGGCGAGCCGGTCCTCGGCCACCACCAGGCACGCCGCCGCCGCGTCGTTCTGCTGCGAGGCGTTACCTGCGGTAACCACGCCATCCTTCATCAGCGGCCGCAGCTTCGCGAGCTTTTCGGGTGAACTATCGGGCCGAATGCCTTCGTCGCGGTCGAACAGGGTGGGATCGCCCTTGCGCTGGGGCACCTCGACCGGAACGATCTCCTCTGCGAATTTGCCGTTTTCCCACGCCTCTGTCGCGCGGCGGTGGCTCTCGACGGCGAAGGCGTCCGCCTCTTCTCGCGAGATGTCGTTGTCGCGCGCGAGGTTCTCCGCCGTCTCGATCATGCCGGAGATATAGCCGAACCGCTCGACCGGTTGCGAGCGTTCGCGCCCGCGATCGAGACGGTCGTAGAGTTGCGTCGTCCCCGCGCGTTTTCCCCACCGCATGTCGGTGGTGTAGTATTCGATCCGGCTCATGCTCTCGACCCCGCCCGCGAGGATCGCGTCGCACACGCCGGTCTGTACCATCATCGCGGCAGTGGCGATCGATTGCAGCCCGCTGCCGCAACGCCGGTCGAGCTGCATGCCCGGCACCTCTATCGGCAGCCCGGCGGACAGCGCTACCCAGCGGCCCACGCACGGCGTTTCGCTATTGGCGTAGGATTGCGCGAACACCACGTCGCCGATCGCCGCCGGATCGATACCCGCCCGCTCGATAGCGGCATTGGCGACCACGCTCCCGAGCGTTTCGACCGGAACGTCCTTCAGGGCACCGCCAAAGGTGCCAACTGGCGTGCGGACGGGGGCGACGATTGCTGCGCGGCGCATCAGTAACTCCTTGGAAGGCCGAGCACATGCTCGGCAAGATAGGCCAGTATCATATTGGTCGAGATCGGCGCGACCTGGTAGAGGCGCGTCTCGCGAAATTTGCGTTCGATATCATATTCTTCGGCGGAGCCGAACCCGCCGTGGGTCTGGATGCAGACATTGGCGGCCTCATCGAACGCGTCCGCCGCCATGCCGGGAAGGAAGGAGCGCTTCTGTTCGTCCGCTTCTTACCGCAGATTAGTGCCCGTTGTGTACATCTGCGTATGGCAGGCGCCGCCCCTGCCGCCTTCCGCCGGACACCCTCGCGGATTGCGGGGTGGTCGGCGGTGTCGAACGGGCTCAGCTGCATCGGCTCGGCAGGGTCAGGCGGAAACCACTTCCTGCTCGATCGCGCCGAAGATCGAGTGACCCTGCGCATCGTCCATCCAGATCTTTACGGTGTCGCCCGGTTCCATGAAGCGGGTGTTCGCCTCGCCATCCGCAATGGTCTCGATCATGCGGATCTCGGCGATGCAGCTATAGCCCGCGCCCCCTTCCGCCACGGGCTTGCCCGGGCCACCGTCGGCCCCCTTGTTCGAGATCGTGCCCGAGCCGATGATCGCGCCCGCGCCCAGATTGCGCGTCTTCGCCGCATGCGAGATGAGATCGGCGAGGCTGAAGGTCGCATCCTGGCCGACCTCCGCCCGGCCGAAGGGCTGGCCGTTGTAATCGACCTTCAGCGGCAACTGGATGACCGCGTCCCTCCAGCTTTCGCCCAATTCGTCGGGCGTGACCGCGACGGGGGAGAAGGCGGTCGCGGGTTTCGACTGGAAGAACCCGAACCCCTTAGCCAGCTCACCCGGGATCAGGCCGCGCAGGGAAACGTCGTTGACCAGCATCAGCAGCTTGATGTGGGCACTTGCGTCTTCCTTCGACACGCCCATCGGCACGTCGTCGGTGATGCAGGCGATCTCGCCTTCCATGTCGCAGCCCCAGCTGGTGTCGCCCAGCGGGATGTTCGCGCGCGGGGGCAGGAAGTCGTCGCTGCCGCCCTGGTACATCAGCGGGTCGTGGTAGAAGCTTTCCGGAACCTCCGCATCGCGCGCCTTCCGCACCAGCTCGACGTGGTTGATATAGGCGCTGCCATCGGCCCATTGATAGGCGCGGGGGAGGGGGGAGAGAGCCTGCCTCTCGTGGAAGCGTTCGCACGGCACCGCCTCGTGCTCCACGTCGCGATAGAGTGCCTCCAGTTTCGGCGCGCAATTCTCCCAGTCGTCGAGCGCCGCCTGCAGCGTGGGTGCGATGTTGTCCGCGGCGCAATAACGGGTGATATCGCGGGAGACGACGACCAGCTGACCGTCGCGCGTCCCGTTGTCGATCGTTGCGAGCTTCATGGCATCTCTTCCTTCTTGTTTTCTGGATTGTCGGGTTGCGCGTCGGGATGGGCGCGCCGGAATTCGGGCAGGGCGAGGCAGGAGCGTTCGATCCGGCGGATGCGGGGCATCTCGCTGAGATCGAACGCGAAGCGCCGCGCGTTGTAGATTTGCGGCACGAGCACGACCTCGAAGAAACCGGGCCGGTCGAAGAGGAAGTCTCCCGTGCCCAGCTGATCGAGTCTGCGCTCGATCGGGCGCAGCGTGCGGCCCAGCCAGTGGCGATACCAGGTGTCGACCGCGTCCTGATCGTGGCCGAGCGGATCCTTCAGATAGTTCAGCACCGGCATGTTCAGCGGAGCGTGCAGCTCCGTCGCGATGGCATAGGCGAGCTCGCGCGCGGTGAAGCGGTCCTCCATCGCGGCTGGCAGCAGCGGGCGCTCGCGATAGGCCTCGTCCAGCCACTCCAGCTGGGCCATGGACTGCGCCCGGTCGCGCCCGTCGGCCACCAGCATGGGTACGCCGGCGAAAGGATTGCGGGAGGAGAAGGCCTCCCCCTTCTGCTCGCCTTCGAGCAGGTTCACCGGTCGGTATTCGTAGTCGATGCCTTTCAGCGCCAGCGCGCACCGCAGGCGATAGCTCGTCGAGCTGCGATAGAACCCGTAGAGTATCATGGGCGCCTCTCCCTGCCGCTCCGGCTGCAGCTGTATCGGTAAACCGGGGCGGAGGGCAGAGGTTTCGTCAGAACGCTGGAATGCCGGTGATCGCGCGCCCCAGGATGAGCGCGTGGACATCGTGCGTGCCCTCGTAGGTGTTGACCGTTTCCAGGTTCACCATGTGGCGGATCACCTGGTATTCCTCGGAAATGCCGTTGCCGCCATGCATGTCGCGCGCTTTGCGTGCGATATCGAGCGCCTTGCCGACATTGTTGCGCTTCACGATCGAGATCATCTCCGGCGCGAACTTGCCTTCGTCCATCAGGCGACCCACCCGCAGCGACGCCTGCAGACCGAGTGCGATCTCGGTCATCATGTCGGCAAGCTTGAGCTGATAGAGCTGCTTACCCGCGAGCGGACCGAACTGCTGGCGGTCGAGCCCGTATTGCCGCGCGGCGTGGAAGCAGAACTCGGCCGCGCCCATCGATCCCCACGAGATGCCGTAGCGCGCGCGGTTGAGGCAGCCGAACGGCCCCTTCAGCCCTTCCACCTCGGGCAGCAGGGCGTCTGCGGGCAGCTTCACCTCGTCCATCATCACCATGCCGGTGGTGCTGGCACGCAGCGAGATCTTACCCTCGATCTTCGGGGCGGACAGGCCCTCCATCCCCTTTTCCAGAACGAAGCCGCGAATCTTGTCGTCATGCGCCTCGCTCTTGGCCCAGATCACGAAGACGTCGGCGAAGGGCGAGTTGGAAATCCAAGTCTTGCTGCCCGAGATCGAGTAGCCGTCCCCGTCCTTTTTGGCATAGGTGCGCATGGAGCCGGGGTCGGAGCCCGCGTCGGGCTCGGTCAGGCCGAAGCACCCGATCAGTTCGCCGCTGGCGAGGCCCGGAAGGTATTTCTTGCGCTGCTCTTCGGAGCCGTAGGCCTGGATGGGATACATCACGAGGCTCGACTGCACGCTCGCCATGGAGCGGTAGCCGGAATCGACCCGTTCGATTTCCCGCGCGATCAGGCCGTAGGAAACGTAGTTCGCACCCGCGCCGCCATATTCCTCCGGCACCGTCGCGCCCAGCAGACCGGCCTGCCCCATCATGGGGAACAGTTCGGGCGCGTCCACTTCGCGGCTGAAGGCATCGATGACGCGCGGTTGGAGCTCGTTCTGCGCGAAGGCGTGCGCGGTATCGCGGATCATCCGCTCTTCTTCGGTCAGCTGTTCGTCGATCCGGAACGGATCGTCCCAGTCGAATTTCACCATTCCGGCCATGTTTTCTCCTGCGTTCTGCAGGTCGCCTTCGCACTCCAGCGCGTCACGGGCAAGTGCCGCTTCCGTTGGGTGCCGCACCCCCCCACTGGAGGTAGCAGCTCGCCTACTTGTGGATCAGGGCCTGCTGCACTCGCTCCAGCATCTGGTCCGGCGGGCAGGGCTTCTCGATCGTGTATTCGCCGGGGAAACGCTCCGCGATCTCATCATGTGTAAACGCGCCCGAATGGAAGATGACCGGCACGTTCTCCGCGATCAACTGCTCCGCGAAGTTGAACACCAGGCCATCGCCCAACTGCACATCGAGAATGGCGACATCGGGCTTTCGCTTCTGGTACGACAACATGGCGGACGACACGTCGTGCATCGGGCCGTCGACCTCGAACCCCGCTTCCTTCACGGTTTCGACCAGATCGCATCCGATGATGTGTTCGTCTTCGGCCACGAGGACATAGGCTCGGTCCATGACTTGCTCCATTTCTGCCGCCCGGAAGAATGATACGCGCAGACAGGAGGAGTCGTTCCGGACGGTGGCCTAGAGCTTCCCGAAGCGATCCTCGTAGGTAGCCATGTCGCCTTCAACCAGCAGGCGCGCCTGCTCACGCCAGTCGTCGCGTTCGATCCGCCCCGCGAACCGGCCGAGCTGCGCGTCGATGCGGGCCACGTCGGTGTCGCTCCAGTTCGCGATCTCGGAGAGGGTGGTGATGCCCATTTCGTGTAACTGCGCGGAAAGCTTCGGCCCCAATCCCTTGATACGGGTGAGGTCGTCTTGCTGCGCAGGCGCTGGGGGAGGTGCAGTAACCGGGGCCGAAGGCGGGGTCGAAACAGGGGCTGGAGCGGCTGGCGGCGGAGGCGCAGCAGGCTCTTCGCTGTTCACTTCTTCTTCGCGGGCAATCTGATCGGCCTCCACCGCGGCGGCAACCGCTGTTCCCGCGCCCGCGACGCCCATCGGCGTGACCGGGGGAATGGGCGGATTGGCTGGGGAATTCCCCGCAGACGCCGCGGGAGGCGCATCGATCAGCGCCTGGTTGCGCTTCGCCCCACCGGCTTCGGTCTCCGTGCCATCGTCGTCCGGCGCGATCCGGGTCTTGCGGTTGCCCGCGAAGATCAGCCATGCCACGGCCAGCCCGATCAGCAGAGCGGCCAGCAACCATGGCCAGTTGGCCTGCACCAGTTCCATCACGCGTCCATTCTCCTTGTCAGTCCCGGTCCGGGCCGGGACGTGCCCATATCGCCCATCCGAGCGCCAAGCCCACGATATAGGTGAAGAGCATCGCTGCCATCAACTCGGCCCAGATCGGCATGTCAGCGCGCGCTCGGCCTGTCGATGGGGGTGGGCCGCAGCGGCACTTTCGCGACCACCGCGAATTCGATCCGGCGATTGGCCGGGTCCGTCGGCTCGAGCCCCTGCACGGGCTGGCGGGAGCCAAGCCCCTCGGTCATCAGGCCCTGACGCGGTATCCCGCGCTCCACCAGCGCTTCGCGCACGGCGATGGCGCGGGCCAGCGACAGCGCGCGATTGACGTCGGGCGGGCCGGAACTGTCGGTATGGCCGGTGATCGCGATTATCGCCCCGACACAGGGCCGCAGGGCAGTCGCGACCTCGTCCAGCAGCTCGGCGGATTCGGGCGATATGGATGCACTCGATTCCTCGAACCGGATCGTCCGCGCCTGCAGCAGCGCCTCGACGTCGTCCTGGCAATGAAGCGGGGCGACGGGGGCCTCTCCGCTTTCGGCGATCATCGTCCCGTCGGTCCAGAACACGCCGCCGACGCCGGGTACCGCCGCCAACGCCTTCGCGATGCGCACCCGCCGCCCCTCGCCGGGGTTGCCCACCGGGGTCAGTATGGCATGCCGGCTGGGGCTGCCCGCGCGGGTCGCAAAGGTCAGGCGCACTTCTTTCATGCCTTTCTCATCCAGCATGACCTGCGCCCGGTCCTGGATCGTCTGCGCGAGCGGTGCCGCGGTGAATCCGGCCGCCAGCAGGGCGAGCCCGGCCGTGGCGACCGCTCCGGCGGCGATGACGAGAGAGGGGTGGCGCATGATCCCGTCCTACCCGTTCACGGGCGCGGTGCAAGGCGTGGGCTG
Source organism: Erythrobacter sp. 3-20A1M (assembly GCF_018636735.1). Classification (NCBI taxonomy): domain Bacteria; kingdom Pseudomonadati; phylum Pseudomonadota; class Alphaproteobacteria; order Sphingomonadales; family Erythrobacteraceae; genus Erythrobacter; species Erythrobacter sp. 3-20A1M. The sequence goes on along the minus strand of NZ_CP045200.1, from coordinate 492,288 downwards.
GGATGAACCGGCGCTATCGCATGCGCGTGCTCTCCGGCCCCGGTTCCGGAGGCAGCGGTTCGGTGTCGGAAGCGAGGTTGCGCCGGAACAGCAAGCGGTCCTCCGGGCCGAAGCCGCGCGTCCAGATGATGATGCCGTAGACGAACAGGATCAGGGGGATGCCGAACAACAGCTGCGCCCACTCGACCACATATTGCATCGTTATCCCCACCGCGGTGGCGGGAACGGCTGCCCAGACCAGAACCCAGCGCCAGGTCCTGATGGGCTGGCCCAGGATATGGCCCAGGAGCTTCGCCTTGATCAGCGCTGCCAGGCCGAGGGAAAGCATCAGCGCGATCGCGGCCCCCGCGGCCTTGTACCCGCCAGCCAGCCCCATCCGCTCGACCCCCAACATCGCGCCCACGGTCAGCACCGCCTGCAGACCGATGGTGGCGAGCGAGATCCACAGGTTCTTTATCCGAGCGACGTAGACCAGCGCGGCTTCCGAAACGACGGCCGTCGCAGCCACCACTTCCGCCAGGAGGAGGAAGCCGAGCGCTCCGGTGCCGCCGACGAACTCGCTCCCGACCAGGCCCATCACCCCTTCGCCGGGCAGGCCGAGTGCGAGGCCGATGCCCGCCTGCGCCGCGATGATCCAGAACCCCACTTGCGAAAGCTGGTCGGCGATCGCCGCGTTGTCGCCCTTCTTCAGGTTCTTGGTGATCACCGGGCCGAGGATCGGCTCGAAGCTGGTTTTCATCTTCTGCGGCAGGCTCGCGACCTGCTGCGCCACGTAGTAGATGCCGACCGCATAGGGGGCCGCGAACAGGCCCAGAATGAAGATGTCGAGCCGGCGCGAGCCCCACTCCACCGCGTCGGCCCCGGCGAGCGGCAAGGCGCGCAGCGTCATCGAACCGATATTGCCGGCCGGGGGCGCCAGCCTTGCGGTCTCCCGAACGTCTTGAGGAACGGCCACAGCGCCACAATCAGGGCGGCGTAGATGGACGCGAGATAGGCGAGGGCGAGGCCCGAGGCTGGGGCGACGAAATACAGCACCCCGGCCGCGATGGAGATCGTCCACGGTTCGGCCAGCGAGCGGGCGCGCACGGTCGTCGCGATGTCGAAGCGGTAGGCCTGCGCCGCCAGCGCGACCTCCGTCATGGCGAACCCGGGAATGGCGAAGACCAGCAGCTTGTCGAGCGGGCCGTTCATCCCGTTGGGGAACATCGGATCCGGCACGAACCACAGGAACGTGCCTGCGATCACCGACAGCAGCAGGGCCAGCAGCAGCCCGTCGAGCACGAGGTTCGATTCGGGTTCGTCGCTGTTGGCGAGCCGCTGCGCCAGCCCGCGCTTCTCGCCCATCGAACAGACCAGCGCGAGGAGTTCGACCACGACCAGCGCCGACGCGAAGCGTCCCAGGGCCTGCGCGCCGTAAAGCTGTCCGGCGATGAAGAGGAACGGGATGCGCGCCACCAGCCGCAGCAGGAAGCCGATGAAATTGGTCCGCCCGCCCTTGGCGAGCGCGGCCATGTCGCCGTCCTGCTGCTGCGGGGTTTCGACCATGACGAAACGTCAGTCCTGCGCGCCGGGATGGCGTTCGGAGCGCAGGGGCCGTGCAAGCAGGCGTTCTACCACGCCCGCAGGGGGCGATCCGTTCAGCAGGCTGTGGACCGCGTCGACGATCGGCATGGAGATGGCATGGCGGCTGGCAATCTCCACCAGCACGGGCGCGGTGAAAGCGCCTTCCGCAACGGTGCGCCGGTCAGCCATCAGCGTATCGGCCGATTGCCCTTCGCCCAGCGCTTTGCCGAGCGAATAGTTGCGGCTGGATGTCGAACTGCAAGTCAGCACCAGATCGCCCAGGCCGCACAGGCCCGCCAGAGTTTCCGCCCGCGCACCCATCGCCTCGCCGAACCGCAGCATTTCGGCATAGCCGCGCGCGATCAGCGATGCGCGGGCGTTCTGGCCCAGCGCCATGCCGTCGACCACGCCGCATGCGATCGCGAGCACGTTCTTGACCGCCCCGCCGATCTCCGCCCCGGTGACGTCGTCGCTGTAATAGGGGCGGAACTGGGGACGGCCGATCGCGGGCGCAAGGCGCTCCCACTGTTCCTCCCCACCCGAACAGGCGAGGGTGACGGCGGTGGGCAATCCCGCTGCGACCTCGTGCGCAAAGGTCGGTCCGGACAGCACGGCGACGTTCGAATCGGGGCAGGCCGCACGCGCGACGTGGTTCATCAGATGCCCGGTGCCCTGCTCGATCCCCTTGGAACAAAGCACCAGATCGCGGGGCGTGTGCTCCAGCCCCTTCAGAACCGCGCCCAGATGCTGCGCGGGCGTGACCGCCAGCACGATCTCGCACGCGGTAAGTTCACCAAGGTCCGTGGTCGCGGAAATGCTCGGCGAGAGGGGCGATTCGGGCAGGAACCGATCATTGTGGTGATAGGCGTTGATGTCGGCGACGACCTCTTCCTCGCGCGCCCAGATGAGGACCGGCGCGCCGTCCGCCGCCAGCATCTGCGCCAGCGCCGTGCCCCACGCACCGGCCCCGACCACCGCGATTTCCGCCGCACCGTTCATGCCTTCACCCCCGCGCCGCGCACCGGCTTCGCCTCCGGATCGAGCGGCCACCGCGGCCGCGCGCGAAAATCGAGCGGATCGCTGGTACCCAGCGGCAGGCGCTCGCAGCCGGCCCACGCAATCATGGCCGCATTATCGGTACAAAGGGCCAGCGGGGGAGCCACGAACCGCATCCGGCGATCCGCCGCCAATGTCTCCAACGCGCCGCGCATCGCCTGATTGGCGGCAACGCCTCCAGCCACGACGAGGGCAGGGGCGGGATCGAGCGTGTCGAGGGCGCGCGTGAGCCGGTCGAGCGCACAATCGATCGCCGCTTGCTGAAAGCTCGCGGCGATATCGGCAGGGGAATACTGGCCGGATTCATGCGCGCGCAAAACCGCGCTTTTGAGTCCGGCGAAGCTGAAATGCGGTTCCGCGCTGCCCTTCAGCGGGCGGGGCAGGGGGACAGCCTGCGCATCGCCTTCGCGCGCCAGCCGCTCCACCGCAGGCCCTCCGGGATAGCCGAGGCCAAGGATTTTCGCGGTCTTGTCGAACGCTTCGCCCAGCGCATCGTCGATGGTGGTCGCGTGCCGGCGAAAGCGACCCACACCCTCCACGCGCAGGATTTGGCAGTGCCCTCCTGAGACAAGCAGCAGGATATAGGGGAAGGCGAGGTCGGGATCGGCGAGGCGCGGGCTCAGCGCATGCCCCTCCAGATGGTTGATCGCCAGCAGCGGCACGTCGCTCGCCATGGCCAGCGCCTTGCCGGTGACGAGGCCGACCATGACCCCGCCGATGAGCCCCGGTCCGGCGGTAGCGGCGATGGCATCGAGGTCGCGCAACTCCACGCCGCCTTCGCTCAGAACCGCATCGATCATCGGCGCGAGCCGTTCCGCATGGGCGCGCGCGGCGATTTCGGGCACGACCCCGCCATAGGGCGCATGCTCCGCCTCCTGCGAGGCGATGCGTTGCGCCACGATGCGTCTGTCGGTGGTGACCAACGCCGCTGCCGTTTCGTCGCAGCTCGATTCTATGCCCAGAACGAGGCCCATCCGGCTTCCCCTTAGCCGATGCCCCCGTTAGGGCAAACCTGCCCATGTCCGATAAGCCCATCCTTCGTCTCGGAACCCGCCGCTCGCCACTCGCCATGGCGCAGGCGGAGGAAACCCGATCGCGCCTGTGCGCCGCCCATGGCTGGGCAGAGGACGCGGTCGAACTGGTCCCGGTCGTCGCGAGCGGGGACAAGGTGCAGGACCGCCCGCTGGCCGAGATTGGCGGCAAGGCGCTCTGGACCAAGGAACTCGACGCCTGGCTGGCGGAGGGGCGGATCGACGCCGCGGTCCATTCCATGAAGGATGTGGAGACGATCCGACCCGCGGAAATTTCGATCGCCGCCATCCTGCCGCGCGCCGACCGCCGCGATGCGCTGGTCGGGGCGAGCGATGTCTCGGCCATCCCGCAAGGTGCGACGCTGGGCACCAGTGCGCCGCGCCGCGTCGCGCAGATGCTGCACCTGCGGCCCGATCTCAAGCCGGTGACATTCCGCGGAAACGTGGCCACGCGGCTGTCGAAGCTCGCGGCGGGGGAGGCCGATGTCACGCTGCTCGCCCGTGCCGGGCTCGACCGGCTGGGCGAAACGGGCGTGGGCCATCCACTGCCGCTCGACACGTTCCTGCCCGCGGTCGCGCAAGGGGCGATCGGGATTGAGTGTCGCACCGGTGACGACCGGGCGAAGACCTTGCTGCGTGCGATCGACGACGCATCGAGCCATGCCGAAGTTTTCGCGGAGCGCGCGCTGCTCGCCGGGCTGGGTGGGACATGCCACAGCCCGATCGCCGTGCTCGCGCAGTTCCGTGATGGGGCGATCGAGATGCGTGCGGCGATATTCAGCACGGACGGCGCGGAACGGATCGCGGCCGAGGCACGCTTCGATGCGGATGACGGGCGTACGCCGGGGGACCTCGCGCGCCGGATGCTCGCCGATGCGCCCACGCTGGTGCGCAACCTGTTCGACGGCGCTCGTTGACCCGCCGGATCGTCGCCATTCGGCCCGAACCGGGACTGACAGAAACGCTGGCGCGCGCGCATCGCATGGGGCTGCGGGTCACCGGACTGCCCCTGTCGCAAGCCGAACCGGTGGAGTGGACGGCCCCTGCGGTCGCCTATGACGGCTTGCTGGTGGGGAGTGCCAATGTCTTCCGCCACGGCGGCGCCGAACTCGACAAGCTACGCGATGTGCCGGTGCTGGCGGTCGGCGAACGAACTGCGGACGCCGCGCGCCGGGCCGGTTGGCGGGTGGAGGCAGCCGGCCAAGGCGGCCTGCAGGCGTTGCTCGACGCTTTGTCCCCGCAGCCGCGCCGACTGTTGCGCTTGGCGGGAGAGCAACGTGTCGAACTCGCCGCGCCGGATTCGGTAGAGATCGACACGGTCACGCTCTATCGCGTGCGGCATCACCGGCTCACGCCTGCGCAAGCCGCGCTGTTCAGCCGCGGTTCGGTCGTGCTGCTCCATTCGGGCGAGGCTGCGGCGCATTTTGCGCGCGAATGCGACCGGAGCGGGATTGACCGGAGTGCGCTGTCCGTCGCCGCGCTGGCACCGCGCATAGCCGAAGCGGCTGGACCGGGATGGGGCACGGTAGAGGTGGCGCCTGCGCCGAACGACGCTGCGCTATTGGCTATCGCGGGCGAACTGTGCGAGAGCCCCTGATAAGGCGTGTCGACGGTGGGGTCGGCCTGCGGGACGGGACGGAATGAACGAAACGAGCGTGCAAGGCCCGCGGGGCGTATCTTGGCGGTCCCTGCTGGGGATCGTCCTTCTCCTGCTGCTGATTGCGGCGGCGGTGGCGATCTTCATGTGGTGGCGGCCCGATATCGCCGATCTTCGCCGCGAAGAGGTAGCGCAGGCGGCAAGCGAGAAGGTCATTGCGCCCAGCGCGAGCACCCCTTCGCCCACCGGCGTGACCCAGGCGGCAATGGCGCCACCTTCCAAATCGGCGGCCAGCGTGGCGCGCCAGCAGGGCGGCATCGAACAGCGGCTGGCCGCGGCGGAGCAGCGGCTCAACCAGCTCGACATTCAGGCGCAAGCGGCGGCGGGGAATGCCGCGCGCGCGGAAGGGCTGCTGATCGCTTTCGCTGTGCGTCGCTCGATCGAGCGCGGGGCGCAGCTCGGCTATCTGGCCGACCAGCTGCGCCTGCGGTTCGGCGATGCCTTGCCCAATGCGGTATCGACCATCGTCGAAAACTCGCGCGATCCAGTGACGCTCGACCAGCTATCGGCGCGGCTGGAGCAGTTGGGACCGAAGCTGGAAGCCCGCGATGCCGGACCCAGCCTGAGCATGCTGAAGCGTGAATTGAACCAGCTTTTCATCATCCGGCGCGAAAGCTCGCCCTCTCCCACGCCCGAGCGGCGGCTGGAACGCGCGCGTCTGTTCCTGGAAAGCGGACGCTACGAGGCGGCGATCGACGAGGTAGGGCGGATGCCGGGGGCCGACAAGGCGGAGCGATGGATGGCGGATACGCGGCGCTATGCCGCGGTGCAGCGCGCGCTCGACTTGGTCGAAACTGCGGCGATCTTGGAGCCGCGGCGTTTGCGGGATGGATCGGGCAATCCGGTCAGCCGTTCCAGCGTGGTGACGATGCAGGGCCAGTCCCAGCAGTAGCGGCCAGGCTCAGGCCTCCAGCATGGCGGGACGATCGCCGGAGACACCGCGCGCTTCGTCCATGAACCAGTCCTTCAGCACAGGCAGGCGCTGGACCGCGCCCATGCCGAGACGACGGATGGCCGAAGCGGTACGCCCCGGGACGCCGAACAGCCGCGTGAGGCCGTCCGTGGCGAGGGCAACGGAAAAGGCGTCGAGCCCGCGCCAGGTCTCGTAGCGGGCGAGCAATTGCGTATCGCCGGGATCGAGTCCCAGCCGCCGCCCGTCCTCCAGCACCTGTACCAACGCACCGACGTCGCGCAGGCCCAGATTGAGCCCCTGCCCGGCGATCGGGTGGATGCCGTGCCCGCTATCGCCCACCAGCGCGAGCCGCTGCGCCGTGATCTTCGCGGTGTGATGAAAGCCGAGCGGGAAAGAAGCGCGGGGCCCGGATACGGCGAGCGCCCCGAACAGGCCGCCCATGCGCTTTTCCACCTCGGCCAGGAAGGCGCGGTCGCCCAGTTTCACGACCCCCGCGCCATCGCGCTGCGACACGGTCCAGACCAGCGCGCTGCGATGACGACCCTGTTGATCGTCGAGCAGGGGCAGCAGCGCGAAGGGCCCGGCGGGGTAAAAGATTTCCCACGCCACGTTGCCGTGCGGCTTCTCGTGGAGCAGGCCGGCGATAATCGCGCTATGATCGTATTGCCACTTGGCGACCGGAATCCCGGCTTGCTCGCGGGTGGGCGAACCGCGACCGTCGGCCGCTATCATCAGGCTGGCACCGAGCCGTGTTCCGTCGGCGAGGCGCACCGAGGCTCCGAACTCGTCGCGGGTGCGTTCGACCACCTCCGCGCTGGAATGCCACGCAATGCGCTTTTCCCCACGCGCGGCTTCGAACAGAGAGAGGCGCAACTGCCGGTTGGCGAACATTCGGCCCAGCGAACCCTCGTGCGGTTCGGGGCGGAAATCGATGCGGCCGGGCCGCAGCTGATCGGACACCGCGATGGTGTCGATCGGGCAGCCATGCGGCTCCAACGCTTCGGTCATCCCGATATGGCGGAACAGATTCCAGCTGGCGGTCGAAATTGCCGAAGCGCGTCCGTCGAACCCTTCCGCCGTCAGATCGGCGGGATCGGCGCGATCCACGACATGGCTGGTGAAGCCACGGCTTGCCGCGGTGAGGGCCAGCGTCATGCCCACCAGGCCGCCGCCGAGGATCAGGAGGTCGCGCTTGTCGTCCATGGCCCCCGCTCCTAGAGGGCGAGACACCATGCGCGCAAGTTCGTTGCCCCGCATCGCGGTGCTTTTCCTCGCTGTCCTCGCCTCTCTCCTGGCGCAACCCGTGCAGGCGCAGCGGGCCGAGCCGCCGCATCTGCGGCCCCAATTGCTGCTGGTCGACAGCGCCGATGGCGGGCGAGAGCGCACCTATGCGCTGGTGTTCGATCCAGAGCCCGGCTGGCACGGTTACTGGCGCAACCCGGGCGATGCCGGCCTGCCGATGCATCTGGAATGGAACTGGCCGAGCGACTGGATCGGCGAGCTGCAATATCCCGTCCCGCAACAGCTCGTGATCGGCGGGCTGATGAACCATGTGTACGAGCACGAGTATGCGGTGCTGGTGCCGGTGGAGATGCCGAGAGGGGCGCAGGCCGGGGGCCGTGAGCCGCTGTCGGTGAAAGCCCGCTGGCTCGCCTGCACCGACCGGATCTGCGTTCCCGAAAGCGCGACCTTGGTCGCGCGTGACGCGCGGGGAAGCGGGGCGCGTTTCGCTAGATGGCAGGCCGCGATTCCCCCGCTGCTCGATCGCGCCGCCCGCTTCGATGCGCAGGGCGACGCCCTCGCCCTCGCGATTCCGGTGCCCGCTAGTTTCGATCTCGCCGATCCGCATGTCTTCATCGGTGAGCACGGGGTCGTCGATTACGCCGCCCCGCAAACGTTCTCGCGCGCTGGCGACACACTGGTCGCGCGCTTGCCGCGAACGGAAGACGGACAAACGCCAGAAAAAATCACGGGCATCCTCGCCTATGGCGATGGGCAGGGCTTTCGTTTCGAAGCCGTGCCGGGGTCCGTCCCGGCAACCGGTGAAGCTCTTGGCGCAAGCGGAACAGGCTCGTCGCTCGCCCTCTTGGTGCTCGGCGCGATCCTGGGCGGGCTGATCCTGAACGTAATGCCGTGCGTGTTCCCGATCCTGAGCCTCAAGGCGCTGGCTCTCGCGAAGGCGGGCGGAACGGAGAGCGCGGCGCGGCGCGATGCGCTGGCCTACACCGCGGGCGCGCTGGTCGCTTCCCTCGCGCTCGGTGGCCTGCTGCTGGGCTTGCGCGGTGCCGGGGTACAGGTGGGCTGGGCGTTCCAGTTGCAGCAACCGGTTGTGCTGATCGCGCTGTTCCTGCTCGGCTGCGCGATAACCGCCAATTTCCTGGGCCTGTTCGAGATTCCCGGCATCGCGATTCGCGGCGGCGCTCCCAGCAGCGGCACGGGGGGTTCATTCGCCACCGGTCTGCTCGCGGCGTTCGTCGCGACGCCTTGCACGGGGCCGTTCATGGCGGCGGCGCTGGGCGCGGCGCTGGTCTTGCCGCCGATCGCCGCGCTCGCTCTGTTCGCGGGATTGGGACTGGGGCTCGCGCTTCCGTTCCTTCTTCTCGGTTTCGTGCCCGCACTGCGGTCGCGCCTGCCACGTCCCGGCCCGTGGATGGAGCGGTTTCGCCGCTGGATGGCGCTGCCGATGGGGCTAACCGTCTGCGCACTCGGCTGGCTGCTCTGGCGTGTTGGCGGCACCGGCTGGGCGCTGTCGGTCGGGGCAATCGCGATCGTGATGGTGAGCCTGCTGGTCCAGCTTGGGCGGAGCCAGCGCCGGCTGGACGGGCAGGGCCTGCTGCCTGCCATCGGGGCCTGTGCGGCGGTCGCCTTCGCGCTGGTCGCGCTTCCCGCGCCACCGGCCACGGCGAACGCGGGCGGGGACAGCCTGCTGGCACCGCAGCCCTTCAGCGCCGCAGCGCTGGCCAATGCACGCGCCAGCGGCCAGCCCGTCTTCGTCTGGTTCACCGCCGACTGGTGCCTGACCTGCAAGGTGAACGAGGAGGTCGCGATCGAGCGCGACGCAACCGCCGACGCCTTCGAGCGCGCAGGGGTAAAGACCTTGCGCGGCGACTGGACGCGTCCCGATCCGCAGATCACGCAATTCCTTGCCGAACAGGGCGTGGCGGGCGTGCCGCTCTATCTGTGGTACGATCCCGGCGCAGGCGATCCCGAGCAACTGCCCCAGGTCCTGACCCCGGATATGCTGGTCAGCCGGGCGGAGAGGTCGACGCCTCGGGGCTCTGCACGATCTGGGTCAGATCCGAGCACGCGTCGATAAGCTTTCCCGGCAGCGGGCTGGGGTGCAGCATCAGGCTTCCGGCGCCGGGAATCGTCAGCTCGACATCGTGCGAGCCGGTCAGCACGTCGAGAGCGGCGTTATCGGCGGCTTCTCCGCCCTCCCACAGCCACGCGCGCCCATTGTTGCGCGCGGTGACCTGGATACGTTCGATATGGCCGTTGCCGATCAGCGCCATGATTGCCCGCGCATCGCGATCGGCGGGGGAGAATCGGGTGAAGTCGATCCGTGGCACTTCTGTGGAGGTGTCGCACTGCATGGCCAGGAACGGCATCTTGCCCGGAACCCCGTAGAGGATCCGCAGCGGTTGCGCCCCCGCGGCCCAAACCGCGTCCTTCGCATCGGGCGATGGCAACGGGTCCGAAGCGAAGCGTTCCGCCTCGCTGGTCAATGTCAGGCGCGAGACGTAATCGTCCGATGCCGGCGGCTTGCAGGCGGTACAGACCAGCAGGAAGGCGAGGGCAAGCGGACGGGAGGGCGACATCTAGCGGCGGCTTTAGGCGTGCGGGCGGGGCATCCGCAATAGGGTGGTGTATCGAGACGCCAGATTTCTTGGCGGTTTATTAACTAGCGTAGATAGCCGGGCGGTAGCGAGCCTGCGGAATAGGAAATCCGCGATCACGAGCTGTAGCCAACCAGCCATCGATCGCATCGTTCACATTCGAGATGGCTTCTCTGCGCGTGTCGCCGTGCGCCGAGCAGGGCTTGAGATCGGGAACGTCCGCGATCCAGCACTCGTCTTCGGCGGACCAGAACAGGTTGATATGATAGTGGGGCTCGTTCACGGCTCGACATATAGGCCGTGTTCCTCGACCAGTTCAAGAAATTCGCGGACCTGATAGCGTTTCGCATCCTTGCCGCTTGGCTGGACGGGGAAGGGGCGAGAGAGCTTTGGATGCACATATTGCCGATGGCTGCCGACCGTGCGGGCGTTCTCGAAGCCGAAGGCGGTGAGAAGCTTCTCGAAGTCGCGGAAGCTGATCGCGCCGCGAGGATTGGCCAGCAATTTGGCGTAGAGCTTGTCCGGGCGGGTCATGCGGTCCTTCTGCCAACAATCTTTGGCGTTTTGAATCGCTGCGCAATTTCGCCTATTCGGGCGACCGACCTTGCACAGGCGAGTCTCGGATTACTACCGCAACCCGTCACCCCGGACTTGATCCGGGGTCCAGCTTTCTTCTGGAACGATCGCATCACGTGGAGGGCTGGATGCCGGAAGCGAAGCTGACCGAAGGTCTACCAAGTTCGGCATGACGGTGGAGGGAGGGAGAATCACTTCTTCTCGCCAAGCGACTTGCCGATCTGGATGCCCGCAAAGGTAAAACCGCCAGCGAGCATGATGATGGCGACGATCAGGGAGACGATTTCGAAGGGGGTCATGGCTGCCTCGTTTGAATGCAGCCTCCTACTGATGACTCAATCACGAGCTTTGCAAGATGTCGAAAAGCTTACGCCGAGCTGAAATCAAACGATTATTCTATCAAATTTGGCTGAAATGTTTCCAACGAGGTTCACGCTTCGGAATGGAAACGGCAAGAGAATCATAGCGGTAGGAAGACCAGATCCTTCCAACTTGAGAAATTAAACTTTTCCACATCCGTCACTTCCCCCACTTCTTCTGCGTCCGCCCGTACCGCAGCTTCCGCGTCCCCGGCTTGCCCTCGTTGCTCCGGCCCACGCGCGGCGCTTTCTGTTCGCCCTCGGGCAAGCCAAGCTCGTCATTCTCGAGCTGGCGGATTTCGTCACGCAGGCGACCGGCTTCCTCGAATTCGAGGTTGGCGGCGGCGTCGCGCATCTTCTTTTCGAGGTCCTCGATATAGGCGCGCAGGTTGTGGCCGACGAGGTTCTGCGGTTCCTCCTCGGCCGCGCCGTCCTCGCCCTTGTTCGCATGGGCGACGATATCGGCGATGGCGCGGCGGATGGTGGTCGGGGTGATCCCGTGTTCCTCGTTATACGCGCGCTGTTTCTCGCGGCGGCGCTCGGTCTCCGCCATCGCGCGTTCCATGCTGCCGGTGATGCGGTCGGCGTAGAGGATCACACGGCCATCCACGTTACGCGCGGCACGGCCGATGGTCTGGATTAGCGAAGTCTCCGACCGCAGGAAGCCTTCCTTGTCCGCGTCGAGGATGCACACCAGCCCGCATTCGGGAATGTCGAGCCCCTCGCGTAGTAGATTGATGCCGACCAGCACATCGTACACGCCCAGCCGCAGGTCGCGGATCAGCTCGATACGTTCGAGGGTTTCGACGTCGGAGTGCATGTAGCGCACCTTTACCCCGGCCTCGTGCATGAATTCAGTGAGGTCTTCGGCCATGCGCTTGGTGAATGTCGTGACCAGCGTGCGATAGCCCTTCTTGGCGGTCTCCTTGCACTCGTTGATGCAATCCTGAACCTGGTCCTCGACCGGACGGATATCGACCGGAGGGTCGATGAGGCCGGTGGGGCGGATGACCTGCTCGGCGAAGACGCCGCCGGTCTGCTCCATCTCCCAGCTGCCCGGCGTCGCGCTGACACAAAAGGTCTGCGGGCGCATCGCGTCCCATTCGTTGAAGCGCAACGGACGGTTGTCGATGCAGCTCGGCAGGCGGAAACCGTATTCGGCCAGCGTCAGCTTGCGCCGATGGTCGCCGCGCGCCATCGCGCCGATCTGCGGCACCGTTTGGTGGCTTTCGTCCACGAACAGCAGCGCGTTTTCGGGCAGGTATTCGAACAGCGTCGGCGGCGGTTCGCCTGGCAGGCGGCCGGTGAGGAAGCGGCTGTAGTTCTCGATCCCGTTGCAGCTGCCAGTCGCGGCGATCATCTCGAGGTCGAAATTGGTCCGCTGTTCCAGCCGCTGCGCCTCCAGCAGCATGCCTTCCGCGTGCAGCTCCTTGAGCCGCTCCTCCAGCTCGAACTTGATCGCCTGGGCGGCCTGTTTCATCGTCGGGCCGGGGGTGACGTAGTGCGAATTCGCATAGACGCGCACCTTGTCGAGCCGGGTGCCGGGCTTGCCGGTCAGCGGATCGAATTCCGCGATCTCCTCGATCTCGTCGCCGAAGAAGCTGATCCGCCACGCGGTGTCTTCGTAGTGGCTGGGGAAGATTTCCAGATTGTCGCCGCGCACGCGGAAATTGCCGCGCGCGAAGGCCGCGTCGTTGCGCTTGTATTGCAGCGCCACCAGCTTGCGGATCAGCTCGCGCTGGTCGACGCTCTCGCCCTGCTTGATGTCGAAGATCATAGCCGAGTACGTCTCGACCGAGCCGATACCGTAGAGGCAGGATACCGAAGCCACGATCAGCACGTCGTCGCGCTCCAGCAGCGCGCGCGTGGCAGAGTGGCGCATCCGGTCGATCGCCTCGTTCACCGAGCTTTCCTTCTCGATGTAGGTGTCGCTGCGCGGCACATAGGCCTCGGGCTGGTAATAGTCGTAATAGCTGACGAAATACTCGACCGCGTTGTTGGGGAAGAAGCTGCGGAATTCGCCGTAGAGCTGCGCGGCGAGGATCTTGTTGGGCGCCAGGATCAGCGCCGGCCGCTGCAATTCCTCGATCACCTTGGCCATGGTGAAGGTCTTGCCCGACCCGGTGACCCCGAGCAGGCACTGCGTCTGTTCGCCATCCCGCGCGGCCCCGACCAGTTCGGCGATCGCGGTCGGCTGGTCGCCTGCGGGCTCGTAGTCCGACACCAGTTCGAACCTCTTGCCCGGCATCGACTTCTCGGGCCGGTTCGGCTTGTGCGGGGTGAAGCTGCCGGAGGTATCGGGCTCTTCCAGCCCGCGACGGATAACGAGTTCGGCCATGTCCCGCGATATGGGGCATCGCAGCTGGCGCCGCAATGACAGGTGGCGCACTGGTGCACACACGCGGCACCCGACCTTCGCGACAGCGATCTGACATGGTCCACGCGATACTTGGAACCGCGGAGCATTCCCTTATGTTACGGTTTCATGGCATCGCTCGCTCCTCCGATCGGCTGGACCGCGTCCGCGCAGACGGTGCGCCGACGCGTGTCGCTGGCGCTGGAGAAGGAGGCGCGCAAGGCGCGCCGCCCCTCGCTACGGTTGCTGGTGGCGGAGCTGTCTTATGTCGCCGAACCCGTGTTGCAGCGCGTGCGCGATTTGGCCGATCCCTACGTCCTGCCGAAAACGCACGAACCGCAGACGGTGATGCTGGTGCCCGGCTTCCTCTCGCACCCGGTCCGCATGCGGCGCATGGCGCATAAACTGGAGCAGGCGGGGCACAAGGTGAAGCGCTGGGGGCAGGGCATGAATACCGGCGTTTCGGAAGACCGCCTGCGCCTGGCCGAACAGCGCCTGGTCGATCTCCATCGTCGCTACGGCCGCAAGGTGTGGCTCGTTGGCTGGAGCCTGGGCGGGCTGTACGCGCGCGAGATCGCCAAGTTGCAGCCAGACCTCGTAGCGGGGGTCATCACCATGGGCAGTCCGTTCTCTGGCGATCTGCGCGCGAACAACGCCTGGCGGGTCTATCAGCTGGTCGCCGGGCACCGCGTCGATCAGGTCCCGGTAGAGGCGCGACTGGCCGAGAAGCCCCCGGTCCCCACAATCGCTTTGTGGAGCCCGCGCGACGGGGTGATCGACCCGCGCTGCGCCGCGGGGCGGCCCGGCGAACGCGACCGAGCGGTCGCCTTGCGCTGCTCGCATATGGATTTCGCATTCTCGCGTACCGCCATTCGCGCGGTGGCCCGGGAACTCGATCGCTCCTGAACCTTTCTAGCATGTGAGAGGAGGTGGCGGGCCTTGAGGGTCTAACGAGGGGGATTCATGTCCGAGGGCGACGCCCAATTCGATGAAATGCAGATTGCAGATGGCGGGGTGCGCGAAGCCTATTCGGAATATTCCGAATGGTTCGAAGAGCAGGATATGGCCCTGCTTCGCCGCAAGCATTTCGAGGCGGAAGGACAGTTCCGCCGCACCGGCATAACGTTCAACGTCTATGGCGAGGATGAGGCGGAAGAGCGCCTGATCCCGTTCGACATGGTGCCGCGCATCATCAGCGCAGCCGAGTGGCGCAAGCTGACCCGCGGGATCGAGCAGCGGGTGAGCGCGCTTAATGCGTTCATGCATGATCTCTATCACCGGCAGGAAATCATCCGCGCCGGGCGCATACCGGAACGGCTCTTCCGCCAGAATGAGGCGTGGTTGCCTAATATGGTGGGCTTCACCCCGCCGGGCGGGGTCTATACTCACATTGTCGGGATCGACCTGGTTCGAACGGGGCCGGACGAGTTCTTCGTGCTGGAGGACAACGCGCGCACGCCTAGCGGCGTCTCCTACATGCTGGAAAATCGCGAGACCATGATGGCGATGTTCCCCGATCTGTTCACCCGGATCGGCGTCGAAGCGGTGTCGAACTATCCCCGCCGCCTCGCGCGCAGTCTCGCCGCCTGTGCCCCCGCTTCCACGGTGGGGAAGCCGACAGTGGCGGTGCTCACGCCCGGCATCTACAACAGCGCCTATTTCGAGCACGCCTTCCTCGCCGATCAGATGGGCGCGGAACTGGTCGAGGGGTCCGACCTGCGCGTCATTGATGGGCATGTCCAGATGCGCACGACCCAGGGCTATCAGACGGTCGATGTCCTCTATCGCCGGGTCGACGACGAATTCCTCGATCCGCTGACCTTCAATCCCGACAGCGTGCTGGGCGTGCCGGGCATCATGGACGTCTATCGCGCGGGCAACATTACCATTGCCAATGCGCCGGGCACCGGGGTCGCCGACGACAAGGCGATCTATTCGTTCATGCCCGACATCGTCGAGTTCTACACCGGCGAGAAGCCGCTATTGCCCAATGTCGAGACATGGCGCTGCGCCGACCCCGACAGCCTCAAATACGTTCTCGACAACCTGGCGGAACTGGTGGTGAAGGAGGTTCACGGTTCGGGGGGCTACGGCATGCTGGTCGGCCCTGCCTCGACGCGCAAGCAGATCGCGGAATTCCGGCAGAAGATCGAAGCGCGCCCGGACAATTACATCGCGCAACCGACCCTGTCGCTGTCGACCTGCCCGATCTTCACCCGCAAGGGGCTTGCCCCGCGGCATGTCGACTTGCGTCCCTTCGTGCTCATGTCTCCCAACGGTGTGGACATCACCCCGGGTGGGCTGACCCGGGTGGCGCTGAAGAAGGGCTCGCTGGTGGTTAATTCCAGCCAGGGTGGCGGGACCAAGGATACCTGGGTGCTCAAGGACTGATGGGGGGGACGACACGCATGCTGGGCCGCACCGCCAATGGCCTGTTCTGGATGTTCCGCTATCTCGAGCGGGCGGAGAACACCGCGCGCCTGCTCGATGCCGGGCTGCGCATGGCGCTGACCCGCGACATGGTGACCGCGGAGGAGGAATGGCGCTCCGTCATCCAGACCGCCGGGCGGCGCGAGGCCTACGAGGCGCATCACGCGACCTATACCGGCGTGCAGGCGTGGAATTTCATCCTGCGTGACAAGGCCAATCCGAGCAGTGTCATGGACATGGTCGATGGCGTACGCACCAATGCCCGAGCCGCGCGCAATGCGATCAGCGGCGAGCTGTGGGAAGCGGTCAACGAAATCTGGATGCAGATGAACGACATGCTGGCACGTCCTGTGGGGCAGGGCTCGGTCGGCAATGTCATCACCGCCATTCGCCACGGCGGCACGCTGGCGCACGGGGCGCTGGCCGGCTCGATGTTGCGGGACGAGGGCTATCATTTCGCGCGTGCCGGGACGTTTGTGGAGCGCGGCGACAGCACCGCCCGCATCCTCGACATCAAATATTATCTGCTGTTGCCCTCGCTGTCCTATGTCGGGTCGAGCCTCGATACCGGGCAGTGGGACACGGTCCTGCGTTCCGTATCGGGCGACCGCGCCTATCGCTGGCTGAACGCCGCCAACATCGACGCGCGCGGTATCGTCCAATTCCTCGCGCTCGACGACCGCTTCCCCCGGAGTCTCGCCTTCTGTCACAGCCAGTTGCGCGAGGAACTGGCCGCGTTGGCCCGGCTGCACGGCGTGGAAGGCCAGAGCAACGCGCTGATGCGCGAGGCCGATACGCGGCTCGCCAACCTCTCGGTCGAGGATATCTTCGACCGGGGGCTGCATGAATTCCTGACCGAGTTCATGCAGTCCAACGCCGCCATCGCTCAGGCGATCGGCGAAGATTACAGGTTTCACCTCTGATGCGCCTCTCCGTCCGCCACACCTCCCGTTATCGTTTTTCCGAGCCCGTCGTGCACGCGCTGCAACGCCTGCGGCTTACCCCCAAGAGCACGCAGGGTCAGGAAATCGTCGAATGGTCGATGCATTACGACGGCGCCGAGGAGGAGCTGGAATATGACGACCAGCATCACAACACCACGACGCTGGTCGCTGTCGAACCGGGTGCGCAAGAGGTCGTCATCACTTGCTCCGGAACGGTCGATACTCACGATCATGCGGGAGTGATCGGCAGCCATGCGGGGCATCTGCCCCTGTGGAGTTTCCTGTCGCAGACCAAATTGACGCGACCGGGGCCGAGTGTGCGCAGCCTGATGAAAAAGCTCGATAACAGTCTCGGCCCGCTAGATTATCTTCACGCCTTGTCACAGACAATCCGTGACGAGGTCGAGTATCGCACCGGGGAGACGGGTGTCACCACGACTGCCGAACAGGCTGCCGAGCAGGGCCGCGGGGTGTGTCAGGACCATGCGCACATCTTTATCGGTGTGGCACGGCAGCATGGCATTCCAGCACGCTACGTCAGCGGATATCTGATGATGAACGACCGCATCGATCAGGAGGCCACGCATGCGTGGGCCGAAACGCATGTGGAAGGTCTGGGCTGGGTCGGTTTCGACATCTCCAACGGCATCAGTCCCGACCAGCGCTATATTCGTGTCGCGACCGGCCGCGACTATCGCGACGCCGCACCGATCACGGGCATCAGTTTCGGGACGACGACGGAGGACCTTCGTGTCGACGTCGCAGTCGAGCAGCAGCAGGTCGACCAGCAGTAGATACCTTGCCGTTGGGGTTGATCGCCCCGGCGCGCAATGCCAGCGAGGTGGCGGATCGGCGAGGCCCCGTTCGCGTCCGCCAGGGAGACGAAGATGACTTATTGCGTTGGCATGGTGCTGGAGAAAGGCCTCGTTCTAATGAGCGACACCCGAACCAATTCGGGCGTCGACAACATTTCGACGTTCCGCAAGATGCACCACTGGCGCGTGCCCGGCGAACGCATCATCACCCTGATGACGGCGGGCAATCTGGCAACGACCCAGGCGGTCGTCAGCCAGTTGGAGGAGCGGACCAAGCTGCCCGAGAACCGGGCGAATTCGGTCCTGGAAAGCGCGACGATGTTCAATGTTGCCACCGAGGTGGGGCGACTGCTCCACGAGATCATCGAGGAACGCCAGAAGGCCAATGGCGACCGGGGGAAGGGGCGTTTCACCGCCTCCATCATCCTCGCCGGGCAGATCACGGGCATGGAGCCGCGCCTGTTCCTGATCTATCCGGAAGGCAATTTCATTGAGGCCAGCTTCGACACGCCTTTCTTCCAGATCGGCGAGACCAAGTACGGTCGCCCGATCCTGATCCGTGGTTACGATCCGCAGATGAGTTTCGAAGATGCGGTGAAGCTGTTGATGGTGAGCTTCGATTCGACGCTCAAGGCGAACCTGTCGGTCGGCCTGCCCCTGGACATGATGGTGATCGAGAAGGACGGCTTCGCGCCCGCCCATGCGCGGCGGATCGAGGGCGACGATCCCTACTTCCAGGAGATCTCGTCCAGCTGGAGCGACGCGCTGCGCCACGCCTTCTACTCGCTGCCCGACTACACTTTTCAGACCTAGGGCTTTTACCTAATAGTAAACCTTTGATCAGCGCGGTGCACCGTACAAACGCGGGTGCCGACTACATCCATAATTGACCAAATATTACGGGTACGGGGCGGCTACGGTGCGTCCTTGGTCACGCTACTTGGTCCATATCCGCATTACCCCTGATTGTGTCGTTCACTAGCCAACCGCATCGTTGCTTGCATGGAAGCCACGGTCCTGCATTGCGTCGACGCGGATAGCCGGACACGGGCGGAACTTGCGCGGGCGGCGTTCGCGCTGGGCTATCATGCCGAGGTTTACGGCTCGATCGAAGAGCTCGCCCAGCATGCGCCCGAGGACGGTATCGTAATCGCACGGGACGATCCGAGCAGAGGCGGAATATCCGAAGCGCTGGACGTTCTCGAAAGAAGCGGTGTCTGGCTGTCGGTGATAGCCATGGGGGACGCGCCTTCCGCCGCGCGTATCGTCGCCGCGGTGAAGGCGGGTGCACTCGACTACCTCTCCCTGCCGCTCGATCGGCAACGCTTCGCCGCCACCTTGCGCCGGGTGGGGGAGGAGGCGCGGCGCGCGGCCCAATTGCGCCGACGGATGATCGAAGCGCGCGCGAGGATCGCGGACCTGACGACCCGTGAACGGGAGGTGCTGGACCAGCTGACCGAAGGCGCGAGCAACAAAGCGATCGCGCGCGCGCTGGCGATCAGCCCGCGCACCGTCGAAATCCACCGGGCGAACATGATGGGCAAGCTGGGGGCGCGCCATCCCGCGGACGCGGTGCGGCTGCGGATCGAGGCGCGGCTGGAGCCGCCGATCGCGGGATAGAGCCGCTGTCCGCTCGCAACGCTAACGGCAGAAGCTTCCGTCCCCGCTTTCCAGGTGGAAGTGATCGTGATGCGCGGCATTGTAATCCGGGCCGAGAACCGTCCCGAACCGTTTGCAGGCGCTCGCGTGAACGATGCGCAGGAAGTCTCGCTTCGCCCCGTCCCCGCTGTTCCAGTCGCCGGATACGCTGACGCGGCGCCCGTCCGACAGCACGAAGGCGGCGATATCGACCGCCTCGGCGCGCGAATGGGCCGAGCGGCGCGAGCTGCCCGCGACGTTGCGGCACGAATAGCTGCCGAACGTCTCGATCCGCGCGAGGGGCGCCCCCAGATAGCGGCGCGCGGCGCGATCGACGCCATAGCGCGCCCAACCCTCCAGCGTACTGGCGAGCGGGCACGTGACCGGCCCGATATTGCCCAGCTCCACCGTTCCCACATCCGCCGCGAGGCCAGAGAGTTGCACGGTGCCCAGCGTATGGCAGCCGTCCCCGAAATAGCGATCGGGGAGGGCGGAGAAAGTCGCCCCCTGATCCGCCAGGCGCGCCAGACAGAGCTTGTTGGCAGGGCTGCGCGAGACGGGTTGCGCCACCGCCGGTGCGGGGCGTGCCGTATCACGGCCGCCGCCTTTGTCGCCGGGAAGCAGCGAGCACGCCGACAGGGACACGGCAGCAGTCAGAACCGCGAGAGAGGCGAGACCTCGAGCCATTCGGCCATTCTCGCGCCTCGCGGTTAACGCGATCCGAATAAGGTCGGTCAGGTCGGCACGCTCTGCGAGGCGGCGCGGGTCGCTTCCCCTCGGCGGGTGGCGCCCGACACCAGCCAGATGGCGAGGCAGGCGGCGACGAAGCCCGGGATGATCTCGTAAACCCCCGGGCCGCCCAGAAAGGCGTCGTTCCAGCCAAGCGCAATCCAGCCGACCACCACCGCCGCCCCGGTGACGAGGCCCGCCACCGCGCCCGCGCCCGTCATCCGCTTCCACGTCAGGGCGAACAGGATCAGCGGGCCGAAGGCGGCGCCGAAGCCGGCCCAGGCGTTGGAGACGAGGCCCAGCACCTCGCTGTCCGGGTCCGCAGCGATGGCGATCGCGGCCAGCGCGACCAGCAGCACCGCCAGCCGCCCGACATTCACCGCCTCGCGTTCGCTCGCTTCCTTGCGGAAGAACAGGCGATAGAAATCCTCGACCAGCGAGCTCGAGCTGACCAGCAGCTGCGAGCTGATCGTGCTCATGATCGCGGCCAGCAGCGCGGCCAGCAGGAAGCCGGTGATCAGCGGCTGGAACAGCAGGTCGGCAAGGACGATGAAGATCGTTTCGGGATCCTCGATCGGAATGCCGTTGCGCGACAGATAGGCGCGGCCGGCAAGGCCGATGCCGAGCGAGCCGAGCAGGCAGATCGCCATCCAGCCGAGGCCGATATTGCGGGCGGTGGGCATCGCCTCCACGCTGCGCACCGCCATGAAGCGCACGATGATGTGCGGCTGGCCGAAATAGCCCAGGCCCCACGTTACTGCCGACAGGAAGCCGACGAAGGTCAACCCGTTGGTGATGTCGAGGAAGCCCGGCTGGACATTGGTGAGCGATTCGCCCGCGCTGCCGCCCGGTCCGAACATGATGACCAGCGGCATGATGACCAGTGCCAGCATCATGATGACGCCCTGCACGAAATCGGTCAGGCTGACCGCCAGGAAGCCGCCGACCATGGTGTAGGCGAGCACCACGCCGCAGGTGATCCAGATGCCCAGCATGTAATCGCTCATCGCGACATCGGGCAGCAGCCCGGCGAAACTGGTCGCGAACAGCTTCCCCCCGCCGACGAGGCCGGCGGCGGTATAGACGGTGAAGAACAGCACCACGATGATGGCGGAGATTACGCGCAGCGCCACCGCCTTGTCCGGGAAGCGATTGGCGAGGAATTCTGGAATCGTCAGCGCGTTGCCCAGCTCTTCCGTCTGTTGCCGCAGGCGCGGCGCGACGATCACCCAGTTGGCGATGGCGCCCAGGAACAGGCCGATGCCGATCCACGCTTCCACGAGGCCCGAGGCGTAGAGCGCGCCGGGCAGCCCGAGGAGCAGCCAGCCGGACATATCCGAGGCACCGGCGGGCAGCGCAGCGACCGAGGGGGGCAGGTTGCGCCCGGCGAGGAGATAGCCTTCGCTGGTGTCGGTCGATTTGCGCCACGCATAAAGCCCGATGCCGAGCATCAGGATGAAATAGGCGGCGAGCGAAATGAGTGTTCCCGTCTGCATGCAGCACCTAGTAACAAATGAAACCGGTTTTGGCCACCGAGGGCCGCGAACATCCCCATACCGCGATAAAGCGTAAAGCCCGGAAGGGCAGGAATGCGCCGGGCGAGCGAGTGCCCGAATTGACAAGGAACATGCGGGGGACGCGGATCATTGCAAGGATTAATTTGGAAGTCCGTGTGGTTCCTGCGTGCGCAACTTCGAGCAACCTCCTGTAATTCATCCCGCTTTGCGCTCTACGACCGGCAAGCAAGATTTTTGTTCGGCGGCACCCCCGCGAGGCTCTCTCCCAGCATAGTTCCTCCCCGGCGCGGGTGACGAAGGTGACACCCCGTCACTTTCGCCAGCGATGTGTAAGTCCTGGAATATGAAGCATTTTGCTGGTCCTCGTGTGACCGGACGGACAGGTGCATGGCGAGCGGAGGCCGGTCCTCCTCCTCGTCGGCGATGAAAGTCGGGGGGGAGATACACAGCTTCGAACAGGTAGGAAAATTACCCCCGCTCGTCGGACCCCGGCCCAGTCCCACCCGTTCGACAGGAGAAACGTGGCCTCGCGCCTCATGAAGTGCCTCAGGAAATCCAGACAGCAGGAGATATACATGACCGCCGCATCCGACCGTTTTTCAGGAAAGACCGTCATCGTCACCGGATCCTCGTCCGGCATCGGCCGCGGGATCGCGGAACGGTTCGCGGCGGAGGGGGCGAATGTGGTGCTCAATTCGCGCAGTCGTGAGGATATCGAGAAGGTCGCCGAAGGGCTGGACGAGAAACGCACGCTGCTGGTGGAAGGCGACGTCTCGAAACCCGAATTCGCGAAGGATATCGTCGCCAAGACGGTGGAGCGCTTCGCCGGGCTCGACGTGCTTTGCAACAATGCCGGCGTCGGCGGCAACGGTCCGCTGGCAGAAGCGAGCGACGACGATATCGACCAGATGATCGACATCAACGTGAAGGGCGTCCTCTATCTATGCCGCGCTGCGATCCCCGAACTGGCGAAGAGCGGGGGCAGCATCGTCAACACCTCCAGCGTCTCGGGCACCGGCGGCGACTGGACGATGCCGATCTATTGCGCTTCGAAGGGTGCGGTGACCAATCTGACCCGCGCACTGGCGATGCAGTTGGGCGAGCAGGGCGTGCGGGTGAACGCCGTGTGCCCCAGCTTCACCCGGTCCGAGATGAGCAGCGGGATCGAGGAGAACGATGCGCTGATGACCGCCTTCATGCGCCGCATGCCGCTGGGCCGCCCCGGTGAGCCGGAGGATGTCGCGGCAGTGGTCGCCTTCCTCGCATCGGACGACGCGCGCCATGTGACGGGTGTGAACCTGCCGGTGGACGGCGGCGTCAGCGCATCCAATGGCCAGCCGAATTTCGGGGCGTTCCAGTAGGGCGCGTGGGACGCCCTTGACGTTCGCCGTTTAGCCTATTAGCTAAATGGCTATGACCGGTGTGTTCGATGCTCTGTCCCATCCCATTCGGCGCGAGGTGCTGGAGCTGCTGAAAGGCGGGGGGATGAGCGCCGGCGACCTTGCCGATAATTTCGCGGTCAGCAAGCCGACCATGTCGGGCCATTTCGCGAAGCTGAAGGCAGCGGGGCTGATCCTGGGCGAGAACCGCGGCGGACAAGTGATCTATACGCTCAACATGTCGACGCTGGAGGAGGCGCTGATGGGCTTCATGGGCCGGATGGGGATGGAGCGCCCGGCGAACGGGGCGGCTCTCCCTGCCCCAGCGCAAGGAACCACGCGATGAATACCCGCACGCCGCTGATCGTGTCGCTTGCCCTCGCGGTCGCAATGGCGATGTTCGCGCTCTACGCCGCGTCGCTGTTACCCGACGGCGCGCAATTGCCCACGCACTGGAACGCGGCGGGCGAGGTGGACGATACCAGCCCGGCGCTGTTCGCCCTGCTCATGCCAACGGGTGTGGTTATCTTCCTTGCCGCCCTGTTCGCGATCATCCCCCGGATCGAGCCGCTGCAGAACCAGCTGGAGGCTTCGGGCGACCTGCTGAAGGCGGTGTGGTACGCGATGCTGGCGCTGATGGTGCTGGTGCAGGGCATGATCGCCATGCCGGCATTCGGACGGGAGCCTTCCGCCGATCTCGTGATCGTCGGGGTGGGGGTGCTGTTCATCGTGATCGGCAACATGCTGCCCAAGAGCCGACCCGGTTTCTTCGTCGGCATACGCACGCCCTGGACGCTGACCGATACCGACAACTGGATCGCCACCCACCGGCTGGGCGGCAAGCTGTTCATGGCAGCGGGTGCGGCCATCCTGTTGACGGTGATCCTTCCATTCGCCCCATCGACCCGCGCGGGGATCATGATCGGCGCGACTGTCGCGGCGGCGCTGTTGCCCGCGATATACAGCTGGTTTTTCTGGCACCGGAGCAGGAAAGAAGGGGAGACGGGCCGATGAGCATGGCAATCGGTTTGGCGCTTGCGCTGGGCGGCGTGGCAGCGGCCCCGGCCGCGACAGCACCGGATACGCCTATGGAGCGAGCCATTACCGCGCCGGGGCCGAAGGGCGACCTTGCGGGGACGCTGCGCGAAGCTGCGGGGGATGGCGATGCGCCCGTGGTGCTGATCCTGCCCGGCTCCGGCCCGACGGATCGTGACGGCAACAACCCGATGGGCCTGAAGGCGGAGACTTATCGCTATCTGGCGGACGATCTCGCCGCGCGGGGGATCGCCAGCGTGCGGATCGACAAGCGCGGGATGTTCGGCAGCAGCGCGGCGGGCAGTCCGGAAGATGTGACGATCGGTGCCTACGCCGCGGACACACGCAGCTGGATCGACGCGATCCGCGAGGAGACGGGGGCCGGGTGCGTTTGGCTGCTCGGCCACAGCGAGGGCGGACTGATCGCGCTCTCCAGCGCGGCGCAGAGCGGGGAGGGGGTGTGCGGCCTCATCCTCGTCGCCGCTCCCGGCCGGCCGTTGCAGGACATCATCCGCGAGCAGTTGCGCGCCAATCCGGCCAACGCGTTCCTGCTGAAGGATGCGGACCGGATCATCGACGCGCTGGTCGCGGGCGAAACCGTGCCCGACAGCGAGATACCCGCGCCGCTGCTCCCACTGTTCCGCGAGAGTATCCAGGGTTTCGTGCGCAGCGAATTCGCGCTCGATCCGGCGGAACTGGCGAAGGCGACCGACCTGCCGCTGTTGCTGATCTATGGCGGACGGGACATTCAGGTGGCGCCGACGGACGGAGAGCGGCTGGCCGCCGCGCGTCCTGATGCGACCCTCGCCACGTTTCCCGACATGAGCCATGTGCTCAAGAGCGTGGCGGGCGACGGGATGCAGGCAAACCTGGCCACTTACGCCGATCCCGACCTCCCTCTGACCGACGGTGTGGGAGAGGCGATCGCGGCGTTCGTAAAGGTCGCGCCGAAGCGCTAATCTTTCGCCTCGATGAACGAACCGTTCACCATAATGTCGGGTGTTGCAACATTGCATCTGTTCCCGGCAACAAATGTTCACCTCCTATGGAACGCCCGCGCAACCCGTCCGTTCGGCCCCCACAACAGGGAAATGAATGGATAAGGATTCTACATGTCTAAGCTTCTGACACTCTCGGCGGCCGCGCTTGCGACGGGCGCTTTCGCGGTTCCGGCCATGGCGCAGGAAACCACCCCCGAAGACAATTTCAACGGACCGTATGTTGCCGGCGCAATCAGCCTCGACCAGATCAATTCCGGCCGCGGCGACGGGCTCGCGTTCGATACCGATGGCGATGGCAGCTTCGACAACAATGTGCTGACCACGACCGGCGCCAACGCGTTCTCGCCCGGCTTCTGCAACGGCGGCGCGAACGGCGCGACCACCGGGGCGGGTTGCATGGATGACAAGAACGACCTCGGCTATGCCGGCCGGATCGGTTTCGACAAGCGGCTCAACGGCGGCTCGTTCGTCGTCGGTGCGCTGGTCGAGGGCGCGGGCTCGCAGGCGCGCGACTACTCCACCGGCTTCAGCACGACCCCGGCGAGCTACACCGCCAGCCGCAGCCTCGATTATTCGGCCGCCGCGCGTCTGCGTGCGGGTTGGTCGCCGGGTGACGGCCGTGGCCTGTTCTACGCCACCGGCGGCGTCGCCTACGGCAAGATCGACCACGATTTCACCACTACCAACACGGCCAACAGCTTCACCGAGAACAACGATGGCGACTGGCAGTTCGGCTGGCAGGCCGGCGGCGGCGCGGAGCTGATGGTGACGCGCAACATCAGCATCGGTGCCGAGTACCTGTATTCGCACTACAACGACGGCGACTACAGCGTCGGCGTGACGCAGGGCAGCGCGCCTGCGACCAACCCGTTCCTGCTCGATTCCGGCCAGACCAACCTGCGCCCGAGCGACGACAATCTCAGCTTCCACTCCTTCCGCGCGACGGTCGGCTTCCACTTCTAAAGCCGAGCCGCGAGGCTGCTACGAGAAAGGGCACCGCGAGCGATCGCGGTGCCCTTTTTCATGTGCCCGATCGCCGGCAGCGGCGGCGCGGCGGCAGCGTATCAGTCGGCCGCCTTGCGCTTCGCCTTCTTGCGCTCGTGCGGATCGAGGATCGCCTTGCGCAGGCGGATCGATTCCGGCGTGACCTCCACCATCTCGTCATTGTCGATATAGGCGATCGACTGTTCCAGCGTCATCACGCGCGGCGGCGTCAGCCGGATCGCGTCGTCCTTGCCGGTCGAGCGGAAGTTGGTCAGCTGCTTCGACTTCATCGGATTGACTTCGAGATCGTCGGGCTTGGCGTTCTCGCCGATGATCATGCCTTCGTAGATCTTCGCGCCCGAACCGATGAACAGCTCGCCGCGCTCCTCCAGCGCGTTGAGCGCGTAGCCGACCGCTTCGCCCGAAACCATCGAGATCAGCACGCCGTTCTGGCGACCCTCGATCGGGCCCTTGTAGGCGTCGTACTTCTCGAACAGGCGGTTCATGATTCCCGTGCCGCGCGTGTCGGACAGGAATTCGCCGTGATAGCCGATCAGTCCGCGGCTGGGGGCGGAGAAGGTGATGCGCGTCTTGCCCTGGCCCGATGGGCGCATTTCGGTCAGCTCCGCCTTGCGGCGCTGCATCTTCTCCACAACCGTGCCCGAATGTTCGTCGTCGACGTCGATGACGACCGTTTCGAACGGCTCCTGCCGCTGGCCGTCCTCTTCGCGGAACAGCACGCGGGGGCGGCTGATGCCCAGTTCGAAGCCTTCGCGCCGCATCGTCTCGATGAGCACGCCGAGCTGCAATTCGCCGCGGCCCGCGACTTCGAAGCTATCCTTGTCCTCGCTTTCCGTGATCCGGATCGCGACGTTGGTTTCCGCCTCGCGGTACAACCGGTCGCGGATCATGCGGCTCGTCACCTTGCTGCCCTCGCGGCCCGCGAGCGGGCTGTCGTTGACGGCGAAGCGCATGGCGAGCGTGGGCGGGTCGATCGGCTGCGCCTGGATCGGCTCCGACACGCTCGGATCGGCGATGGTGTTGGCGACGGTCGCCTTCTCCAGGCCCGCCAGCGCGATGATGTCGCCCGCCCGCGCGCTATCGACCGGCACGCGGTCGAGCCCGTCGAAGCTGAGCAACTTGGTCGCGCGACCGACTTCGATCACCTTGCCGTCGGCGTCGATGGCGTGGATCGGATCGTTGACCTTGATGGTACCCGACTGGACCCGTCCGGTCAGCACGCGGCCCATGAAATTGTCGCGGTCGAGCAGCGTCGCGAGAAAGCTGAACGGGCCGCTATCGTCCAGGCCCGGCGCGGGGACGTGGTTGGTGATCAGCTCGAACAGCGGGTTCAGGTCGCCCTCGCGCGCGGTCTCGTCGCTGCTGGCATAGCCGTCTCGACCCGAGGCCCAGAGCGACGGGAAATCGAGCTGCTCGTCGTTCGCGTCGAGGCTGGCGAACAGGTCGAACACCTCGTCCAGCACCTCTTGCGGGCGCGCGTCGGACCGGTCGATCTTGTTCACCACGACGATCGGCCGCAGGCCCAGCGCCAGCGCTTTGCCGGTCACGAACTTGGTCTGCGGCATCGGCCCTTCTGCCGAATCGACCAGCAGGATGACCCCGTCGACCATGCTGAGAATGCGTTCCACCTCGGCACCGAAATCGGCGTGGCCCGGCGTGTCGACGATGTTGATGCGCGTGCCGTTCCATTCGACGCTGGTGCATTTCGCGAGGATGGTGATCCCGCGTTCCTTTTCCAGGTCGTTCGAATCCATCGCGCGTTCCTCGATGCGCTGGTTCTCGCGATAGGTGCCGGATTGGCGGAAAAGCTGGTCGACGAGCGTGGTCTTGCCATGGTCGACGTGGGCGATGATCGCCACGTTGCGTAAGCGGTCTGACATAGGTTTTCTCTGATGAATGGCAGGGGCGGGGCTAGGCCCGACATATTCGGGCGCGCCCCTAGATCAGCCGTGCCCCTACGACAAGTGTGGCACAGGTGCAACGATAAGCCGACTCGCGAATTTCGGGGCAGCGGCGGCGCTTGTGAGGGGGATTCGCGACCGCTAAGTCTGATTTCATAACGGGAGGGGGCATGGTGACTTCACTTCCGAGCAGAGAGGAAGCCAGTCGATCATGAAACAGCGTCCGTCTTTTAACTCGTCGCGCCTGGGTTTGTTCGCCGGTGCCGCGCTGGTCTCCCTGCTTCCCGCCGCCGCGATGGCGCAGGCGATCCCGGACCCGCGCACCAACGATAACGACGCGGAACTGACCGACGACGAGCCGGACGTCTCCCCGCCGACCGACAGCGCGACGATCATCGTCACCGCGACGAAGCGGGCGCAAACCCTGCAGGAGGCCCCCGTTTCCGTCAGCGTGACAACGGGCGAGACGCTGGAACGGGCGGAAATCCGCGACCTGCTCGACCTGCAGACGGTCACCCCATCGCTCCGCGTCAGCCAGCTGCAAAGCTCCGCCAACACCACCTTCATCATTCGCGGCTTCGGCAACGGGGCTAACAATGTCGGTGTAGAGCCCTCCGTCGCGGTCTTCATCGACGGCGTCTTCCGCTCCCGCTCGGCGGCGCAGATCAACGATATCGCCAATGTCGAGCGGGTCGAGGTCCTGCGCGGTCCGCAATCGACGCTGTTCGGGAAGAACGCGAGCGCAGGCGTGATCAACGTCGTGACGCGCGAGCCGCAATTCGATTTCGGCGGCTCGATCAGCGCGACCTACGGCAATTACGATCAGATCGTGGTGAAGGGGGACATCACCGGCCCGCTGACGCAGTCGGTCGCCTTCTCGCTGGAAGGCAATTACAACAAGCGCGACGGTTACGTCGACGTCGTCAATCTGGACGAGAAGATCAACGATCGCGACCGCTGGATGGTGCGCGGCCAGCTGCTGTTCGACAATGGCGGCCCGCTGCGCCTGCGCGCCATCGGCGATTATTCGAAGATCGACGAGCTGTGCTGTTACGCCGGAAACGTACGGGCAGGGCCGACCACCCCGCTCCTGTTCGCGCTGGGTGGCGCGATCGAGCCCGAGAACCTCTATTCCGACCGCACCTATCTCAACAAGCTGCCGGTCAACAAGATCGAGGCTTATGGCGGATCGCTGCAGGGCGACCTCGAGCTGGGACAGCTCACGCTGACCTCGATCACCTCCTATCGCGAGCTGCGCGCCTTCAGCGATCAGGATGTCGATTTCACCAGCGTCGATTTCATCAACGAGTTCCGCGATCAGGCGGTTGATACCTTCACTCAGGAACTGCGGCTGGCGTCCGACTTCGATGGTCCGCTGAACTTCCTGCTCGGCGGTTTCTACTTCAAGGAAAATGTCGAGCAGACCAGCGGGATCACCAACGGCACGCAGACGCGGCCGTTCTTCGACCTGCTGGCGGGCAATGGCGTGCCCGGCACGCTTGCCAATCTAGAGGCGCAGCTGGGCGTCCCCGCCGGGGCGATCTTTGCGCAGGGGCCCTCTACGCGCGAGGCGTTTTCGCTCGACGACGAATCCTATTCGATCTTCGGGACGGTCGATTTCCAGCCGATCGACCGGCTGACCATCACCGGCGGTTTCAACTACACCCACGATGCGAAGGATTTCACGGCGGAGCAGACGTCGTTCGATCCGCTGGCCAACATCAACCTGGCCGATGCCTTCATTACCGCCGCGACCGGCGGTGCGGTTCGCACGCGCGCGCAGTTCCAGGCCCTGCCGGCCGCGGCGCAGGCGCAGCTGGGCGCGCTGGCCCTGCGCCCATGCGGCACCAACGGTGCCCCGCCGCAGTCCCCGGCTTGCAACCCGCTGCTGCCGCTGGCCGCGCTGCAGTTCCTGCCCCCGTTCCTGGCCGTGCCGAACGCGGTCGAGCCCGGGCGGACGCGCGATGGCGACTGGAGCTACACCGGCCGCGTCGCCTTCGACGTCAGCGACCAAATCAATACCTATTTCACCTACGCGACCGGGTTCAAGGCGTCGTCCGTCAACCTGTCGCGCGATTCCCGCCCGGTTCTGGGCGATTTCATGCCGGCGACCCTGCCCAGCGGCGTCAGGCCGATCGTCGGCGGCAGCAATTTCCTCGCCCCGTCCTCCCCGATCCTCGACGCGGGCCTGCCGATCACCAACCTGACGGCGGGCACGCGCTTCGCCGGACCGGAGGAATCGGAGGTTTACGAGTTGGGCATCAAGGCGGCGTTCCCGGGGCTCGCCGTCAACCTCGCGATCTTCGACCAGACACTGAAGGGCTTCCAGTCCAACGCCTTTACCGGCACCGGCTTCGCCCTCGTCAATGCGGGCAAGCAATCGACCCGCGGGTTCGAGCTCGACAGCACGATCACACCGAGCGATCCGCTGGTCTTCACCTTCTCGCTGACCTATCTCGATCCGAAATACGACAGCTTCACCGGATCGGCGGTGGGCGACCTCACCGGCTTCCGCCCGGCGGACATCCCCGCGTGGACGATCGCCACCTCGGCGTCCTATACCCACGAGTTCGGCAATAGCGGCAATCTGCTGATCGGGCGGATCGACTATTATCACGAAAGCAACACGCAGATCGTCGACGGCCTGCCCGATTTCGCCGATTTCAGCGCGCCGGACCCCTATGCCGCCGCGCGCGCGATCGCGGCGAATTACCGGCGCGAGATCAACCAGGTGAACGCTTCGCTGACACTGGCGCTCGAAAACGGGTTCGAGCTGACGGGCTATGTCCGCAACCTGACCAACGATCGCTACACCACGCAGATCTTCCCCTCGGTCGCGCAGCAGGGCTCGATCTCCGGCTATCCCAACGCGCCGCGTACCTACGGCGTGACGGGCCGCTTCCGCTTCTGAGCGGCGAGCCATCGCGAAACGGAGGAGGGGGCCCGTGTGGCCCCCTTTTTCGTAAGGGCTATAGCGTGCGCAAGACCTGGGCGGGGCGGGCGCGGAGCAGCGGCAGCGACCCCGCCACGGCGAAGCCCAGCACGACCGCCAGCCCCGCGCCGAGCACCGCGAATATCGTCGGCCAGTCGGGCAGCCAGTCGAACTCGAACAGTTGCGTCACGATCAGCCAGGCGAGCCCGCTGCCCAGCACCAGCGCCAGCACGGCAAGGACCAGCGCGAGCAGCGAATATTCCGCCAGTTGGGTCAGCAGCACTTGCCGCCGGCTGGCGCCCAGCACCCGCAGGATCACCGTGTCGTAGGTGCGCGCCGCCCGCGCGGCGGCGATCGCGCCCAGCAGCACCGCGAGCCCCGCAAGCACCGCCACCGATGCCGCGGCAAGCGTCGCCAGCCCGACTTGTCGCAACAGATCGCGTGCCTGGGTAAGGATCGGCCCGACCTCGATCACGCTGGTGGAAGGGAAGCTGCGTACCAGGTCGCGCAGCAGCGGCCCCGTGGGGCGACCAGGCGTCAGGTCGATCGTCGCGGCGAGGTTGTGCGGCGCATCCTCCAACGCGTTGGGCGAGAAGACGAGCACGTAGTTGAAGCCCAGGCTTTCCCAGTCGATCCGCCGCAGGTTCGCCACCCGCGCGGTGCGCTCCACGCCCAGCAGCGAGATCGAGAGGTAATCGCCGGGGCTCAGGCCGATGGCCTGCGCGAAATCCTCGTCGACCGAAACCAGCGGTTCGCCCCCGTAATCCTTCGGCCACCATTGCCCGTCGGTGACGACATTGCCCGGCGGCACGGCCTCGGCATAGGTCAGCCCGCGTTCGCCGCGCAGGGGCCAGCCGCCCTCGGGAATTTCCTTCATCTCGGCGACCTGCGTCATCGCGTCCTTCGGGCCGAAAGCGGTGATTGCGCCGCGCAGCGCGGGCAGGGTGCGGATCGCGGCCTGCGGGTCGTAGCGTTGCACGGTCTGCCGGAACTGCTCCTCTTGCGGCGGCGGCACGTCGAGCACGAAATAGTCGGGCGCGCGCTCCGGCACCCGTTTCGCTACATTCCCGTCGATCGCGGTCTGCACCGCGGCGAGCAGTACGAAGGCGGTCAGCCCGAAGCCGAGCGCGGTGACGAGGGCGGGGGTGCCCGAGCCGGGCCGGTGCAGGTTGGCGATCGCCGTGCGCAGCAGCGGGTTGCCGGTCCGCGGCGCGCGTGTCGCCAGCCATTGCGCCACCCAGCCAAGCCCGGCGAGCAACACGATCATCGCCGCCGCCCCGCCCAGGAAACCGGCTGTCAGCCAGGTCGACCGCGCCGTCAGAAGCGCGAGCGCGATGATTGCGACCAGCCCTCCGCCGACCCACAGCCATGCGCCCCGGTCCCGTGCCAAGGGAGCGACGCGCGCGCGCATCAGCGCCATCGCCGGATAGCGGCGCGCGCGCAGCAGGGGCGTGGCAGCGAAGACGAACGCCACCAGCAGGCCGTAGGCCGCTGCGAGGAGCAAGGCCCCCGGCGCGAAGACGAAGCCGCTCTCCACCGGCAGCAGCCCTTGCAGCGCCTGCGCCAGCAGCGGCACGATAGCTACGCCTGCGAGCAATCCCGCCGCACTGCCCGTAAGGGCCGCCGCGCCGATCTGCAGCGCGTAGATACGGGCGATGTCCCGGCTGTCCGCACCCAGTATCTTGAGTGTCGCGATGCTGGCGCGCCGCGCCTCGAGATAGGACGAGACGCCGCCACCGATGCCGATGCCAGCGATCACCAGCGCGGCGAGACCGACCAGCGTCAGGAATTGCCCCATCTGCCCGATGAAGCGATCCGCTCCCGGGCTCGCGCGGTCGCGGGTGCGAAATTCGAAGCCCGCCAGCGGAAACTGCTTGTCCAGCGTGTCGCGCACCGCGCCCGGATCGCGTTCCCGGTCGAAGGCGACGCGCACCTTGGTGCGGTACATCGATCCGGGCGCGAGTAGCCCTGCGCGCTGCGGCTCGCCTTCGTCGACGATCACGGTCGGGCCGAGTTGGAAGCCTTCGCCCAACCGGTCGGGCTCTCGGGCGATGACGCCCGCCGCGCGCAAGCTGCGCGTGCCCACCGTGAAGCTTTGCCCGACCTGAAGACCCAGTCGATCCATCGCCCCCTGCGCCAGCCAGGCCGAACCCGGCGGCGGTGCGCGCGCGGTCCGGCCGTCCTCCAGCTCCAGCGTACCGTAGAGGGGGTAGGCCCCATCCACCGATTTCAGTTCGACCGGCGCGGTGTTCTCGCCATGCTGCGCCACCGCCTGCAACCGCGTGCCGCCCGACAGCCGCCCGTAGCGGGCCAGCGCGGCGCTTTCCTCCTCCGTCAGCCCGCGCTGCCACACCTCGACCTCCAGATCGCCGCCGAGGATCTGGCGTCCGTTCTGTTCGAGCTCCTGCTCGATCGCCGTGGTCAGCGTCCCGATCGCGGCGAGCGCGCCGGTGCCGAGGAACAGGCAGACGAGCAGCAGCCGCAATCCGCGGAAGCGCCAGCCGAGCTCGCGCCGGGCGATGGTCCACGCGGTGCGCCAGCTCATCGGCCGCTCACGGAGCGATATCGCTCGCAATGCGCCCGTCGGCCAGGGTCAGGACACGGTTGCAGCGCCGGGCCAGCGCCTCGTCATGCGTGATCACGATCAGCGTCGCGCCCGTTTCCTCGCGCCGCGCGAACAGCAGGTTCGCGATTTCGTCGCCGGTCGCGGTGTCGAGATTGCCGGTCGGCTCGTCGGCGAAGATCAGGTCGGGGCGCGGCGCGATGGCGCGGGCGATGGCGACGCGCTGCTGCTCGCCGCCGGAAAGCTGGGCGGGATAGTGGTCGATCCGATGGCCGAGCCCGACCGCTTCCAATTCGGCGGCGGCGCGGTCGCGCGCATCGGATGCGCCCGCGAGTTCCATCGGCGTCGCGACATTCTCCAGCGCGGTCATGGTCGGGAGGAGGTGGAAGGCCTGCAGCACGATGCCGATCCGGCCCCGCCGGGCGCGGCCAGCGCGTCCTCGTCCATCCCGGTGAAATCCGCGCCTGCGACCTCCAGCCTGCCCGAAGTCGCGCGCTCCAGCCCCGACAGCACTGCCATTAGCGAGCTTTTGCCCGAGCCAGAAGGGCCGAGCAGGGCAAGCACCTCGCCCCGCGCCACCGTCAGGTCGACGCCATCGAGAATGCGCACCGGGCGGCGCGGATCGCCGAGGGTGAGCGTCAGGTTTTCGGCAAGGATCGCTGGCGGCGTATGGGTACTGGCTGTCACCCCCTTCCACTGGCATAGGGTGAGGGATGGAACAAGCACGACCGGCGCTGCGACGCACTCTGACCTTCATCGCCGCTCTGTCGCTGGCCGCCTGCGGCAGCGAGCAGCCGATCCCCGGCGGCGCGACACAGGCGGCGGCGGATCACGCCGCGGGGCAAGGGGCGGGTCAGGGGGAGGCGACGACGCCCCCCGCCGCGCCGACCGGCCCGGTGCGCCGCATCCTCGCCTTCGGGGACAGCCTGTTCGCCGGGTACAACGTGCCGAAGGATCAGTCCTACCCCGCGGAGCTGGAGCGGGCGTTGCGCGCGGACGGGATAGATGCGCAGGTCACTAATGCGGGCGTTTCCGGCGACACCAGCGCGGCGGGTCGCCAGCGCTTCGCCTTCACGCTGAAGAGCATGGAGCACAAGCCCGACCTCCTGATCCTGGAGCTGGGAGGCAACGATCTGCTGCGCGGTCTTTCGCCGGAGCAGACGCGCGCCAATCTCGCCGCCATCATAGAGGCGGCGCAGGCGCAGGACATTCCGGTGCTGCTGATGGGGCTCGCCGCTCCGGCGAATTTTGGCGGCGAGTATGTGAGCGCCTTCGACGCGGTCTATCCCTCCCTGGCGAAGCAATACGACATCCCGCTGATCGCGAACTGGGTATCGTCGGTGGAGGCGCGGCCGGAGCTACGCCAGCAGGATCGGATTCATCCGACGGAGGAAGGTATCGACCTGCTCGTCGCCTCGACCAGCGAACGGGTCGAGGCCGCGCTGGCGCGCTAGGTCAGAGTCGCTCCAGCGCGCCGCCCGCGACGCGCCAGACCGCCGCTTCGCTCCGGATAGGCTCGAAAGGGGCCAGTTCGGTACCCGTCATCCAGCTTTGCGCGCCGGTGGCCGCCAGCCGCTCGAACAGCGCCGCGCGGCGCCGCGGATCGAGATGGGCCGCGACCTCGTCCAGCAGCAGCACCCCGGCCCGGCCGCGCGCGGCGAGTGTCCCGTGGGCGAGGGTGATCGCGATCAGCATCGCCTTCTGCTCCCCGGTGGAACAACGCGCGGCGGGCGCGTCCTTGCCCGCCATTGTCACGATCAGGTCGGCGCGGTGCGGGCCGGTCAGGGTGCGGCCTGCCTGCCGGTCGCGACCGCGCCCCGCGCGCAGCAGCTCGGCCAGTTTCGCCTCATCCGCCGGGCCACCCGGTTCGAGCGCCAGCAGGGGATGCGCGAAGGGCGCATTGTCCTGCCGCGCTAGCTCGTCGCGCAGCGCCGCCACGACCCGTTCGCGCCCCATCGCCAGCGCGCTGCCATGCGTCGCCATCTGCGCCTCGATCGCGTCGAGCCATTGCGGTTCGGGCGCGCGATCGTCAGAGATCAGCCGGTTACGCTCGCGCAGCGCCGCTTCGTAGCGGGTTGCGTGATGCGCGTGGGTGGGCGCGACGGCCAGCGCCATCCGGTCGACGAAGCGGCGCCGTTCCCCCTTAGGCCCGGTGAAGAGCCCGTCCATCGCCGGGGTCAGCCAACCGACTGCCAACCACTCGCCTAGCGCCACCGCGCTGCCTTGCGCGCCGTTGATCCGCACCAGCCGCCGCCCTGGTCGCTCTGGTTCGACATGGGTGCCGAGCCGCACGGGCTCGCCGCCATCGCGCGGGTGGAGCGTCGCCCCGATGGCGAAGCCCGCCGGTCCGCCCTCGCGCGCCATCTCGGCCAGCGGCGCGCGGCGCAGGCCACGGCCGGGCGCGAGCAGCGACAGCGCCTCCAGCACGTTGGTCTTGCCCGCACCGTTCTCGCCCACCAGCAGGTTGAAACGCGCCGCCCCGTCGAGGGTCGATTCCGAGTGATTTCGGAAGTTGGAAAGGGAGATGCGATCGAGCGCCATGGGTCCGATGGCGGTTAGCGTGTGCGCCGCCTCAGCGCCAAGCAAAAGGCCGCCGCCGAGATATGGGAAAAATCCCCAACAGGTGGGATCGGGTCATATGGGGTTCATCTTCGGTTGAGGGCGAAATGGCGGAATTCTGCGGGTGGCGCAGTTTGGCACGGCCCATGCAATGTATGGGATGTGGCCATGAGGGTCACATCAAAACGCACACAAGGAAGGAAATATCATGTTCGTAAAGAAGTATGGCCAGCAGCTCTTCGCCGCCGTTTTCGCTCTCGCCGGTACCGCTTTCGTTCTCACCATGGCCTATGCGCCCGCCACGATGACCGTTACCCAGGCGGTGGCATGAGCGATCCGATCGACACACGCGGCCCCGGAAACCCCCGCAAATTCCACCTGGATAAGCGCAATGCGAAGCTGGGTGGGGTTTGCGCCGGGATCGCAGATTACTTCGATGTCGACGCGACGATGGTCCGCATCCTCTTCGTCGTCGGCACCCTGATCGGGTTCGGCTCCCTGCTCCTGATCTACCTGGTGATCTGGGCGGTCGCGAATTGACCGCCCCGATCCACTCCTTCGCTCACATTGCGGAGATACCGCCGTCCAGTTTCAGTTCGGCACCGGTCATGAAGCGGCTCTCGTCGCTGGCGAGGTAGAGCACGCCGTTGGCGATTTCCTCTGCCTGGCCGATCCGGCCCAACGGAATCTGGCGCGACAGCTTACCCAGCACCACCTCTTTCTCGATCCCCGCATTCTTCCCGATTCCGTCCAGGATCGGGGTGTCGACGAAGGTCGGATGGATCGAGTTGCAGCGGATGTCCCAGCCGCGCTTCGCACAATAGAGCGCGATCGATTTCGACAGCATCCACACCGCCGCCTTGCTGGCGTTGTAGCCGGGCATGGTATCGCTCGCGATCAGGCCCGCGATGGAGCTGATATTGACGATCGAGCCGGGCTGGTGATCCTTCATCAGCGGCAGCGCCTTCTGGCAGCCGATGAACACGCTATCAACATTGATGGCGAAGCCGCGCCGCCATTCCTCCATGGTGCACGTCTCGATATCGCCGCGCACGCCGACGCCCGCATTGTTGACCAGCACGCTGAGGCCGCCCAGCTTTTCGCGCGCCGTCGCGATCGCCGCGTCCCAGTCTTCCGGACTGGTGACGTCGTGGCGCAGGGCGAAGGCGGTGTCCGCACCGAAATGGTGGTTCACCGATTCGGCGGTCCGCTGCGCCCCTTCCTCATTGATGTCGGTGCACAGGACCCGCGCGCCTTCCTCCGCCAGTCGCTGGCAATGCGCCGCGCCCAGGCCCTGCGCTGCGCCCGTCACCAGAGCCAGTTTGCCCGCCATCCGTCCCGTCATTCTCTCTCTCCCAGCCAATGCGGCATCAGCAGCATGGTGATTCGCGAATCGATCCCGATGCCTTTTGCGCGGCATTCCTCGACGAAGCGCCCCAGGCCGTCCAGCGCCACGCGGTGGACAGTTATGTTCTCATCGTCGGTTCCGCCGCCATCGCCGACCTTCTCCAGCTGCGTGGCCCGGACCAGCGTGTAGCTTTCGCTGACCATGCCGGGGCTCGAATAGAACGTGCCGAGATCCTCCAGCCGACCGGCGCGATAGCCGGTTTCCTCCTCCAGCTCGCGTCCTGCGGCGGCAAGGGGTTCCTCGTCCTCTCCGCCATCATCGTCCCCGATCAGTCCTGCGGGAAATTCGATGCAGGGTCGGCCGAGCGGCACGCGAAACTGCTCGACCAGGATGACGTGCCCGTCCTCGATCGGCAGGATCACCGCCGCGCGAATGCCGCGCGCGCGGCCGACATATTCCCATTTGCCGCGTTTCTTGGCCGCGATGAACTTGCCCTGCCAGACGGTTTCCTCGGGCTCCCGCTCGTCCTGCCCGTGTCCCGGGCTCACAGCTCCACCAGCCGGTCGGGCAATTCGTTCTTGTCATCCTCGGCCCGGGGGAAGTGCTGGGACAGGATCGCGCCCACATCGGCCACCCCGGCGATGATGCCATCGGCCATCCGACCTTCGGCGATCTCGTCGAGCATGTCGGTCATCGCTTCGCCCCAGGTTTCGGGCGGCACCATCTCGTTGATCGCGGCATCGGCGACGATTTCCGCGCGCCGCTCACGCAGGGAAAGATAGATCACCACGCCGGTGCGCCCCACCGTCCGCCGGTCCGCGCCGACCTTGAACAGGTCGACCGCCCGCTCGCGCACACGCGCTGTCTTCACCTTGCCGGGGACCAGCGCGAATTTCACCGGCGACCACAATTGCACCAACCAGACGAGCAGGAAGATCGCGATGGTGAGCGCGGTGAACAGGGCGAGGATGCCGGGGGTGGTCCATTCATGGTTCCACCCGCCCGCGAGCGCATCGAACAGGTCCAGCATCCAGTCCCCGAACCATGCCAGGATCGTCATAACGAGGAAAGCGAGGGCCGCCGCCCAGGCGAGCGCGATGTCGGAATAGCCGTCCGACCGGTCCGCCAGCACGGTCACGATCTCTCCGCTGGTGGTTTCCTCCGCCGCGGCGACCGCGTCGCTGATCCGCCGGTGATCGGCTTCGCTGAGATAGGCCATGCGCTACCAGCCCCCGCTCGCGCCGCCGCCGCCGGAGATACCGCCGCCGAAACCGCCGAAGCCACCGCCACCGCCGCCGCCTCCACCGAAGCCGCCTCCACCGAAACCGCCGCCGTCGTGGCGACCGCCGGACATGTGGCTGAGCGCGGACCAGAGCACCACATCGCGCGCGATTGCACCGGCGGTTCCGCCCCGGCGATAGCGCCGCCCGCGGCCCCCGCGCCCGAACATGAAGACGAAGACCAGGATCATGACGATCCAGAAGATCGCGCTGACGAAGGCGCCGCCCTTGCCACTCTCGCGCTCCTGCGCCTGGGCCTGCTCGGCTGCCTGCGCCACCGCCCTCGCATCTTCCGGCGCACGGCTCAGCTGCGTTATCAGGGCATCGACCCCGGCATTGATACCACCCACGAAGTCACCGGCCTTGAACCGGGGCGATATGTCGTTGCGGATGATCCGACCCGAGAGAATGTCTGTAATGTACGGCGTCAGGCCATAGCCGACCTCGATCCGCATCTTGCGATCGTTCTTCGCGACGAGCAGCAGCACGCCCTGGTCGGTATCGGCCGGACCGATGCCCCATTTCTCGTACAGATTGGCGGCGTACATCTCGATCGTCTCGTCGCCGGTGGTCGGAACCGTGGCCACGACGATCGGACGCCCCGACCTCTCGGTCCAGCTCCGCAACTTCTGGTCGAGCGCGGTCTCGTCCGCGGGTGAGAGAATATCCGCCCCGTCATAGACCGGCCCCGCGGGCCGCGGCGGCAGCTCCTGCGCCGCCGCAGGCAGCGCCAGCGCGGTGAGCGCCAGGCCCAGCAGCGCAAGCAGCGCCGCCGGGCTCAGCAAGCGAGCGAGAGGTCTCAATTCCCGGTGCCGGTCTGTGCCGTGCCCGTTTCCGTGTTGTCGTTTGCGGGCGGCGTGGCTGCGGGATTCTGTGCGCCCGGCTCACCCATGGTGCCGAAATCGACCGTCGGGGCGGACTGCGCGGCCTGGGTCGCCTCGAACGGCTGCATCGGCTTCGCGCCGTGGACGATCTTTGCGCCGATCACGTCAGGGAAGGTGCGGATGGTGGTGTTATAGTCCTGCACTGCCTCGTTGTAGCGCACGCGAGCGACGTTGATCTGGTTCTCGGTGCCTTCCAGCGCGGTCATCAGGTCGGCGAAGCGGCCCTGGCTCTGCAGCTGGGGATAATTCTCCACCACGGTGCGCAGCTGGCCGAGCGCCTGCGTCAGCTGGTTCTGCGCTTCGTTGAAGCGGCGGAAGGTATCGGGATCGGACAGATCGTCGGTGGTGACGTTGATCGAGGTCGCGCGGGCGCGTGCCTCGGTCACGTTCGTGAGGATCTGCGTCTCGGAGCCAGCGGCGGCCTTCACCGTGGCGACGAGGTTGGGGACCAGATCGGCACGGCGCTGCAGCGCGCTCTGCACGTTGCCCCATGCGGCCTTCGCGGCCTCTTCCTTGGTCGGCACCGAATTGATCCCGCAGGCGGTCAGCGAAACGAGGCCGAGCGCCAGGAATAGCGGGCGAAGAAGACGGGCAAGGGTCATTAAATCCTCCGAGGATAACTGTGTTGCTGGTATAGCACACGTACGCGGCCCCGCAAGCGTTTGCCTCGCAAAAGCGGCTGTGCCATCTGGCCCCAGAGACAGCAGGAGCAGAGACGGATGGGCTTTTTCGCCGAGTTCAAGAAATTCATCGCGCGCGGCAATGTGCTGGACCTGGCGGTCGGCGTGGTCATCGGCGCGGCGTTCGGGAAAATCACCACGTCTCTGACCGAAAGCATCCTGATGCCGCTGATCGGCTGGATTTTCGGCGATGTCGATTTCTCGAACTGGTTCATCCGGCTGGGCGCGATTCCCGAAGGTTACACCGGCGCGCGCGACAACTATGCGCAACTGAAGGAAGCGGGAGTCGCCATGGTGGGGTATGGCGATTTCCTGACCCAGGTGGTCAATTTCCTGATCCTCGCCTTCGCGCTGTTCCTGCTGGTGCGCAGCGTGAACAAGGTGCTCGAGGAGATCGAGAACAAGCAGGTCGAAGCGGAGGACACCGCCAAGACGCCCGAGGTGCCGACTGACCCGCAACTCGACGTGCTGAAGAAGATTCTCGCCGAATTGAAGGCGGAGCGGAAGGGCGTCGTGCCGGGCGAGACCGAAAGTGGCCCGTCCACTTCACATTAAGGGGCGCATCGCTATATGGGGTTTGCCGGTTTCGACCGGCTATGGCGATAAAGTGCGGCGTGCAATAGACACAACGGACCCGGGGGCAGTACCCGGCGGCTCCACCAAAAATCGCGGGAAACCGCGCTTTCTGACGGGGCCGAACCAGGATCGACGTGTGTTGAAAGACGCAGTTTTCGCTCGGGCTGAGTATCCCGTAAAAATGTTCACAACACACAAGTGCCAACGACAACGAAGCACTCGCACTCGCTGCGTAATTTGATGGCCTAACGGCCTGAATTTACAAAGCTAAAGCGCGGTTGGGCCCACCGGGCAACAGAAGCGGATTCCGGGCGTCCGGAGGGCACGTAGCAACAGAAGCCCTCCACCTTTCTCTTTCATCGATGAGCGCGCGTAGCTGGAGCCGGGTTTTCACTGCGGTGAAGAGGTAGAAGAAGCAGCCGCCTCTAGCTCCCGCGCCGCTTTCTCGTGCTTCAGGCAGTCGAGGATCTTTGCGCCGGCCATGAACACCGAACCGGTGCAGGCGAGGAACAGCAGCTTGCCACCCCAGCCGGGATATTGCCCGAGATAGACGATCCCGCGCTGACATGCGCCGAGTGCCAGCGCGTAGATGATCAGGAACGCTTCCCAGCGGGTCTTGATGACGAACAGGCGGCTGATCTTCTTGAGCATAAATCCCCGAAATCCTTAACCGTTCGAACAACAAGAGCCGTGCCAGCGGCGGTGCGCCGGGGCTCCGGTGGTTAACATGGTGGGGAGTGTAAGCGCGCGCGACAGCCAGCGGCAAGCGCGTTAACCAAGCTCGCCGAGATCGAGCGTATCGAGCAGCGCGGCGCGCGCTTCCGTCACCTGTTCCGCCAGCGCGGAATCGCCCAAGGCGCCCGGCGCGATCTCGTGCGGCCAGTGCTGTTCGATCACCCGCGCAATCCGCTCAGCCTTGTCGGCATCGAGCAGGAAGCGCGGATCGACCGTCGCCGGGTCCGCGACCACGCGCAGCCGCAGACAGGCGGGGCCGCCGCCATTGGCCATCGACTGGCGCACGTCGACCGGGATCATGCGGCGGATCGGTCCGGCCTTCTGCAGCAGCGAATCGAGATAGGTGCGCACCGCCTCGCTCTCCTGGCATTCGGAGGGGACGATCAGCGCCATTTCCTTGTCGCCGAGCGTCACCAGTTGGGCGTTGAAGAGATAGGTCGCGATCGCCTCGGTCAGCGGGACGTCGTCCTCCGCCACCTCGACCACTTCGAGCGCGGGGAAGGCTTCGCGGATCGCGCGATAAGCGCCCCGTTGGTCGGCGAAGGCGCGGGCGTGGGTGAACAGCACCCGCTCGTTCGCGACCGCGACCACGTCGTTGTGAAACGCGCCCGCCTCGATCGCCTCGGGGTTCTGCTCAACGAAAACGCATTTCTCGGGATCGAGCCCGTGACGGCGCGCAATGGCGCGGCTCGCCTGCTCGTGCTGGCGCGCGGGGAACTTGCCGCCCGGCCGACCATAGACGAATACCTCGACGCCCGGCGCGCCGTGACTGTCGCAAAAGCGCATGTGGTTGGCCGCACCCTCGTCGCCGAAGCTGCCGGGGATGGCGTCGTGGACAGCGAAATTCGCCTCGTCGGCAAAGGCGAGGGCAAGCTGCGCCTTGGTGTCGGGCCATTCCTGGGCGCGGTGCAGCATGGTCGCAAGGTTCGCCGGGGTCAGGTGGCAAAGCCCGTCATTCGTATCGGGGGCCGGGCTGACGGTCGCGGCGTTGGCGGTCCACATGCTGGAGGCGGACCACGCCGCGGCGAGCAGCGCGCGGTCGGCGCTGCGATCGACCGCCAGCGCCTCCAGCAAAGCGGAGTTGGGACGGGGCAGGGGCAGCAGGAAGCCCTGCGGCAAGCCCAGTTCCATGTTCGCGCGCATCTTGGCGAGCCCCTGCAACGCCGCCGCGCGCGGGTAGGACG
Source organism: Erythrobacter sp. 3-20A1M (assembly GCF_018636735.1). Lineage (NCBI taxonomy): Bacteria > Pseudomonadati > Pseudomonadota > Alphaproteobacteria > Sphingomonadales > Erythrobacteraceae > Erythrobacter > Erythrobacter sp. 3-20A1M. The sequence continues at coordinate 449,806 of NZ_CP045200.1, read as the reverse complement.
GGTCGCCGCCATGGCTGGCGCTGGCGATATTGCCTAGGCTGAGCCCTGCGTAATTGTGGCTCGGTCCGACGATCCCGTCGAAATTGATCTCGCGCAGCATTTCCAACCTTTCCCGCTCGTCCCGAGCTTGTCGAAGTCCGCTCATCCTGAGCTTGTCGAAGGATCGTCCTTCACTTGAGGTGAAGCGCTAGATCAGAGAACCGGACTTCGACAAGCTCAGTCCGAGTGGGGTGGGAAATGGGCTACCGCACCACGCTCCACACGGTGTCGCCTTCGCCGACGCCCAGCGTGTGCGCGGCCTCCGCGTCGATCGCCACTCCATCGCCATCGACCGCGCGCCTGCCGTAGCATGAGCGGAAATCGGTCAGCGTGCCCGCCGCCAGCAGCGCGCGTTCACCGTCGGACGCATCGGTCGCCGACACGCTCCCACTATGCGCGCCCGCGACGCTCTTCACCTGGTCGGTCTTCGCCAGCATGGTCGGGCCGCCGTCGAAGATGTCGACATAGCCTTCGTAGGCGAAGCCTTCCTTCTCCAGCATGCGCATCGCCGCGCGCCCGGTGGGGTGCGGCAGGCCGATCACATCGCGCGCATCGTCGTCCAACATGGCGATATAGACCGGGTGCTTGGGCATCAGGTCGGCGATGAACTGGTTGCCGTTGATAGCGTTGAAATAATCCGCCTCCTGAAAGCTCATCCCGAAGAAGCGGCCTGCGACGCCGTCCCAGAACGGCGAGCCACCGCGATCGTCGATAATGCCGCGCAGTTCGGCAAGCACGCGCTCGGCAAACCGCGCGCGGTGCATGGCGATGAACAAATAGCGGCTGCGCGCCAGCAGCAGGCCGAGCCCGCCCGCGCGCTCGTTCGGGTGCAGGAACAGCCCGCCGACTTCGCTGCAACCCTCCAGATCGGTGACGAGGCTCAGCAGTTCTGCCCGCACCGTGCGGTCCAGTTCCTGGCTGTGCTGGGTCAGCGTGGTCAGGCGGTAGGAGTAGAACGGCCATTGCTGCCCGACCTGCGAGAACAGCTGGCACGTCCCGCGCACCGCGCCGGTCTCCGTATTCTCCAGCACCAGCACGAACTGGTCGTCGCCCAGCGTATCCTGCGTGCGCGAGAACGCGTCGCGCGACCGCTCCAGCTTCGCGCCCAGCGCATCGCGATCGGCGGGCAGGTTGGTGAAGCCCCCGCCGGTCAGCTTGGCCATTTCGTAAAGCGGTTCGATATCGTCGGGGCGCGAGGCGCGCAGGCGGAAACTCACAACACGTTCTCCGTCGCCAGTTGATGCAGGACCATGGCCGCGAGCGCGGCACGCTCTTTCAGGCTGGGGGCGATCATGAATTCGTCGGGCGAGTGGATCTTGCCCCCGCGCACCCCCATGGTGTCGACCACCGGCACGCCGGTCGCCGCGATATTGTTGCCGTCGCACACCCCGCCGGTCGGCTGCCAGTCGATCTCCTGGCCCAGCTCCGCACCGCAATCGCGCACCAGGTCGAACAGCTTCTGCGCCTGCCGGTCGACCGGCTTGGGCGGGCGCGAGATGCCGCCATGCACCGCGATATCGACCTCCTGAGCCTGTTTCACCTCGGCGATCAAAGCGTTCATCTCCGCTTCGAAGCGTTCCGCCGCGGCAGGCTCCTTGGGCCGGATGTTGAAGCGCAGCACGGCGTGGTCGGGAACGACGTTGTTGGCGGCGCCGCCGTCGATCTTCGCCGGATTCACGCTGATATCGTCGCGCTGAAGCTCTTTCAGCCGCACCGCGAGGGTGGATGCGGCGACGATGGCATTGCGTCCGTCCTGAGGATTGCGCCCGGCATGGGCGGACTTGCCGGTGACGGTGAGGCTGTAATTGCCGCTGCCGCCGCGCGCGTGGGCGAGCCGCCCCTCCGACGTCGCGGCGGGTTCGAAGGTGAGCGCGGCGTATTTGCCCTGCGCGGTCCGCTCGATCAGCGGGGCGGAGGAGAGCGAGCCGGTTTCCTCGTCCGCATTGATCAGCACGTCGTAGCCGACCTGCTGCCATGCCTCGGTGCCTTCCAGGGCGCGAAGCGAGGCGAGGATGATCGCGAGTCCGCCCTTCATGTCGGCGGTGCCGGGGCCGTTCAGGGTTTCCTCGTCGAGCCAGGTCAGCTGCTGGAATGGGTGATCGGCGGGAAACACGGTGTCCATGTGCCCGGTCAGGATGAAGCGCCGCTCAGCCTCCGGCCGGACCCGCAACAGGAAATGCTTGCCGTTCTCAACCGCCGTCTCCTTGCCAGCGGCATCGACAGCGGTGACGGGGGCGGGCTCCTCCAGCGTGATCTCGCCGGGGAGGACGGAGAAAGCGTCGGACAGTTCCTGTGCCATACGGGCGAGGCCCTCGTGGTTCGACGTGCCGCTGTTGATCTGCGCCCAGCGCTCGACATGGGAAAGCATCTGCGCGCCGTCGATGGTTTCGATCGCGTCTTTCAAGGTTCCGGTAAGTCTGGTCATACCCACCGCCTAGCGACAGGGGCGGCGCGGGCCAAGTGCGCTTACTGGCCCAGCAGGCGTGCGAGCGTGACGAAGTCGGCCACCGAGAGCGTCTCGGCGCGGCGTGTCGGCTCGATCCCGAGCGATTCGAGCGCCGCGACCGCGCCCGGCACGCCCTTCAGGCTCTGGCGCAGCATCTTGCGCCGCTGCCCGAACGCCGCCTCGGTCAGCCGCGAGAGGAGGGCGGGGTCAACGCCCTCGGGCATGGCTGCGGGCTCGACGTGGACGACCGCGCTCATAACCTTGGGCGGGGGGGTGAACGCGCTGCGGTGGACCTTCATCGCCAGCTTCGCCGTGCTGCGCCATTGGGAGAGGACCGCAAGCCGCCCGAAGGCCGAGCCACCCGAGGCGGCAACGATGCGCTGCGCGACCTCCTGCTGGAACATCAGCGTCAGCGAAGTCCAAAGCGGCGGCCAGGCCGGCGCAGACAGCCAGCGCGTGAACAGCGCGGTGCCGACATTGTAGGGCAGGTTTGAGAGGATCGCGTAGGGTTCGCCCATGATCGCATCGTGATCGAGCTTCAGCGCGTCACCCTCTATCACCCGCAACCGGCCCGGAAAGGCGTCGGCCAATTCGGCCAGCGCGGGGAGGCAGCGGCGATCCATCTCGATCGCGGTGACGCGCGCCCCGGCGCGCAGCGCGGCGCGCGTCAGGCCGCCGGGGCCGGGGCCAATCTCCAGCACTGCGCGGCCTTCCAGCGAGCCGGGCAGGGCGGCGATCCGGTCGAGCAGCTGTTCGTCGAACAGGAAGTTCTGGCCCAGCGCCTTGCTGGCTGACAGGCCATGGCGGGCGATGACTTCGCGTAAGGGGGGAAGCTGGGGGGCAAGATCGGTCATTGTCCCACCCCCTACCCTTCACGCAAGCGGGAGGGGAGCGAGACTTGCCGCGCCGTAGGCGCTGCTAGTCGCAGCGGGGCGGGCCGTCCGCTCAGGTTGCACTCCGTCGCGCAGCGATCTCGCCCGCCATGCGGATCGCGGCAATGGTCGCCCCCGGATCGGCCAACCCCTTGCCCGCGATATCGAAAGCGGTACCGTGATCGGGACTGGTGCGCACCACCGGCAGGCCGAGCGTGACGTTGACGCCCTGATCGAAATCGAGCGTTTTGAGCGGGATCAGCGCCTGGTCGTGATACATGCACAGCGCCGCGTCGTAGCCTGCGCGAGCGCGCGGCGCGAACAGCGCGTCGGCGGGGTGCGGGCCGCTGGCGACGACGCCTTCGCTCCGAAGCGCCGCGATGGCAGGGGTGATGATGCGCGCCTCTTCGTCGCCGAAGCGGCCGTCCTCTCCCGCATGCGGATTGAGGCCGGTGATCGCCAGTCGGGGGCGATCGATCCCAAAATCCCCATGCAGCGCGCGGGCGACCACCCGGCCACGGGCGACGATCAGATCGATGGAGAGGCGTTCGGGCACCTCGGCCAGCGCGCAATGGACGGTAACCGGCACCGTGCGAAGCTGCGGCCCGGCCAGCATCATCACGCCATCGTCCGGATCGGCCCCGGCCGCCGCGGCAACGAATTCTGTCTGGCCCGGATGCGCGAAACCGACCTCGGCCAAGCGACCCTTCGCGATGGGCGCGGTGACGACGGCGCTGGCGGTTCCATCGACGGCGAGGGCGACCGCGCCCTCCAGCGACGCCAGCGCGAGCCGGGCACCAGCCACGTCGGGCGATCCCGGGCGATAGGGACCGTCGTGATCGGTAAGAACGGGCAGCGCCCGATCGAACGCCGCGCATGGCTCCCCCGGTGCGGCGATACGCTCAACCGGCAGGCCGGGAACGGCCTCGCGCAGCACGCCCGCGCCGCCGACCACGAAGAAGGGCGGCAGGTCGTTTTCCACCCGCCGTGCCCAAGCCGCCGCGATCAGCTCCGGACCGATCCCGGCCGGATCGCCCAGAGAGACCGCGATCGGCGCCATTACCGGGTCAGTTGTACTCGACGTAGGCGTCGTTGCGCAGGTCGCGCAGGTAACGCTGCGCGCGCTTGTCGATGCGGTCGTCCTCGAGCTGGCTGCGCATTTCCTCCATCGTCGGCTCGTTCGCCTCCTCCGGATCGTCGCGCCCACACAGCAACAGGACGCGAACGCCCTCTTCCAGCGAGCCGAAGGGCGGCGTTGCCTGCCCGACCTGCAATTGCAGGATGCTCGACTGGAGCTGTTCCGGAAGCGAGCGGACGGTCAGCTGATCGTTGGAGACGACCTGCGCCCCCACGGTCTGCGCGGCGCGGTCCGCATCGCCGCAGCCGCGGATCGATTCGACGGCCTTGGCGAAGGCGACCGTCTTGGCCTCCGCTTCCTTCTGCGAGATTCCCTTGGGGAAGTTGATCGAAATCTGCTTCAAGCTGAGCACGGCGTCGCGGGGGTCGGCCGCCAGGATTTTGCGCCGGTCGATCAGGTACAGGATGGAAAAGCCGCCGGGCACGGCGACGGGGCCGACCAGCTGTCCGGGCTGCATCTCGCTCACGACGCTCGCCATTTCGGGCGGCAGGGTCGCGAGCCGGACATAGCCGAGATCGCCGCCGGTCGCGGCGGTCGAGGCTTCCGAATATTGCCGGGCATAGCCCACGAAGCTGCCCCCGGCCTTCAACTGCTCGACGATGCGGCGTGCGTTCGCCTCCACGGTCGCGGCGGTCTCGGGCGTAGCGGAGAGATAGATTTCGCCCACGCGGAACTGGTCGGTGCCGCGCGATGCCTGCATGCGGTCCATCATGTCCTTTACCTCTTCGGTGGAGACATTGACGAACGGAGCCACGTTGCGGCTGAGCAGATTGCGCCAGTCCAGCTCGCCCTCGATCTGGCGCTTGAGCGACGCGGGGGAGGAGCCGATCGATTTGAGATAGGCGTCCATCTTCGACGGATCCTGCCCGAAATTCTGCTGCGCCAGGCGGGCGTAGGTCTGCTCCACCTGCGCCGGTTCGGCGGACACTTCCTGCAGCTTCGCTTCCTGAATCTGGAGCGTCTCGTCGATCAGGTTGCGCAGGACCTGCATCCGCAGCTGGTCGAGATCCTCGTCGGCGATCTTGCCCTGGGAGGCCGAGACGACCAGGGCCACGCGCTGATCGATATCGGTCCCGGTGATGACCTGGCCGTTGACGACCGCGCGCGCCTTGCGATTGTTGGGATCCTGCTTGCCGAACACCTCGACGTCGTCGGGGATGCCGAAGGCGTTACCCGCCGGCTGGGCGTCGGTGGCGGGCGTCTGCGCGTCGCTGGTCGCAGCCGGCGGCGTCGCTTGCGCGAGCACCGGCCCGGCGACCAGTCCGGTCAGCGCACCGGCCATGGCGAGGGGAGGAATAAGGGAAGCGAGGCGTTTGATCACTTGTCCTACCTGTAAGGCGACCCGCCCAAGCGGGCCTTTCACGAGATTTGGCGAATGCTAAGTGTGCCGCCCGGCGGCTGAATGCATGATGAGCGCGGCGGGATAGCGGTTTTGGCGGGCGCTGCCAATCCGCCGCTATTGTCCTAGCGAAAGCCGAGGTTGCGCAGGCGGAAATAGACCTGGAACGTGTCGCCGCGCTGCGCATCGCCAAGATCCTGATAATTGCGCTTCCAGGTCAGGCCCATCTCCAGGCAATCGTCCTGATAGGCGACGCCCAGCCGGGTGACGATGGGATCGAACCCGTCGGAGTTGAACGTCGCGTCCTCCTGCCGGTCGGTCAGGTTGATCACGCCCGATCCGAAGACCGACCAGTAGCGGGCGAATGCGACCCGGGCGGCGACCCGCGCTTCTTCCCGGTCGCGCAAATCCTCTAGCGAGGGGTCGATATTGCGGTTGAGCCGGAGATAGCCGATCTCGGCATAGGTCCGCCGGTTGCCGATCGTGGCGTCGATCTCGTTGCGCCGGACGGCGAAATTGTCCTTGTCGATCCGGTATCGATGGGTGAACGAGATGAAGTCCTTGTACCGCACCTGCGTCCGGCCGACGAAGTCGGACAGCTGTTCGGCGAGACCGGTCCCGTCGGGCAGGATCGTGCGATCCGCGTCGAAGCGATAGGATTGGCCCAGGGTCGCCTCCACCCGCCAGTCCGGCCGCGTCAGCTGCCAGTCCACGCCGTAGGTGATACGCGCGCCGTCCTCCACCCGGTCGTAGCCGGGGAAGCGATTGAGCGAGAAGAGGTTCGAATCCTCCAGGTCGATCGCGCGCGAATCCTCGTTCGGGACGGCGAGGTTGCGGATGTCGGGCGTCGCCACGAACTGGACGCGCGGGGTCAGCACCTGCGTGCCGCCCAGCAGCGACCCGACAAACGGCCACTTGATGTCCGCCGCCAGCGTGCCGACACCGCGCGCCTGCCAGCCGGGATTGCCGCGATAGATCGCGGTCTCCGTCAGATAGTTCTGATCCGAGTGATACACGTCCGCCCGGGCGAGGGCGGTCAGCTGCACAATCTGCCCCATCCCGGTGTAGCTGCGCAGGTCCCAGCGCGCGCTGGCGAAGGCGCGTTGCGTGTCCTGCCCTTCCGACCGCTGGATCGCCAGCGTATTGGCCTGCAGCTCCACCTGCCCGCCCAGCAATGGATCGGCCAGGCGCCGCCTGTAATCGATCAGCGGCAAGGCGATCGGCACCTGCCCCTGCGGCTGCAACAAGCGCAGCGTCTGGGTGGCGTATCCCGCGACCAGCAGGTAGGAATCGCGGTCGATCCGCTCCAGCTCGACCAGCGAGCGCAGGCGATCGTCGCGGCTGAGATCGTAGCGGCGCAGGAAGGTCTTGTCGGTGGTCCGGCGAATGGAGGCCGTCAGGCTCCAATTGGGGTCGAACTGCAGCTTCCCGTTCGCGAAGATGTACCCGCGAAAATCCTTTTCCGTGTTGGGAACGCCGGTGAAATTGGAAATGCGGCTGCTGTACGTGCCGTATCCGGTGATCTGGTACGCCCCCACGTCGGTCAGATGGCGGAACGAGCCGGATAGCATTGGCGCGACTTTGGAATAGACGCTGGCCCCCACCGTCGCGTCCATGTTGTTCGCCAGACGGTAGTAATAGCTTCCGCTCAGTTCGAGGCCGTTGGAACGCGAGAATCGCACGTCCGGTACCAGGAAGCCGGAGGTCGCGCTCCCGTCCGTACGCAGCGAGAGGCCGGGCAGCGGAATCAGTTTCGCCCCGAACAGCTCCAGATAGGCGCTGCGGAACCGGATGCTGTTCGTTTGCGAATCGTAGACGACCCGTTCCGCGGTGATCCGCCAGCTGGGGCGCTTCGGGCACCCGTCGGAGGTTTCGACATCGCACGCGGTATAGGCGGCGCGGGTCAACGTCACTGTCCCGTCGACCTCGCGCGTACCACGCTCGGCGGCCAGTCGTCCGCCCTCACGCAGCACCAACAACAGGTTTTCCAGCGAACCGACGTCGAATTCGTCGGTCAGCTCGACCCGGTCGGTATAGAGCTGATTGCCGTCCGGATCGACGAAACGGACATTGCCGGTCGCCACGATCTGGCCGCTCTCCCTGTTCCAGGTGACGCTGTCGGCGCGGACCGAGCGGCCTTGATTGCGCAGGATGACGTTGCCGCTGGCGGTGACGGCTCCGTCGTCCGAATCGTATTCGAGCGTATTCGCCTCGAAATCGATCTTGCGCTCGCCCGAAGGATCGGCGGGTTGGCCGGCCGTCTCGCCGGGCAATGCTCCCTCGGTTACCGGGAGCCCGGCATCGTCGCGATCCTGCGCGTCGCTCTCTTCGAGGTCGGGAAGCTGCAGCGGCTCGCGCGCGGTTTCGATACCCGGCGGCGCGCCACTCTGCCCGAAGGCCGGCGTGGCCAGCAGGCCTGCCAGCATGCCAATCGTCACCGCCCCTTGGCGGGACGCGCGGCAACGGATCGGGGGCGGCGCGAGACGCGGGGTGGGGCGCATCGCTTGCCTATTGCACTTGCCTCTCCTAATCGCAATCTCACTTCTGAGGGCCTGTCTCCGCCGCCGTATCGCGCCGCGCCGACGCCCCTGCCGTTCACGCGATTATCCGGAGTCTTCATGCAAATCACCTTCGCCGATACCCTTCCCACCGACGCCACCCTGATCGCCCATGTGGTCGATCGCGACAGCCTGCCCGGCACGCTGGAGCGCACGCTGAGCGAAGGCGCGAAGGCGAACCGTTTCCGCGGCACGCCGGGGCAGGTCAGCGAAGGCTATGTCGAACGGGACGGCAAGGTGCGGCGGGTCGCGCTGGCCGGGGCGGGCGCCGCCGATGCGGACGAGCGCGAGGCCAATCTGGAAAAGGCCGGCGCTGCGCTCGCAGCCAAATATCTGTGCTCGGGCGAAACCGCGCTCGCGCTCGACCTGTCGACCGGGGACCTCTCAGCCGAGCACGCGGCCGCCGTGCTGCTGGGCCTGCGGCTGCGCGCCTGGCGCTGGGACGAATATCGTACCACGCAGAAGGACGAGCAAAGGAAGACGCTTACCACCGTCACGGTGGTCGGTGCGCCCGATGGAACGCGCGAGGCCTGGACGACAGCCGCGGCAGTGGCCGAGGGCGTGGAATTCGCGCGCGAACTCGTGACCGAGCCGGCCAACATCCTCTATCCCGAAAGCTTCGTGGATCGGTGCCGCGAACGGCTGGACGGGACCGGCGTGGAAATCGTCGTGCTCGACGATGCGGAGATGGAGAAGCTCGGCATGGGCGCGCTGCTCGGCGTCGGCCAGGGATCAGCCAAGCCCTCGCGCATTCTGGCCATGCGGCTGACAGGCGGGGCACAAGGCGAGAAGCCGGTCGCCTTCGTCGGCAAGGGCGTGACCTTCGATAGCGGCGGCATCTCGATCAAGCCGGGCGCGGGCATGGAGGACATGAAATGGGACATGGGCGGCGCGGCCGTGGTCGCGGGCTCCATGGTGGCCCTGGCGAAGCGCGGGGCGAAGGCCAATGTGGTCGGCATTTGCGGACTGGTCGAGAACATGCCCGACGGCAATGCGCAGCGGCCGGGCGACGTCGTCACCACCATGTCGGGTCAGACGGTCGAGGTGATCAACACCGATGCCGAAGGACGGCTGGTGCTGGCCGATGTGCTGCATTGGTGCCAGAAGACCTATCAGCCGCAGCGGATCGTCGATTTCGCGACGCTCACCGGCGCGATGCTGATCGCGCTGGGTCACGAGCAGGCGGGCCTGTTTTCCAACGACGATGCGCTGGCGGACGATCTGCTGAGCGCCGGACGCCAGACGGGCGACAAGCTGTGGCGCATGCCGATCGGCCCCGCTTACGACAAGCTGATCGACAGCCCGATCGCCGACATGAAGAATGTCGGCCCGCGCGTCGCAGGATCGATCACCGCCGCCCAGTTCCTGCAGCGTTTCATCCTGGACAGCACCCCGTGGGCGCATTGCGACATCGCGGGGATGGCATGGTCGGACAAGCCGGGCCGCACCTGGGACAAGGGCGCGACCGGCTACGGCGTGCGCCTGGTCGATCGCTTCGTGCGCGACACGCTGGAAAGTTGAGCCGCGCGCGGGTGCTCGCCATGGGTCCGACCTCCGGCGGCCGTCCGCGATGAAGGTCGATTTCTGGCAGCTTTCCGCCAGTTCGGTGGAGCAGGTGGTGGCGCTGATCGCGCCGCGCGTGCTTCACGAGGGGAGTCGTCTGCTGGTGGTGCACGAGGACGAGGGTCGGCGCGATGCGCTGTCCGATGCGCTGTGGACGAGCCACCCGGAGGAATTCCTGGCCAATGGTATCGTCGGGGCGGGACACGAGGCAAGCCAGCCGATCCTGATTTCGCGCGAGTGCGAGCCACTCAACAGCGCGGATCATGTCGTCTTCGCCGACGGCAAATGGCGCGCGCCCACGGGCTTTGCCCGCGCATTCCTGCTCTTCGACGATACCACGGTTGAGGCGGCCAGGGGGTGCTGGAGCGCGCTGGGCAAGGAAGCCGGGTTGGAACGCAGCTTCTATCGGCAGGATGGGGGGAAATGGGCCAGGATCGCCTGACCGGCACACGCGCGTTCGCGAGCCTTATTGCCGGGCTGGCGGCGCTGTTGTGTGCCGCGTGCGGCGACGAGGCCCATCATAGCGTCGATCCGGCGAGCGACGAGGTGAAGGTCCAGATCCCCACCAGTGAAGGGCGCGCCACCATGCGCAGCGGTCCGCAAGTCGCCCCGCGTCTCCCGCTCGGCTTCACCATCGTGCCGAACGCGCGTGTAGTCCACGCGACCGATGTGAAGCGCGCCGACCGGAAGGGTTCGCTGGTCGCATTGGAAAGCGGCGACAGTCCGGCCGAACTCGCCCGGTTCTACCGGCAGGAGGCCGAAGCGGCGGGCCTCGCCATATCCTACAGCCTGGGCGACGAGGGGCGACAGACACTGGTCGGAGAGGGGGCGAAGGGGCGCAGCTTCTCCCTGTCCGCCCGCCGGGAAGGCGATCTCACCCGCGCCGAACTGTTCGTCAGCGACGGATTGCAACGATAGCGTCGTTCCGAAGGGTTGCCGAGAGAGCCCCGCGCGGCTAGGGGCTCGCGCAATTTTACGACTATCTCTTGCAAGGATACTACCCATGGCGGCCAACCGCACATTTTCGATCATCAAGCCCGATGCCACTCGCCGCAACCTGACCGGCGCTGTCACCAAGATGCTGGAGGATGCGGGGCTGCGCGTTGTCGCGTCCAAGCGGATCCAGATGACCGAAGACCAGGCGAAGGGCTTCTACGAAGTGCACAAGGATCGCCCGTTCTACGGCGAACTGGTCGATTTCATGACCAGCGGCCCGGTGGTGGTGCAGGTGCTCGAGGGCGAGGATGCGGTGAAGCGCAATCGCGACATCATGGGCGCGACCAACCCCGCCGATGCCGAGGAAGGCACGATCCGCAAGACTTTCGCCGAATCGATCGAAGCGAACACCGTCCACGGTTCCGACTCGGACGAGAATGCGCAGAAGGAAATCGCCTTCTTCTTCGACGATAACGAAATCGTGGGCTGACAAAGCCTACGAAACGGCGAATAATTCGCTGAGATAACTTACTGTTACCCTCCACCGAACAGTGATATACTGGTCGCGTGGGTGGGTCTGTAACTTTCAACCGCTTCTTGCGGGAACGCCGCAACCGGCGCTGCGCGAAATCCTTCCGCAATGCGCTCAATACGCGCGCATTCGAAAGTCTCGAAGCGCTGCTGGCCCCGCACGTGGTGCATATCGACAGCCAGTTCGCCGTGATCGAAGGGCGCGAAGCCATCATTCGCGCTTTTCGCCGCTTGATGGCGATCGTTCCGGACTGGCGACTGGAGCTCGACGAACTGCTGGTGAACGATGGGGCGGTGATGGCGCACGGGCGAATTCATTCGGAATTGCCCGAAATCGCCGGCGAGGGGTTGTGGACGCTGATTTTCGAAGGCGGCAAGGTCGCGGAAATTCAAGAGATGCGCCACCAGCGGCAGGGGGCTTTTACGACCATGGTCGATCCGCGCGATGCCGCTTCGCCGCCGCCGCCCTCCGGCAACACGGACGCCGACGTATTCCACCGCACTCACTGATTGCGGAGGGCGCTCGCACGCATGCCTGCTGCCTACCGCGGGTTGGCGCCGCCGGAGACGTAGTCGGCGACCACGCGCGGATAAAGCTGGTGCTCCGCGAACAGCACCCGGCGGGCCAGCGTATCGGGTGTGTCCTCGGGCAGCACCGCGACCTGCATCTGGCCCAAAACCTCTCCCCCATCGAGCTCGCTGTCGACCAGGTGGACAGAGACGCCCGCCACGCTGTCGCCCGCCGCAATCGCGCGCGCATGGGTATCCAGCCCCTTGTATTTCGGTAGCAACGAGGGGTGGATGTTGAACATCCGGCCCCGCCAGGACGCGACCATCTCTTCCCCCAGCACGCGCATATAGCCGGCGAGCGCGACGTAATCGGCATCGTGCTTGCGGATCGCCGCATCCATTGCCGCATCGTGTTCCGTGCGGTCCATGCCCCTGTGCGAGAGGGAGAAAGTCGCGATTCCCTCCGCCTCGGCCAGCGCGAGGCCCGGCGCATCGGGGTTGTTGCTGGCGACCAGCACGATCTCGTAGGGCGTGCCCGGCAGGCGGCTGGCGTAGAGCAGCGCGGCCATGTTGGTGCCGCTGCCGGAGATCAGCACCGCTAGCCGCGCGGGTCGATGCACCGAAGGCGGGGCCGCAGCGGCGGGCGCGTCAGGCACTGTGCGTTGCTTCCCAGTCCGCACGACCCGACCAGGTCCCCGCACTGCCGCGAACGGTGCAGCCGCGCGTTCCCGCTTCGATCGCGCCTATCCGGTGGACGCTTTCGCCCGCCTCCTCCAGCCGCTCGCGCACCGTGTCGGCATTCTCCGGCGTCACCGCCAGCACCATGCCGATGCCGCAATTGAAGGTCCGCGCCATCTCGCCCGGCTCGATATTGCCTTGCGCCTGCAGGAACGCCATCAGCCCCGATTGCGACCATGTATCGGCGTCGATCACCGCATGCGCGCCCTCCGGCAGCACGCGCGGAATATTCTCCAGCAGACCGCCGCCGGTGATATGCGCCAGTGCGTCGATCAGCCCGCTGCGCACCACTGGCAGCAGGCTCTCGACATAGATTCGCGTGGGTTCGAGCAGCGTTTCGACCAACAGCCGCTCCTGATCGAACAGGGCGGGGCGATCGAGCCGCCAACCCTTGTCCGCAGCCAGCCGTCGGACGAGCGAGAAGCCGTTCGAATGCACGCCCGAACTCGCGAGGCCCAGCAGGACATGCCCCGGTGCCACCCGCTCCCCCGTCAACTGCTCGCCGCGCTCTACCGCGCCGACGCAGAACCCGGCGAGGTCGTAGTCCCCTTCGGCATACATGCCCGGCATTTCCGCGGTCTCGCCACCAATCAGGGCGCAGCCCGCCATCCGGCATCCTTCGGCGATCCCGGCGATGACGCGCTCCGCGATGCCGGTCTCCAGCTTGCCGGTGGCGAAATAGTCGAGGAAGAACAGAGGCTCCGCCCCCTGCACGATCAGATCGTTGACGCACATCGCGACCAGGTCGATCCCGACATGATCGTGCCGCCCGGTCTCGATCGCCAGCTTCAGCTTGGTGCCGACCCCGTCGTTCCCGGCGACCAGCAGCGGGTCTTTATAGCCCGCCGCCTTGGGGTCGAAGAAACCACCGAAACCGCCGATTTCGCCATCCGCGCCGGGCCGCATCGTCGCCTTCACCAGGGGACCGATCGCCTTCACCAGGCGGTTGCCGGCCGCGATCGAAACCCCGGCCTGTTCGTAGGTATAGCGCCGCTCGTCTTCGTTCATGCTGCGTGCCTTACGCATTCGCGCTTGGAATCGCACGGGGCTTTCGGCAAAAGGCGGGCGATTATCCCCCATGCCCGTTTTCCGCTCCCCCGCCATGCGCCCGGCGCTCCTGATCGTCGCCATCGCCGCGTTCGTCGCGCTCGGCGTGCTGTGGGCGCGTGCGCAGGTCGATGGCGACCGCGGAATTCCGCCGGTCATGGCCAGCAACGATATCGACGTGTCGGGCATAGATGTCGACGTCACCGCGAAGAATGCGGAGGAGGCCCGGCTGGAGGGGTGGCATCAGGCGGCCCGCAAGGCATGGGCCAAGCTGGAGGGTCCGAACCTCAGCGACAGCCAGTTGCAGGGTATCGTTTCCGCGATCGTCATCGAGGACGAGCAGATCGGCGATCGCCGGTACAAGGCGCGCCTGGGCGTCATCTTCGACCGGCAGCGGGCGGGCAGCTATCTCGGCGCGGCGGGCCGCGCGGCCCGCTCCGCACCGATGCTGCTGATCCCGGTGACCTTCACCGGCGGGACCGAGACGGTCTATGAACGGCGCAACGAATGGCAGCGCGCCTGGGCGGAGTACCAGCCCGGATCGAGCCGCGTGGACTATGTCCGCCCGGCGGGCTCGGGTGCCGATTCGCTGCTCGTCACTTACGGGCAGAGCGGGCGGCGCAGCCGTACCTGGTGGCGCAATATCCTCGACCAGTTCGGGGCGAGCGACGTCATCGTCGCCATCGCGCGGCTCGACTACGCCTATCCCGGTGGCCCGGTGAAAGGCACGTTTACGGCGCGCTACGGCCCCGACAGCACCTATCTCGCCAGCTTCACGATGGATGCGGGCAATCCGCGCGAGCTGCCGGCGATGCTCGATCGCGCGGTGCTGCGGATGGACAAGATCTTCGAAAGCGCCCTGGCCGACGGTCGGCTGACGCCCGATCCGACGCTCGCCAGCGGCGGAGGCCAGATGGACCCGGCGGTCCGGCAATTGATCGACCGGGGCGAGGCCGCGCAGGCGCAACGCCGGGCGGCGGATGCGGCGGCCCGCGCGGCGCAGCAGGCGGCAGAGACGGACGATCAGCCTACCATCACGCTGCCCCCCACCCAGAGCGCGACCGTGGCGACCTATGTCGTCCAGTTCGCCACCCCCGATGCGGGCGCGGTCGATGCCACCCTCTCGGCGGTCAATGCGACGCCAGGCGTGCGTTCGGCCGCGACGAGTTCGCTCGCGATCGGCGGAACCTCCGTGATGCGCGTAACCTACGCCGGATCGCTGAACGATCTGGCACAGGCGCTGGCCGGGCGCGGCTTCTCCGTGACGCAGGGCGGCAGCGCGCTTTCGATCCGGCGCTAGGCGAGCGGCGCATGTCGCAAATCGCGCTTCCCCTGTCTCGCGGTCTCCCGACCGATCCGGCCAGCATCGTGCTGGGGGAGGCGAATGCCCATGTGGCCGAAGCGCTGGCGAATCCTGGGCGCTGGCCGTTCGGCACGGCCATTCTGTTCGGCCCGCCGCGGTCCGGCAAATCGCTGTTCGCGCGCTGGTTCGCCGCGTCGGGCAAGGGTACGGCGATCGACCGCGCCGCCTCGCTCGACGAAACGGAGCTGTTCCACCGCTGGAATCGCGCGCAGGAAAGCGGCGAGCCGCTGCTGCTGGTCGCGGATAGAGAGGGGTGGGACATCGCGCTGCCCGACCTCGCTTCGCGCCTGGGTGCGGCGTTGCACCTGCGGATCGGCCCGCCCGACGATGCGATGGTGGGGGCGCTGATCGAAAGCCATGCCGCGCGGCTGGGCCTTGCGCTGGGGGATGGGGCGATTACCTACCTCGTACCGCGCACGGCGCGCGATTTCGCCGGAATCGAGCGGCTGGTCGAAACGATCGACCGGCTGACACTGGAGCGCAAGGCCCCCGCGACGCTCGGCATCTGGCGCGATGCGCTGGACGCGGTGCAGGGGCCGGAACAGGCGCGCTTGCTTTGACCCCCGCTTGAGGGGTAGATTCGAGAGGATGATGTTCAAAGGCCTCGTCGATTATCTGGACTCGATCCAGAAACGGGACCCGGCGCCGCGTTCGCGGTGGGAAATCCTGCTCTATCCCGGTGTGCTCGCGCTCGGTCTTCACCGCGTCGCGCACTGGCTGTTCGAAGCGCGAATGTATTTCTGCGCGCGCTTCGTGAACCATTTTTCGCGCGTGCTGACCGGGATCGACATCCATCCGGGCGCGAAGATCGGGCGTCATTTCTTCATCGACCATGGCTTTACCGTGGTCGGGGAAACCGCGGTGATCGGCGACAACGTCACGATCTATCAATGCGTCACGCTGGGCGGCACCAACCCGGCGAACGGGATTGGTGGCAAGCGTCACCCGACGATAGAAGACAACGTGATCATCGGTTCGGGCGCGCAGGTCATCGGCCCGATCGTGGTCGGCGAACGCGCGCGCATCGGTGCGAATGCGGTGGTCACCGACGATGTGCCCGCCGGTGCGACGATGATCGGGATGAAGGCGC
This sequence comes from Erythrobacter sp. 3-20A1M, assembly GCF_018636735.1. NCBI lineage: Bacteria > Pseudomonadati > Pseudomonadota > Alphaproteobacteria > Sphingomonadales > Erythrobacteraceae > Erythrobacter > Erythrobacter sp. 3-20A1M. Next base: position 433,636 of record NZ_CP045200.1, on the reverse strand, counting down.
GCTCCACGCTGGTCCCGGCGGAAGAATGGCTGCGCGAGTTCATCCCCTACGGCACCCCGTGCGACGAGCCCTGCGAGGAACTGGCGAGCAGCAACGGTCGCCGCCGGCTCGAAGGACTGGAGGTGCAATTGCGCACGCTGGAGGGCGAGATTGCCCGGCTGCGCGCCCAGAGCGAAGCGGCGCGGGGCGACGACCCGACCGATGATCGGCGCAGCGGGGCCGGGCGCTGATGGCCAGCGTTCCCGGTGGCACCGTGGTCGCCTTTCCCGGTCGCAAGCCCAGCCAGGTCGGCTTCGACCGCGACGAGCTGATGCGTATCCTGGACCTTTACGGGCGCATGGTCGCGGCGGGCGAGTGGCGCGACTACGCGATGGATTTCACGAAGGATTACGCCGCCTTCGCCGCGTTCCGGCGGACCGCCGAGCGCCCGCAGGCGCGGGTGGAGAAGCGCCCCGCCTTGCGCAACCGGCAGGGCATGTGGACGCTGTTCGGCGAGCACGGCCAGATACTGAAGCGCGGGCACGAGCTCGCCGGGGTCCTCGCCCCGATGGAGCGCAAGCTGGTGAAGGCGATCGACGACTGACGCCCCGGCGGGTGGCCGGTGCGCCAGTCGCTGCGATCAGGCGGAGGCCGTCGCGGGCAGCGCGCCGATCTCCGGCAGGCGGTCGCGCCATTCGGTCGGCAGCATCCGCACCACCTTGCCGCGGATCGGCGTCCAGAAGGCGGAGAGCGTCAGCAGCGCCGATCCGATGATCAACGCGGTCAGCGCGAAGTTCAGCTCCACCGCCCCGAACCGGTCGAACAGGAAGGTCAGCGCCGCCAGCACGTAGGCGAGGGCGGAGACCAGCAGCGCGCGCCGGTCGACCGCCAGAGCGACCACGCCGAACAGTATGTAGACCGCGATCACGCCCAGCGCGCCGCCTACGCCGACCGCATCGCCCCCGTCCATCACGCCGAGCGAATAGAACAGCGGATGGGCCAGCATCGGGGCGGCGAGCAGGTGGAGCCAGAAGGCGACGTCGCTGCGCCGCGTGGTGCGCGCCGGATCGCTCATGTCCCAGCGCATCGCGAAGGCGAATATCGCCAGACCGGCGGCGAAGATGAACCACAGAACCGCATCGAATGGCCGATCCATTCCGGCAGCATCGAGAAGGGTGAAGACGAACGAAAGGACGGTAACGGCGATCGCGCCTGCTCCGGCAGCGACCGTGATCGGCACCATGAAACGGCGCCAGTGGACCCAGGCGGCTCCCGCTGCGAAGAGCCCGGCGACGCTGGCAATAATGCCGCCCGCCTCGCCCGTTTGCGGTTCGCCGCCCAACGCTAGGCCTATGCCCAGGAAAGTCGCGAATACGGCGCATACATAGGCCAGCAACAGGATGATGCTGGGGAGCGCCATACGCCGCCTCCGGGTGAAGAACTCGGCCAGGCCCCATGCCGTCGCGGCGACCAGGATACCGCCGAATATCAGGTTCATCGCGGTGCGCAGGCCCTGCGCGGCCTGCCACGCGTTCCACTGCGCCTCGCTGAGGTCCTGCCCGGTCATGCCCGGATATGTCGGGACGGGGGCGAAGATCCCCGCAATCTGCTGCCCGATCGCGCTTGCCGCGAGCAGCATGATGATCGCGCCGATGGCAACGAAGATGTCGTTGAAGCTGTTGATCAGGCGGAAGTTCTCTTCGTCGCCGCGCGGCATTTCGCGCACCTGCGTCATATGCGCCCGAAAAGAAGCGGCCGCCTCGGGAGTCAATGCCCCCGCGGCGACCGCCGAATTGATATCTTCCTCGCTATACATGCCCGGTCCCCTGAAAATTCAGGGACGGACTTACCGCGAGTGTATTATTTGGTCAATACAGCTCGGCTCAGCCTCGTGCGGAGGAGGGGCCCTGGCCCGTCACCTTCTGCATCGCGGCGAGGATCTGGCCCGACTGCTCGGCGCCCGATTCCGGGGCCTTCAGATTGCTGAATTCGCTGATCTTGTCCCAGTGCCTGGCGAAATCCTCGACCGAGCGCTCGCCCTCGGGCAGCCACACGGGTTCGTTCATCACGGTCCACGCGCTGTGATAGCCGCCTGCGCCCGCGCCGACGATGGCGTTGCTGGGCGCATCCTCGCTGACCAGGAACAGCGCGGCGGGAACCACGTTCTCCGGCGCGAACAGTTCGAACGCCTGTTCCGGGAACAGGTCCTCGGTCATACGCGTGCCCGCCACGGGGCTGAGCGTGTTGACCTTGATGTTGTACTTCGCGCCTTCGAGATGAAGCGTCTTGGTCAGCCCCGCGAGGCCGAGCTTGGCCGCGCCGTAATTTGCCTGGCCGAAATTGCCGAACAGGCCGGTGGAGGACGCGGTCATCAGCACGCGGCCATAGGACTGCTCACGGAAGGTTTCCCACGCGGCCTTGGTCGCATAGGCGCTGCCGAGCAGGTGGACCTTCACCACGAACTCGAAATCCTCCGGGCTCATCTTGGCGAAGCTCTTGTCGCGCAGGACGCCGGCATTGTTGATCAGGATATGGACGCCGCCCCATTGCTGCTTCGCATCGGCGATCATCTTTTCCATCTGGTCGTATTCGGTCACCGAAGCGCCGTTCGAAACTGCGGTGCCACCCGCCTTCTCGATCTCCTCGACGACTTCCAGCGCCATGTCCGAATGGCCGGTGCCGTCGCGCGATCCGCCCAGATCGTTGACCACGACCTTCGCGCCGCGCCGCGCCAGCTCGAGCGCATATTGCTTGCCGAGCCCGCCGCCCGCGCCGGTGACGATGGCGACCTTGTCCTTGAAATCGATGCTCATGCCTGATGTCTCCCGTTGAAGTTTACGTGCACGTAAAACGTGGGCGCGGAGTGGCAGGTTCCGAGACTGGGCGCAACCGGGCGTGGGCCGTGTCGCCGTGCCGTAACGGCAGGCGGAGGGTTTAGCCGCCCAGCCGCGCCAATGCCGCAGGAATATCGGCGAATCGTTCCACCACCGCGTCGCCGCCGAGTTCGGCAGGCGCGCGATCGCAATAGCCGTACCCGGCGACGATCACGGGCACGCCCGCCGCGCGCGCCGCGCCGACATCGTAGCTAGAATCGCCGACGAAGGCGAAGCGCCCGCCGCCGCAGCGCCGCCGTGCCTCGACCAGCGGATCGGGCATGGGCTTGGCGCGGTAATTCCCGTCCTCGTCGCGCCCGAGACTGTCGCCGCCGATGATCGTTTCGAACCGGTCGGCAAGGCCGAGCGTCGTGAGGATGTTCGTAGCGAAACCTTCGAACTTGTTGGTCACGACCGCCATCGCGATGCCGCGCGCGGCCAGATCGTCCAGCACGGCCTCCACGCCCGGATAGGGCCGGGTGTGGACCGTATTGTGCGCCTCGTAATAGGCAAGCAGGCTCTTGTAGAGCGGGCGGAACGCCTCGCGCGCCATGTCGCCGCCCTGCCGCTCGATCGCGCGGGCCAGCATCCGCTTGGCCCCGCCGCCGATCAGCCCCTCGATCTCCTCGACGGGCACGGCGCGATAGCCGCCTTCGCGCAGCGCGTGGTTCACCGCTTCGCCCAGGTCGCGATGGGTGTCGAGCAGCGTACCGTCGAGGTCGAAGCCGACGATATCGAAGGGGATGTTCGAAGTAATTTCACTCATGGTGGCGCGGGGTGACGGATGGTTCTTCAAACCGCAAGCGAATGCTGGCATTGCGCGGGACATGGTTACGCAACGCGCCTTCGCCGCGATCGTCCTTGCCGCGGGCAAGGGTACGCGCATGAAATCCGACCTGCACAAGGTGCTGCATCCCATCGCGGGGCGGCCGATGCTGGAGCATCTGCTGGCTTCGGTGGCCGAACTGGCACCGCAACATACGGTCGTCGTCACCGGCCACGGGCGCGAGCAGATCGAGACCCAACTGGGCGATCGCGCCACCATCGCGCACCAGGAACCGCAACTGGGCACCGGGCACGCGGTGCAGCAGGCCGAGAGCGCGCTGGCGGGCTTCGAGGGCGACGTGCTGATCCTCTATGGCGATGTGCCCTTCGTCACCGCCGACACCATGCGGCGCATGGTCGCGCGCCTGCACGAGGAAGATGCGCCGCCCTGTGTCGTTCTGGCCTTCCGCGCGGCCGATCCGGGCGCCTACGGGCGCATCGTCAGCGAGGACGAGCGCACCATCGGCAAGATGGTGGAGTTCAAGGACGCCGATGCCGCCGAGCGTCAGCTCGACCTGTGCAATTCGGGCATGATGGCGGTGCGCAGCGAAGATCTGTTCGGCCTGCTGGCCCGCGTGACCAACGACAATGCCGCGGGTGAATACTACCTGCCCGACATCGTGATGGTCGCTCAAAAGGATGGCCGGGTCAGCGCGCTGGTCGAAACGGACGAGGCGGAGGTGCAGGGCATCAACAGCCGCGCCGAGCTCGCCCGCGCGGAGGCGCAATGGCAGGCGGAGCAGCGCGAGCACTGGATGGCCGAAGGCGCCACCCTGCGCGCGCCCGAGACGGTCTTCTTCAGCTACGACACCATGCTGGGCCGCGATGTGACGGTGGAGCCGAACGTTGTCTTCGGACCGGGTGTCTCCGTCGCCGACGGCGCGCGGATCCGGGCCTTCAGCCATCTGGAGGGCGCGCGCGTGGGCGAGGGCTGCGAGGTCGGCCCCTATGCCCGCCTGCGCCCCGGCGCGGTGCTGGAGCGAAATGCCAAGGTGGGCAATTTCGTGGAGGTGAAGAAGGCGACGCTGGGCGAAGGGGCCAAGGCGAACCATCTGAGCTATCTCGGCGATGCGGAGGTCGGCGCGGGCGCGAATATCGGCGCGGGCACAATCACCTGCAATTACGATGGCTATTTCAAGTACAAGACCACCATCGGCCCGCGCGCCTTCATCGGATCGAACAGCGCGCTGGTCGCCCCCGTCCGCATCGGTGCCGACGCGATCATTGGGGCGGGCAGCACGGTGACGCGCGATGTCGGCGATGGCGAACTGCGCCTCGTGCGCGCGGACCAGAACGTGAAACCCGGCTGGGCCGATCGCTTCCACGACACGATGAAGCGCAAGAAGGCGGCGGAGACGAAATGAGGGGGGCAGTGCTTGGGACGCTAGCTGCCCTGCTCGTCGCAGGCTGCGGGCAGGGTGCGGCCCAGGCGGCAAAGGATGAGCCGGTCAGCCCTGCGTCCGAGGAAGGCGCGGTCGAACCGGTAGCAACGCCGGATGACTCGGCATCGAGCGCTGGAAAGGCCTCTGCGACTGAAGTCACGTCTGTCGCCTGTGCGCAGGATGAGCAGGAATTGTTCTCCTGCACCGCCGGTACCAAGAAGATCGCGGTGTGCGGCGTCAACAATGCGCAGGGCCGGAAGACCGCGCAGTATCGCTTCGGCACCGCTAAGAAGGTGGAGCTCGTGCTCGATGGCGGGCGGTTCGCCAATACGGCCTATTCGGGTGGCGGCGAATCGCAAATCCAGTTCGCCAATGGCGACGTGCGTTACATCGTTTACAGCCGCACCATTCGCACAGGCTTCGATGAAGATGGCAACAAGCCCGAATTTACCGACGGGGTATGGGTCGTGCGCGGAGACGAGAATCTGGCCGACCGGCAATGTACGGGGGAGGTAGTCTCGGTCGCTGTGCTGGCCGGCGACGCATATGGCGGGGTCGGCAAGGATGTCTATTACGGCCTCGACTAGCGGGGAGGACGGCCCGCTCGCCTGCTGGCTGTGCGCGCGCCCGATCGCGCGGCGGCTGCAATGGCATCACACCGTGCCCAAGGCGAAGAAGGGGCTCGAAACCGTGCCCCTCCACCCCATCTGCCACCGCGCGATCCACGCCAATTTCACCAATGCGTAGCTGGCGCGGTTCGGTGCCGACCGCGCGCGCCTGCTCGAAAACGAACATGTCGCGAAGTTCGTCGCCTGGGTGAAGGACAAGGCCCCCGATTTCCACGCCCCGACGCGGTAGGCGCGTAAGTCTCACCTTCGTCGTCCCGGACTTGATCCGGGACCGGGCTTGTTGGTGGCGCAGGACAACGCGACCGTGCCCCGGCATGAGGGCCGGGGCGACGAGCGAGAAAGGGCGGGGAAACTACTCTTCCGTGTAGCCGCCGCCTTCGTCCATCAGCTGCTGCATCAGATAGACGTTCTGCAGCGCCAGCAGCTTCGCGCGCTGGTCGTTGTCGACGCCGCCCGAATGGCCGCCGGTCATGTCCTCGTAATAGTAATAGGCCTGCCCGTTCTTCGACATGCGCGCCGCCGCCTTGCGCCCGTGGGCGGGGTGCGTGCGGTCGTCCGCGGTGCTGGTGATGAAGAACGGGGTCGGGAAATCGGTGTCCGACGCCAGCTTCTGATAGGGGGAATAGGGCTCGATCCAGGCGCGCTGTTCGGGAATGCGCGGGTCGCCATATTCGCCGATCCAGCTCGCGCCGCGCCCGATCTCGAAATAGCGCAGCATGTCGAACAGCGGAATCTGCACGATCGCCGCGTTGTAGAGGTCGGGGCGCTGGGTGAATGCGGTGCCGACCAGCAGGCCGCCCTGGCTGCCGCCCTGGATCCCGAGATGCTTCGGGCTGGTGATCTTGCGCGCGACCAGATCGTCGGCGATCGCTTCGAAATCGTCCCAGGTGCGCTGTTTGTTCTCGCGGATCGCGGTCTGGTGCCATTGCGGGCCGAACTCGCCGCCGCCGCGCATATTGCCCAGCACGTATGCGCCGCCGCGCGACAGCCACAGCTTGCCCGTCGTGCCGAGATAGCTGGGCAGGCGCGGAATCTGGAAGCCGCCATAGCCGCTCAGCAGCGTCGGAGTGGTGCCGTCCATCACCATCCCCTTCGGCTTGACGAGGAAGTAGGGGATTTTCGTCCCGTCCTTGCTCGTCGCCTCGAACTGTTCGACCTCCATCCCGTCGGTGTCGAAGCGCGCCGGGCTGGTCTTGATCACCGCTGGCGCGTCGGTGCCGTCGGAGAAATAGAGGGTGGAGGGGGTGAGGAAATCGGTGACCGAATACATGATCCGGTCGCTGTTGTCGTCCGCCGCCGCGACGCCCACCGTGGCGTTGTCGGGCAGGGGCACGCGCTCGCTGACCCACGATCCGTCGACGTAATCGAATTTGAGGACCTGCCCGCGCACATTGTCGAGCAGGTTCACGAACATCGAATTGGCGGTGATCGCCGCGCCCTGCTTGGTCTGGCGATCGCCCGGAGCCCAGACCAGTTCCTTCGCCGCGCCGTTGGGATCGGCCTTCCACGCGTCGAGCTTCGCCGCGACGATGGAATCGGCGGGGAAGGTGGTTCCGCCCACCGTCCAGTCGACATCGGTGCTGAACAGGATGTGGTCGTCGACGATGCCGAACAGGCCGGATTTCTCCGGCATGTCGAGCTTCACCCAGTCGCCATCGACCATCAGGAAATACGCGCGATCGTGGAAGTCGAGCCCGCGATAGGCGTAGCGCCCCTGGATCGCACCGGTCGAATCGCGCACCAGCGCGGCCCCGGCAGACACGTCCTTCGGTTCGCCGCGAAAGATCTCGGGCGCGGCGGCCAGATCGGTGCCGCGTTTCCATTCGCGGGTGGTGAAGGGATAATGGCTTTCGGTCGTGGTCCCCTCGCCGAAATCGCGGCTGACCAGCAGCGTGTCCGCGTCGACCCAGCTCGCGCTGCCCTGGCTCTCGGGCAGGAAGAAGCCGCCGTCGACGAAGCTGCGGGTGGGAAAATCGAACTCGCGCATCTCGTCGGCATCCTTGCCGCCGTCCGACAGCGCGACCATGCATTTGTCCGAAGCGGGCGGCAGGCAGCTCATGCCGTGGAACACCCATTCGCGCCTTCGGCCTTGGCCAGCGCGTCTATGTCGAGGATGGTTTCCCATTCCGGCTTCTCGCTGCGATAGCTCTCCAGCGTCGTCAGCCGCAGGATACCGCGCGGGTTCTTCGCGTCCTGCCAGAAATTGACGAGGCCGTGGGGCGTGAAGCTGACGCCCGGAATGCGGTCTTCACTGTCGAGGATCGCCAGCGCTTCGGCTTTCAGTTCGGCGAAGCGCGGGTCCGCGCCCAGCGTCTGGTCGACGCGCTCGTTCTCGGAGCGGACCCAGGTGAGGGCCGGCACGCTGCGCGTTTCCTCCAACCAGATGAAGGGGTCGTTCTCGGCCTCGAACTTGGCGTCGGTATCGGTATCGGCCATTGCGGCAGCGTTCTCCGTCTCGGTGTTCTGCGCCGCGAGCGGCGCGGCGGCGAGCGTCGCCACCGCCAGCGCAGTCGCGATGGCGCGATTGGATACGAATTTCATCGATTCAGTCCCCGTCGTGATTCCCTGTCGCGCGATCATGGCGAGGGGGCGCGAGAACGCAAGGTCAGTCTCGGTCGGACGGGCTCGTTTCCACCAGCCCAAAGGCCAGGATTGCGGCAATGGCACCGCCGATGCCGTAACCGACGAAGCTGAGGATATCGGGCCAGATCATGCGATAGATCACGCCCTGCCAGCCGAACAGGGGCATGATCGCGATGGCCAGCGCGCTGCCGACGAAGGGTTTCAGGATGCCGCGCCTTTGGCCGCGCAGGATCTGCACATGGCATCCGAAATTCACGGCCACGATTGGGAAGGCGAGGGCGTAGAGCCACACCGGCTCGGGCGGGATGCCGAAAACATGCCCTTTCAGGAAAGCGAAGGCGGCATCGAATTCCTGCCACCGCTCGACCCGCCAGCGATGAATGTCGAACGCGCTGATCAGCAGGAAGGTGGCGATGCCGCTCCATGCCAGGCGGCGCAGCCAACGCTCCGCATCGGGAGCGGCAGGATCAGGCTTCCTCGACATGCTCCGCAAGGACGGTGAGGCCCTTGTCGCCGACTTCGGCGAAACCGCCGCGCACTTCGATGCTTTCCGGCGTGCCGCCCTGGGTCTTGTACACCTGCACCGCACCGTCGCGGATGGTCGACATGAAGGGCGCATGGCCTTCCAGCACGCCGAATTCACCCTCCGCGCCGGGGACGACCACCATGTGGACGTCTTCGGAGCGGACCAGCTTGGCCGGGGTCACGAGTTCGAAATGCAGTGCCATGTTCTCTTTCCTGTTCCCTCCCGCAGGCGGGAGGGGAGTGGTTCTTACGCTTCGTCGGCCAGCTTCTTGGCCTTTGCGACCGCCTGGTCGATGCCGCCGACCATGTAGAACGCGGCCTCGGGCAGGTGATCGTATTCGCCCTCGACCACCGCCTTGAACGACTTGATCGTGTCCTCGATCTGCACGAACTCGCCCGGGATGTTGGTGAACACCTCGGCCACGTGGAACGGCTGGCTGAGGAAGCGCTGGATCTTGCGCGCGCGGGCGACGGTCAGCTTATCCTCTTCCGACAGTTCGTCCATGCCGAGAATGGCGATGATGTCCTGCAGGCTCTTGTACTTCTGCAGCGTTTCCTGAACGCGGCGGGCGGTGTTGTAGTGCTCCTCGCCCACGACGCGCGGCTCGAGCACGCGGCTGGTGGAGTCGAGCGGATCGACCGCCGGGTAGATGCCCAGCTCCGAGATCGCGCGGCTCAGCGTGGTGGTCGCATCCAGGTGGGCGAAGGAGGTCGCCGGCGCCGGGTCGGTAAGGTCGTCCGCGGGCACGTAGATCGCCTGCACCGAGGTGATCGACCCCTTGTTGGTGGAGGTAATGCGTTCCTGCAGATTGCCCATGTCGGTGGCGAGCGTCGGCTGATAGCCCACCGCCGAGGGAATACGGCCGAGCAGCGCGGACACTTCCGAACCCGCCTGGGTGAAGCGGAAGATGTTGTCGACGAAGAACAGCACATCCTGGCCTTCCTCGTCGCGGAAATATTCCGCCATGGTCAGGCCTGACAGGGCAACGCGGGCACGCGCGCCCGGCGGCTCGTTCATCTGGCCGAACACCAGTGCCACCTTCGAACCCTCGGAGATCGCTTCGCCGGCCTCGTTCTTGGCGATGACGCCCGCGTCGAGGAACTCATGATAGAGGTCGTTGCCTTCGCGGGTGCGCTCACCCACGCCGGCGAACACGGACACGCCGCCGTGACCCTTCGCGATGTTGTTGATCAGTTCCTGGATCAGCACGGTCTTGCCGACGCCCGCACCGCCGAACAGGCCGATCTTGCCGCCGCGCGCATAGGGCGCGAGAAGGTCGATCACCTTGATGCCGGTGACGAGGATCGCGGCCTCGGTCGACTGGTCGATGAATTCGGGGGCCCCGGCGTGGATCGGGGCGGTCTTCTCCGCGCCGATCGGGCCGCGCTCGTCGATCGCCTGGCCGATCACGTTCATGATGCGGCCCAGCGTCTTGGGACCGACCGGAACGGAAATCTGCGCGCCGGTGTTCACGACTTCCTGCCCGCGGGTCAGGCCGTCGGTGCCGTCCATCGCGATGGTGCGAACGGTGTTCTCGCCCAGGTGCTGCGCGACCTCGAGAACCAGCGTGGTGTCGCCGTTCTTGGTTTCGAGCGCGGTCAGGATCGGCGGCAGTTCGCCTTCGAACTGCACGTCGACGACGGCGCCGATGACCTGGCTGATGGTGCCGTTACCCGACAGGTTCGGCTTGGTGGTGGAAAGATCGGGTGCGGTGGCCATGATAGGTGTCCTGTTCTCGCAGCTGTTTCGCGCCTTACTGGGCGCAGACTTTCTCGGGATCGGCGATGACCCAGGCATCGTCCTGCTGGGTCAGCGTGGCTTCGTTGCGCAGATATTCGTCGTCGCCCAGACCGTAATCGCAGATGAAATCGATCGAGCCCATGCCGGCCGATTTGCAGACCGCCTTGTTGACCGGCCTTGCTTCCGGGCATGCCTTGCCGAAGGCGTCGGCGAAATCGTCGCGCTTGGGCGGGGCGAGGCTTTCGCGCACCGGCGTGGTGGCGGTCTGGGTCGGGGCCGGGGCGGGTGCCTCCTGCTGGCCGCACGCGGCGAGCGATGCCGACAGCGTGGTGAGGGCGAGGAGGGGGAGGAGAGTCTTCACTTTGGTTCGGGTCCTTGGTGGCGGATCAGAGCGCTTCCGCGCCCGCAATGATCTCGATCAGTTCGGTGGTGATCGCGGCCTGGCGGCTGCGGTTGTACTGGATGGTCAGCTTCTGGATCAGGTCGCCCGCATTGCGCGTGGCATTGTCCATAGCGGTCATCGAAGCACCCTGTTCCGAGGCTTCGCGCTCCAGCAGCGCGCCGAACAGCTGCGTCTTCACGTAGCGCGGCAAAAGCTCCTCGAGGATCTCCTCCTCGCCGGGCTCGTATTCGACCACCGCGCCGGAGGCCGCACCGCCGCCCGTACCGGCCTCATCGGCCGGAACGGGAATGAGCTGGTCGACCGTGGGATCCTGCGCCAGCGCGGATTTGAAGATCGGGTAAACCAGATGCGCGACGTCGAACTTGCCCGCCTCGAACATCTCGATCAGCTCGGTGGCGATTTCCTCGGCCTGTTCGAAGCCGGGGGTGCGGACCTCGCTGGTGTCGAACCACTTCTCGATCCGTTCCGCATAATCGCGCTTGATCGGGGCGCGGCCCTTCTTGCCGACGAGGTAGAATTCGACCTGCTTGCCTTCGGCGATCAGCGCGCGCGCCTTCGCCTTGGCCGCTTTCACGATATTGGCATTGAGACCGCCGCACAGGCCCTTGTCGGTATTGACCACGACCAGCAGGTTGCGCTGGGTCGATCCGGCCCCGGCGAGCAGCCTGGGCGCGCCGTCGCCACTCACCTTGCCCGCGAGCGAGGTCATCACCGCGGAAAGTCGCTCGGCATAGGGGCGCGCGGCCTCGGCCGCCGCCTGCGCCTTGCGCAGTTTCGCGGCCGCGACCATCTGCTTGGCCTTGGTGATCTTCTGGGTCGACTTGACCGAGTTGATCCGGCCCTTGAGTTCCTTGAGTGACGCCACTCTCGTTTCCTTCCTATTTCGTCATTCCCGCGTAGGCGGGAATCCAGCCTGGCTTGGTTCTACCTCGCTCTGGATCCCCGCCTGCGCGGGGATGACGAAGTTGGATGTCCTCCCGGTCTTACGCGAACTGCTTGGCGAACGCGTCGAGCGCCGCTTTGGTCTTGTCCGCCGTCTCGCCCTCGAACTTCTTGCTCTCGCGAATTTCGTTGAGGATGTCGGCATGTTCGGAGCGCATGAAGCTCAGCATCTGGGCCTCGTACTCGGTCACGCGGTTGGTCGCGACATTGTCGAGATAGCCATTGGTGCCGGCGAAGATCGAGACGGTCTGCTCCTCGAACGGCATGGGCGAAAACTGCGGCTGCTTGAGCAGCTCGGTCAGCCGCGCGCCGCGGTTGAGAAGGCGCTGCGTCGCCGGATCGAGGTCAGAGCCGAACTGCGCGAAGGCCGCCATTTCGCGGTACTGCGCCAGCTCCAGCTTGATCGAGCCCGAGACCTTCTTCATCGCCTTGGTCTGCGCGGCACCGCCGACGCGGCTGACCGACAGGCCGACGTTGATGGCCGGACGCACGCCCTGGTAGAACAGGTCGGTTTCGAGGAAGATCTGGCCGTCGGTGATCGAGATCACGTTGGTCGGGATGTAGGCCGACACGTCGCCCGCCTGCGTCTCGATGATCGGCAGCGCGGTCAGCGAACCGCCGCCTTCGCTGTCGTTCATCTTCGCCGCGCGCTCGAGCAGGCGGCTGTGGAGATAGAACACGTCGCCCGGATAGGCTTCCCGGCCCGGCGGGCGGCGCAGCAGCAGCGACATCTGGCGATAGGCCACGGCCTGCTTCGAAAGATCGTCGTACACGATCACGGCGTGCATGCCGTTGTCGCGGAAGAATTCGCCCATCGCGCAGCCGGTGTAGGGCGCGAGGTACTGCAGCGGGGCCGGTTCCGACGCGGTCGCGGCGACGACGATGGAGTAATCCATCGCGCCGTTTTCTTCGAGCTGGCGCACGATCTGCGCGACGGTGGAGCGCTTCTGCCCGACCGCGACGTAGATGCAGTAGAGCTTGTCCTTCTCGTTATCGCCGGCGTGCGCGTCCTTCTGGTTGATGAAGGTGTCGATCGCGACGGCGGACTTGCCGGTCTGGCGGTCGCCGATGATCAGCTCGCGCTGGCCGCGGCCGACGGGGACCAGCGCGTCGATCGCCTTCAGGCCCGACTGCACCGGCTCGTCCACCGACTGGCGCGGGATGATGCCCGGCGCCTTCACCTCGACGCGGCGGCGCTCGGTCGATTCGATCGGGCCCTTGCCGTCGATCGGGTTGCCCAGCGCATCGACCACGCGGCCCAGCAGGCCCTTGCCGACGGGAACGTCGACGATGGTCTCGGTCCGCTTGACGCTGTCGCCTTCCTTGATGTTGGCGTCCGAGCCGAAGATCACGACGCCGACATTGTCGGCTTCCAGGTTCAGCGCCATGCCCTGAACGCCGTTGGAGAATTCCACCATCTCGCCGGCCTGCACCTTGTCGAGGCCGTGGATGCGGGCGATGCCGTCACCCACCGAGAGGACGGAGCCGACTTCGCTGACTTCGGCCTCGGTGCCGAAGCTGGCGATCTGGTCCTTGATGACCTTGCTGATTTCTGCGGCGCGGATATCCATTTGCTAGCCTTTCTGGGCCTATCAGGCGGTTTTCATCGCGTGGGCGAGGGAGTTGAGACGGGTGCGGATCGAGCCGTCGATGCGCTTCGATCCGATAGTTACGACGAGGCCGCCGAGCAGGTCGGGATCGACCTCGGTGTGCAGCTTCACGGTGCGACCCTCGCGCGCGGTCAGTTTCTGCCGCAGCGTTTCGAGCTGGCTGTCGGTCAGGGCGTGCGCGCTCTTTACCTCGGCGGTGACTTCGCCGCGCTGGGCGGCGGCGATCTGGCGAAAGGCGCGGATCATCTCGGGCAGGGCGGACAGGCGGCGGTTTTCCGCCAGCACGCCCAGGAAGTTCTGCGTCAGTTCGGTCAGGCCGAGCAGCGCCGCGACCCCCCACACCGCCTTGCCCGCGGCCTTGCGCGAGATTTCGGGGTTGGTGGTCAGCGTCCTGAACTCGGCCGATTCGCCGAGGGCCGCCCACAGCTTGTCGAGATCGCTCTCGACCGCCGTGACGGTGCCTGCCTCTGATGCCAACTCGAACAGGGCCGCTGCATAGCGGCCTGCCAGGCTAGCCTGAATACCGGCGGAAATCTCCACGCGTCTCTCGTCCTCTAGGGTCCGGAATTACGATGCTGCGCCTGTGCCGGAAACGGGCAGCCCTAAGGCACCCCGGCAAGGCTGGCGCGCGCCTAGCATCGGGTGCCCGGCAGCGCAAGTCGGGGCGCGGTTCGCGCGGTCGTATCCACCGCTCACTTTTCCTCCCCGCCGGGCGCGCAGCGATAGACCAGCCGCTCGTTGGGCTGGGCCGGGAGGCCGGACAGCACCGCGCCCTGGAGATCGCCCAGCTTCGCCGCCGCATTCTGGGCCCCGCATTTCGGCGCGGAATACTGCCCGCGCAGCGCCCGCGCCTTTTGCATCGCATCGCGCGCAAGGAGGTAGCGATCGCTGACATAGGTGCGCGATTCGGGGTCGAAACGATTGACCGAAACCGCCTCCTCCTGATTGGGGACGAACACCCGCGACCATTCGCCCGCGCGCAAGCCGTATTGCGTGCGTTCGTTGACGCAGCCGCTCGCCTGCCAGTCGAACGCGACCGATTCGGCCGGTGCCCCGGTGATACGGCTGCGCTCCGGAACCAGCGTACACAGCAGCGCCTGGTGCCCACTGCCAGCGTCAGCGCCCGCCTTGCCGGAAGTGGAAGGCGATCCGGTGGTCAGCGCCCCGGCCACCCGCCGGTCGAAATCGTCCATCCCGGGCCGCGTGGCATAGAGCGCGACCGCGCCGATCGCCGCCAGTGCCGCCGCGACCAGTAGCACGCGGGCGACACCGTCCGTTGGTGGAGGCGCAGCGAATACTCCCGCAGTATCGTCGTCTTCCTCCCCAAGATATTCGGGTTCGTCCGGATCGTCGCGATCCCGCCGTTCGGCAAGGCGCGCATCGCCGGATCGCGGATGGCGCAGCCGATCGTAGGCGACCAGTCCCATGGCGAGGCTCGCCATCAACAGCACCATCGCCAGGGCGAGCCGGTCCTCGCGATCGCCCTGCAACCCGACCAGCGCCTCCATCTGCGCCCGCGCGCGGCGATCGCGCTCCACCTGCGTCTGCGCGGCAAGCTGTTCACGATTGAGCTCCGCCTCGCGCGCCCGGCGCTGCGATTCGGCATCGGCCAGCTCGGCCATGCTGCGGCATTCGGACGAATTGACGCGCGGCTCCACGCCGTTCGCGCGCAGGAAGGGGAGCAGCTCCCGGTCCGACACCGCGAAATAGAACTCCGCATCCGCCCCTTCGGAATCGGAGCCGAAGCTGTTCACCCCCAGGACCCGCCCGCAATTGTCGAGCAGCGGCCCGCCCGAATTGCCGCGCGCGATCGGCGCGGTATGCAGGATGGTGTCGAACTGGCGGCTGGGGCGCTCGCCCGAGATATAGCCGTGGCTCTTCACCGGGGGTTGCGAGCGGAAGATATCGCGCATGGTCAGCCCCTGCGCCCGATCGACATTCATCGGATAGCCGACCGAGGTCACCTCGCCGCTGCCGCGCGGGGGCGTGCCGCTGAGTGTCAGCGGGGGCAAGCGCAGCGGGCCGACGATCTTTAGGAGGGCGAGGTCGGCGCGCGTATCGCGGGCGACCACCTGGGCATAGCTGGCATCCTCGCCATCGCTCGGCACGATGCCGATCCGCAATCCGCTGTCGCCGATCGCCTCGCGCACGACATGCGCGTTGGTCACGATCATGTCGGAGGAGACGGCGAAGCCGGTTCCGTGGATCACCGGCAGCATCTCGTCGCCGCTCTGTTCCACCAGCACCACGCGCACCACGCCTCGGGCCGCCGCGTCGATATCGGCCGGTTCGGCCTGTGCCGCCATGGGCAGGGCGAGCAGCAGACAGGCGAGGAAGGCGAGAAGCGCGCGCATGATCGCGGCGCTTTTGGCAATAGCGGGCTTTGATCGCAAGCCACGGGATGCAGTGTCCTGCGCCCCGCGCTACACACTGTGCATGAACGACGGCCCGATCACCGATGACAACGCATGGGATGCGGTCCTGCGGCGCGACCGTGCGTTCGACGGGCGTTTCGTCACCGGCGTCCTGTCCACCGGTATCTACTGCCGCCCGTCCTGCGCGGCGCGGCATCCGGCGCGCGCCAATGTCCGCTTCTTCGCAAGCGGAGAGGAAGCGCGCGCGGCGGGGCTGCGCGCCTGCAAGCGCTGCCGGCCCGACGATGTCGCGCGCGACGAGGCCGCGGTGCACGCGGCAATCGACGCCATACGGAGCGGGAAGGACCCAAGCCTTGCCGCGCTGGGCGCGCTGACCGGCTATTCGCCGACACATTTCCAGCGCGTGTTCAAGCGCGCGATCGGCCTTTCCCCCGCAGCCTACCAGCGCGCCTTGCGGCAGGAATGGGCGGGAGAGGCGCTGGCGGCAAGCGCCAACGTGACCGATGCGATCTACGCGGCGGGCTATTCCGGCCCCTCGCGGTTCTACGAGGAAACGAAAGGCAGGCTGGGCATGGCACCGAGCGCATGGGCGAGAGGAGGCGAGGGCGTGACGATCCACTGGGCGGTGGTGCCGACCAGCATGGGCGACATGCTGGTCGCGGCGACCGACAAGGGGGTGTGCCGCCTCTCCTTCAATGAGGATGAGAGCGAACTGCGCAGCCGCTTCCCTCGCGCCGAGCTGGTCGAAGGCGGGGCGGAGTTCGCCAAGCTGCTCGAACAGGTGGTGGCCGCCGTCGAGACGCCCCGCGATTGCGCCCACATCCCGCTCGACGTGAAAGGCACCGCCTTTCAGGAGGCGTGCTGGCGGGCCTTGCGCGAAATCCCGGCGGGCGAGACGCGCACCTATGCCCAGATCGCCGCGGCGGTGGGCAATCCGCAGGCGGTGCGCGCCGCGGGCAGCGCAAATGCGCGCAACAATGTCGCGGTGCTGATCCCCTGCCACCGCGTGATCCGCACCGGCGGCGAGTTGGGCGGTTATGCCTACGGCCCCGAGATCAAGCGCGAACTGCTGCGCAGAGAAGCGGACGGCTGACTTGCCGATCCCTGCGCGCCCGTCCACAGACCGGAGCGCGCACCGAAGCTATGTGGGGAAGGGATCGGGCATGACGGATCGAATAGAGGAAGACTTGGGACCGAACGCGCCGGCGGAGCCGCGCAAATCGCTTGGGGTTCGGATTTTCGAATTTCCGCTGGTGGCAATGCTGGTCGCCATCGTCGTCGTGGTCATCGTGACGGGTATCGCGGGCGCGGTCATGCTCCAGTTCGGAAAGGTGGACAGCGAACTGGTTGCCAACGCCGTGCCGGTCGTCATCGAAACCATCCTGCTGTTCGCCGCTTACAAGCTGATTGTCGCCCGGCTGGGGGAGCGGCCGCGCGACGACCTGCCGCTGGACCGCAGGGCGAACGATCTGTGGCGCGGGGCGCTGTGGGCCGGGGCGCTGATGAGCGCGATCGTCGGCGTCGCCGCGCTGCTGGGCGGCTATCGCCTGCTCGGCTGGGGCACGGGCGACAGCTGGGAGATGATCTTCTTCTTCGCGGGCGTTCACGCCGCCTTCTTCG
This sequence comes from Erythrobacter sp. 3-20A1M, assembly GCF_018636735.1. Taxonomy (NCBI): domain Bacteria; kingdom Pseudomonadati; phylum Pseudomonadota; class Alphaproteobacteria; order Sphingomonadales; family Erythrobacteraceae; genus Erythrobacter; species Erythrobacter sp. 3-20A1M. The sequence goes on along the minus strand of NZ_CP045200.1, from coordinate 416,149 downwards.
AGGAAATCCTGTTTCGCGGGATCATCTTCCGCTTCCTGGAGGAATTCGGCGGGAGCTGGTTCGCCCTGGCGATCAGCGCCGCGCTGTTCGGCCTGGTCCATCTCGCGAACGACAATGCATCCATGCTGGCGGCGATCGCCATCGCGGTGGAGGCGGGGGTGCTGCTGGGCGGCGCCTATATGCTCACCCGCAATTTGTGGCTCGCCATGGGCATTCATTTCGGCTGGAACGTCGTCCAGGGCTATGTCTGGGACGTGCCCGTCTCGGGCAAGGCGGTGGAGGGCCTGGTCGAAGCGCAGCCGGTCGGGTCGCCCCTGATCTCCGGCGGCATGTTCGGGCTGGAGGCGTCGGTGGTCGCGCTGGTCCTCGCCACCGCGGCGGGGGTATGGCTGGTCGCGCTCGCCGTGCGCCGGGGCCATGTGGTGCGCCCGTGGTGGACCCGCCGGCGGGAGCGCGCGGTCGCCGGCTGAAGCGAGGGCGGGCGGCGTTTCCTACTCGGGGCGGGGGCGCTACTCCGCGCGATGCTCTTTCAAACGTTTACCGGTTCGATTACGCCCGACCAGCCGCCGCGTGTCGGAGGGCGCTGGCGTTGGAACACGCCCCCAGCGGAAAGTCACACTTTGCCGCTGCTGTGAGGGTGCTAAACCTATGGGGTTACGGAGAAATCCCGGAAGGTCACAGTTTTCAAAATCGATTTTCGCGTTCCACCGGTGCGGCGCGTCAACCTGCTCACTCGCTCCGCGCCCAGCCGCGATCGGCGGGGGTCAGCGTGTCCAGGAACGCCTCGGCGCTCTTAAGATATTCGCGCTGCCGTTCCTCCTTCATCCGGTCCCAGTTCTGATAGACCCGCGCTACGCGATGGTTGTTTTTCAGCCGCTCCCGGTGCCGGTCCATGAAATGCCAGTACAGCGCATTGAACGGGCAGGCCCCTTCGCCGGTCTTCTTCGATACGCTGTAGGTGCATTTCCGGCAGTAATCGGACATCTTGTTGATGTAATTGCCGCTCGCCGCATAGGGCTTGCTCGCCAGCTTTCCGCCATCGGCGTAAAGGATCATGGCCGCGACATTGGGTAGCTCGACCCATTCGTACGCGTCGGCATAGACGACCAGGTACCAGTCCTGCACCTCGCGCGGATCGACGCCCGCCAGCAGCGCGAAATTGCCCAGCACCATCAGCCGCTGGATATGATGCGCATGGGCGTTGTCGCGGGTCGAGCGCACGCAATCGGCCATGCAGCGCATGTCGGTCTCGCCGGTCCAGTAGAATTCGGGCAGGCCGCGCTGGGCATTGAGCGCGTTGGCCCGCTCCAGATGCGGCATGTGGTACCAGTAGAAGCCGCGGACATATTCGCGCCAGCCGATGATCTGGCGGATGAAGCCCTCGACTGAATTGATCGGCGCCTCGCCATCTGCGTAAGCCTTCGCCGCGCGCTCGCACAGCTCCAGCGGATCGAGCAGACCGAGATTGAGGCTGGTCGACAGCATCGAGTGGTAGAGATCGTCCTGCCCGTGGACCATCGCGTCCTGATAGGGACCGAACTTGGTCAGCCGTTCGGCGAAGAACGCGTCGGCGGCCTTCTCCGCCTGGTCACGGGTGACCGGCCATCGGAAGCTTTCGAGCGAACCGAAATGGTCGCCGAACTTGTCCTCGACCAGTTCGATGCAATCGCGTGTGATTTCGTCCGGTTCGAACTTCGGCCGCTCCGGCGGGTCCATGTCCTCGCGCGGGCTCTCGCGGTTGTCGTGGTCGAAGTTCCACGCATCGCCCACAGGTTTTCCACCGTCCATCAACAGTCCGGTCTTCCGGCGCATCTCGCGGTAGAAGTTCTCCATCCGCAGCGTGTCGCGATCCTCCGCCCACTTGCGGAAATTCCCGATCGAACACAGGAAGCGGTCGTCTTCCAGGATCTCGACCGTGCAGTCGAACCGGCCCGCCCATTCCTCGATCTGCTGCTGCACGCGCCATTCGCCCGCCTCGACCACATGGATCGCGCTGGGATCGTGCCGCTCCACCGCCCGCGCGACTTCGCCGGTGAAGCTGCCCGAATTGTCTGCGTCGGTCAGGCGCACATAGTCGACCGTCCAGCCCGCATCCCTGAGCTCCGCCGCGAAATGGCGCATGGCGGAAAAGATCAGGACGATCTTCTGCTTGTGATGCCTGACATAGGTCGCCTCGTCCCACACCTCCATCATCAGGATGACGGTGTTATCCTTCGTCCGACCGCGAAGGCTCGCGAGCGTGCGGGTCAGCTGATCGCCGAGGATGGGGACGAGGACGGGGCCGGACATTTGTCAATGAACGAACGCAACCCTAGATCGCTCCGTCTTATGTAATCCGTTCCGAAGCGACGATCTTACTCATCCTCGGAAAAGCTGGGCTTAAGCTCCTTAATGAGTGGATCGCGGTTTCCGTCCGAAAATTGCACCGCAAGTTCACGAAGCTTTTTGACATCTTTGCTTTCATGAGCGGAGTTCAGTATCGGTCCCAGGATTGTCATAGCCTCTGCCGCACGATCTTCTGTAATCAGCTGGTAGGCGAGCATCTTCCTAATATCATTGTCGAAGGGAGCGCGCGAATAGGCTCCTTCGAGTGCTATGATAGCATCTTCAGGCGGAGCTACGTCCGCCAGCACGAAAGTCCTGTAATACCCTGCAAGGGCGTTCGGCTCGTCGTGCTCGATCTGGTTAACCCGAATGAAGGACTGCCGAGCGAGATGGAGCCACGCGTGATCAGTTTCCGCAAATTGCATCTCCAGTCGCGCTAGCCCGAGGTTCGCGTCGATCGAGTCCGGTTCGATCGACGCGACCTTCTTATATATTTCATATCCGCTTGCCAGATTTCCCGCATCGGTTTGGACTTCGGCGGCTTCGAGCATGACCGGCACACTCTTGGGATATTGCTCGACCAGTTTCATCGCATCCCCGACCTGCCGTGATGCCTGCTGCTTGGTAACTCCCGCTTGGGACCTGATAAGCAACTCCATCCGGGCCGCCTCATCGCGCGTCAACCGGTGCATTGTGACTTGAGGATCGCTGTCAGGAGGAAATGGAACCGACATGCCGCGGGCGCGCTGCTTGCGATAGGCATTCAGTTCGTCGGAAAGTTGGTCGAGGTCGCCAAAAGCTTGGCGGGCAGCTTCTAGGCTGTCGGTACCTGCGTTGATAAGCTTGAGGTACTTGGCCAGTTGGCCCTTCCTTGCTGGCTCGAAGGCAAGGTAGCTCGATAAGAGCCACCCATGACCGTAGTGGGGGTAATTGACGTAATTTTTTACGGGCTTGAACATCTCTTCCGCGTCTACGTCAAAATACGCGATCTCGTTCATACGATGTGGTGGCGGATCGCCGAGGAAAAACCGGTTATCTTCTATACGAAGCATCCCAAATACTTCAGCCAGTCCTTCACTGTACCAGATGGGATATGCAAGAGGCGCATGCTGATACATGAAGTAATGGGTGTATTCATGCTGGATCACAGATAAAGCTTCGAGAGGGTAGTCGTTGAATTCGGTATAGTTACGGGTTCCAGGACTCCCGTTGCGGCGCTTGTTGTTTTCGGTGGTGAGCGGCATAAATGCGACGGAATCGCCAGCTCTTGGGATGAAAAACCCGTAGACCGAGTCTACTCCGATAAGCCCACCGATATCCTTGTTGTCTCCAAACTGATAGAGGGTCGGCTTCGCGACTTCAGGGGTGGAGCCATGTTTGTCGGGAGAAATGCCGGTATATATGCGCATGGCCATATCCAGCTTTTCGAGCCTAATCGCGAGGTCGCGCGCGGTATCTTCGCCCCCGGCAGAATAGACGCGAAAGCGATTGCTCTCGGCAAGCCACCAATCTTCGTCCGCTGCGCTGGCCGGCACGGCAAGCGACAGAGCGAGACACGCACACATGAACCTCAACATATTCCCTCCTGCTAATCCCCATCCGCGACTATCTAAATATCGCGAAAACTCGTGTGGGTTAGCAGAGAAACGCTATGTTCGCCAACCGGCAAGGTCGGATGCGGTACAGCCTTTAGCATTGTTCATAATCATGGCGCGGCGATCGCGAGCCACGCTCGCTAACCTGCGTAATCACCCGGCTCGTTTTTCGACAGCATGCGACGCGGCGGACTGTCGCCCGCCGCCAGTCGGTGCGTTCGGGGCGATGCGCCAGACTATATTGCCCACGTCGTCTGCGACATACAGTGCGTTGTCCGGTCCGAACGCGACGCCCACCGGTCGTCCGTGCGTCTTGCCGTCCGGTGTGATGAAGCCGGTCACGAAGTCGCGCGCCTTGCCCGCAGGTCTGCCCTCGGCAAAGGGCACGAAGCTGACGCGGTAGCCATTGAAGATCTTGCGATCCCAGCTGCCATGCTCGCCCACGAACGCACCACCGGCATAGCCGCCGGGCAATCCGGCGGGACCGAACGCCATGCCGAGCGGCGCAACGTGGCTCGACAGGGAATAGTCGGGCACCACCGCCTTCGCCACCAGATCGGGGCGCTGCGGGCGCACGCGCGGGTCCACGTGCTGGCCGTAATAGCTGTAGGGCCAGCCATAGAAAGCGCCCTCGCGCACCGAGGTCATGTAGTCGGGGACCAGATTGTTACCCAGCTCGTCGCGCTCGTTGACTACGGCCCACAACTGGCCGCTCGTTGGGTTGAAGGTAAGGCCGTTGGGATTGCGCAGGCCGGTCGCGTAAGGACGTTTGGCCCCGCTGGGGAGATTAACCTCCCAGATGAGCGCCCGGTTCTGCTCCGCCTCCATGCCGCGTTCCACGATATTGCTGTTCGACCCGGTGCCTGCATAGAGCGTGCTCCCATCGGGACTGAGCACGATCGATTTGGTCCAGTGGTGGTCGTAGGGCGGGCCGGGCAGATCGGTCAGCTTGGTCGGAGGGCCTGCCAGCGCGGTCTGGCCCGGGGTGAAATCCCAGGTAAGAACCGCATCGGTGTCGGCGACGTAAAGCTTCCCCCCACCGTAGGCGAGACCGAAGGGTGAATTCAGGTTTTTCGCCAGCACTGTCCTTTGTTCGGCGACGCCATCGCCGTTCGCATCGCGCAACAGCACCACGTCCATGCCAGGCTTCTTCGAACTGTGCGCCTTGCCTTTGACGATGCCGTAGATCAGGTCCTTCGGGCGCAGCACCGGCTCGGTACCCGGTCCACCCGCTTCCGCCACCAGCACGTCGCCGTTGGGTAGCGGCAGGACATTGCGCGGCTGCGCCATGTCGTCTCCGAAGCGGGTAACCGTAAAGCCGTCCGGTGCCGTCGGCTTCTGCCCCTTCTCCCAACCCACCGGTGTAGAGATGTTCATCGGCGGAAACAGATATTGCTCTGCCGCGGGGAGCTTAACCGCGCTGGCGTCGCCGACCTGATCGGAGGCGGGGAATTCGACCTGAGAGCACGCGCCGAGCGCTAACAAGGGAAGGGCACCGATTGCGATGAGCGAGCGGATCATGCGACCTCTCCGATATGGCGATAGGCCATGCGATGGCCCAGAAATCCGCCGACGATCATGACCGCGACAGTAATGGCGGATAGCGTCAGCCCGGTTGGCACCACGCCGGTCCAGCCGTCGCGCGCATGGACGAAGTTGTTGAACGCGGCCAGGATCAGCACCACCGCCATCAGCGCGAAGTGAAACCAGCCGCTCGTCGGGCGGGTCCGCCCTGCGGCGAGCAAATCGATCAACCCGAACAGGCCCGCGATCGCGCCGACGATCGCGCCGAACGCGAGAAACCACTGCGAGAAATTGGTCCACTGGACCTGCGCGGTCTGGGCATAGACGATATCGGTCATCAGCGCGCCGGTGAAGCAGGCGATGGGAAACGGCACCAGCATGGCGTGGAGGGGCACCCCCAGCACGCGCAGTGTAGGGCGAAAGACGGAACGGTTCATGTGATTTCCTTCGGCTCGGCATCGTCGAACGGCGCACCGGATGTTAGCGTTAACCAACCGTATTGCCTCGCGTTCCCGGCAGACGAGAAGCGGGGGGGCGGAGCCTACACGAAGCTGTACGGATCGATGTCCACGCTGACCCGCACCCCGCGCGGCAGATCGAGCGGACCGAGCCAGGCGCGGATCGCGTCCTGTACCCTTGCCGACCTGCGCGCGTTGATGAGAAGCCGGTAGCGGTAGCGACCGCGCAGCAGCGCGAGCGGCGCGGGGGCGGGGCCGAGCACGGCGATATCCTCAAGCCGTGGGGCGGTTCCGCCGATGGCGCGGGCGGCGTCGCGCGCCTCGGCCTCGTCCTCGCTGGAAACGATGATCGCGGCCCAGCGACCGAAGGGCGGGGCACCGGCATGGCGGCGCGCCTCGGTTTCGGCCTCGTAGAATGCGTCGCGGTCGCCCGCTGCCAGTGCGGCGATCACCGGCGCATCGGGATGGCGGGTCTGGATCAGCACCTCGCCCGGTTTGGAGCCGCGACCCGCGCGACCTGCGACCTGCGCCACTTGCTGATAGGTGCGCTCCGCCGCGCGCAGATCGCCGCCCTCGAGGCCGAGATCGGCGTCGACCACCCCGACCAGCGTCAGTTCGGGAAAGTGAAAGCCTTTGGTAACGAGCTGTGTGCCCACGATCACGTCGATCGCACCGCTCTCTGCCATCTCGAGGAACTCCGCCGCGCGCTCCGGGCTGCCCAGCGTGTCGCTGGTGACGACCGCGACGCGCGCGTCGGGCATGATATCGGAGACCTCGTCGGCGATCCGCTCAACCCCGGGCCCGCAGGCGACGAGGCAGTCGGGTTCTCCGCAATCGGGACAGGTCGCTGGTGGCTCGGTTTCGTGACCGCAATGGTGGCAGGCGAGGCGCTGGCTGAAACGATGCTCGACCAGCCACGCGCTGCAATTGGGGCACTGGAAGCGAAAGCCGCAATTGCGGCACAGCGTCAGCGGGGCGTAGCCGCGCCTATTGAGGAACAGCAGCGACTGTTCGCCGCGTTCGAGCCTGGCGAACAGCTCGTGCGCCAGCCGGGGCGCGAGCCAGCGACCGCGTTCGGGCTTCTCCTCGGTCAGGTCGATCAGCTCGATGGCGGGCAACTCGGCCCCGCCGAAGCGGCTGGGCAGATCGAGCTTCCGATAGACGCCGCTTTCCGCCATTTGCAGGCTCTCGAGCGCGGGGGTGGCGCTGGCGAGGACGACCGGCACTTTCTCGAAGTGGCCACGCATGACGGCAACGTCGCGGGCGTTGTAGCGCACCCCGTCGTCCTGCTTGAAACTGATCTCGTGTGCCTCGTCGACGACGATCAGGCCGAGCTTCGCATAAGGCAGGAACAGCGCCGAGCGCGCGCCGACCACGACTTGCGCCTCGCCGCTGGCGATCGCCCGCCAGGCCCGGCGGCGTTCGGTCGATTTGAGGCTGGAGTGCCAGACGATCGGCGCGGCTCCGAACCGTTCCTCGAACCGACGCAGGAAATTCTCGGTCAGCGCGATCTCGGGCAGCAGGACCAGCACCTGTCGCCTCGCGCGCAGCGCGGCGGCGAGGGGCTCGAAATAGGTTTCCGTCTTGCCCGAGCCGGTCACGCCGTCGAGCAGGATCGGGGCGAATTCGCGCGCCTCGACCGCCGCGACGAGTTCGTCGGCGACCTCCCGCTGCTCCGCCGAAAGCACCGGCTCCGCGAAGTCGGCGTGCGCCTGAGGGTAAGGTCGGTCGATATCCACCTCGACCGGTTCCAGCGCGCCCTGGTTGACGAGCCCGCGCAAGACACCCTCGGACACGCCGGCAATGCCCGCCAGCTCACGGATCGTCGCCTGTTCGCCCTCCAGCGCGGCGAGTGCCAGCTCGCGCTGCGGCGTCATCCGCTCTGGCAGGCCGCCCGACAGACGGTATTCGGTCATGGTCGCCGGACCCTTCAGCGCGCCGCCGCTCGCCAGCACCATGCGCGCGACCGCGCTCATCGGGGCGCAGTAATAGTCGGCGGTCCATTCGATCAGGCGGCGAAGGGCGGGGCGCAGCGGCGGGACCGGCAGCAGCTCGGCCAGCGGACGCAGCTTCGCATCGGGAACCGGCGCACCGGGCAGCACGTCTTCGTCCCACACCACGCCGGTAATCCGGCGCGGTCCCAACGGTGCGAGCACGACGCTGCCCGGTTCGACCGCCATGCCATCGGGCACGCGGTAGTCCAGCGCGCCAAGCGCGGCGTTGAAGACGAGGACGCGAACTCTGTTCATTCGCCCGTCAATATGAGGGCCGCAGGGTGGGTGAGACAAGAAGCGGAGCGAGCATAATGACCGGACTTCTGACCAAGGCCACGCAACGCCGCGCTTTCATGGGCGGCGCGATGACGGCCACCGGCGGGCTGCTACTGGCCGGTTGCGCGACAAGCCCCTTCGGACGCTACGGGCTGACGGATGCGGTCAGGGAGTTGCTGTTCCTGTCGAGCGACCGCGCCTTCGCCCGGCTTACCGCGCCCGGTGGATTCTGGGACAAGCAAGTGGCGACCGTTGGGCTTGACCGCCTGCTTGGCGCGCGGGGTAACGTTCTGGCGAGCATTCTGACCTCCGCCCTGTTCAAGGCACGGCTGCAGGATGCCTTCGCCCAGTTCGCGCTCGACGCCAGCGCACGGGCTGCGCCGGTGGTGACCGACGCGGTGCGCGTGATCGGCATTCGGGGTGCAGTCGATCTCATCACCGGCGGCCCGACCGCCGCGACCAGCTTCCTGCGCGCCGATCTCGGCAATGGGCTGATCGAGGCGATGGTGCCCGAACTGGCGCAGGCCATGCGCGTCTCGCGCGAGCCGCTGGTCGATCGGGCGCTGTCGAGCCTCACCGGTGTCGATGTCGCTGGCGTGGCCAACCGCGTGGCGGGCAGCGTAAACGACGCGATCTGGACCGAGATCGGGCGCGAAGAGGCCGCGATCCGTGCCGATCCCGCATCCACGCGCAACCCGGCGATCATTGCCGTGTTCGGCGGCGCGCAGGCGCTCTAGCGGGGTGGCGGGTGCGCGCCGGCTCGGTTAGAGCGGGCGTGACTCGTATCAACCGGAGCCCAGCTACCCATGAAATTCTTCGCCGACACCGCCGAAATCGCCGAGATTCGCGAGCTTGCCGAAACCGGCCTGCTCGACGGCGTCACCACCAATCCCAGCCTGATCGCCAAGTCGGGCCGCGACTTCATGGAAGTGACGAAGGAGATCTGCGATCTGGTGGATGGACCCGTCAGCGCGGAGGTGGTCGCGCTCGACCACGCCACCATGATGAAAGAGGCGGAAAAGCTGCGCAAGATCGCGGACAATGTCTGCATCAAGGTGCCGCTGACGATGGACGGGCTGAAAACCTGCAAGGCGCTGACCGAGGACGGCACGATGGTGAACGTCACGCTGTGCTTCTCCGCCAACCAGGCGCTGCTCGCCGCAAAGGCCGGCGCGACCTTCGTCTCGCCGTTCCTTGGCCGTCACGACGACAATGGGGCGAACGGGTTGGAACTGATCCGCGACATCCGCACGATCTACGACAATTATGCCTATGAAACCGAGATCCTCGCCGCCAGCATCCGCCACGCGACGCATGTCCTGGAATGCGCGCTGATCGGCGCCGACGTGATGACCGCGCCGCCCAAGGTGATCCATGGCCTGGTGAAGCACGTGCTGACCGACAAGGGGATCGAGGGCTTCCTGGCCGATTGGGAAAAGACCGGCCAGTCAATCCTGTAAGCCGCACGAATTGTCCGAAGAAACCCCTCTCGACCGCTTCAAGCGTGCCCTGACCGGCGGCGCCCGCGCCCTGTCGCGCGAGCGAGAGGTCGACGTCGCGTGGAGCGCGGACAGCCCGGCGGCGAGCGGCAACAATTTCCGCGTGCCGCTGCCCGGGCGCAACCTGCCCGCCGGACAGGTGCAGGAGGCGCGCGGCTTCGCCGACAGCTTCGCGCTCAGAAAGCGCCACCATAACGAGGCGTTGCACGGCAGGGGCGCACCGTCCGAGCCGGTCGCGCGCGCGGTCTACGACGCTATCGAGCAGGTTCGTTACGAGGCGCTCGGCACGAACAATTACAGTGGGATAGGCGCGAACCTCGACGCAGCGACCGAGCTGCGTGTCGCCAGCGATCCGATCGTGCGCGCGCAGAACGAAAGCGAAGTGCCGCTCCAGACCGCCATCTCGCTGATGCTGCGCGAGGAGCTAACCGGTCAGCCGGTTCCCGAGCGCGCCCGCGCCGGCGTCGATATGGTGCGTGAATTCGTGGAGGCGCGGACGGGCGGCGATTTCGAGGGGCTGGCCGAGCGGCTATCCGACCAGTCCGCCTTTCAGTCGCTCGCACTGGACATGCTGCGCCATCTCGAACTGACACTGCCCGAGGAGGCGCCCGACGACGGCGGCGAGGGGGGCGACGAAGACGAGGGCGAAACCCCCGAGGACGACGGCGAGGACGAGGCCGAAGGCGGCGACAGGAACGAGCCTAACAGCGCCGAAATGGCGGGCGAGGCCGGGGAGGAGGGCGAAAGCGAGGACGGCGAGAGCGAGCTTTCCGGCGAAGAGGAGATGGCCGAAGGCGATCCGGGCGACGATGGGGAGGAGGGCATGATGCCCGTGCGCCCCAACCGCCCGTGGACCGACGAGCCCGAGAATTTCGACTACCGCGCCTATACCACCGCCTTCGACGAGGTGGTCGAGGCACCCGAACTGTGCGACGCCGCCGAGCTCGACCGGCTGCGGCAATATCTCGACAGCCAGCTTACCGGGCTGCAATCGATCGTCACGCGGCTCGCCAACCGGCTCCAGCGCCGCCTGATGGCGCAGCAGAGCCGCAGCTGGGATTTCGACCAGGAAGAGGGGCTGCTCGATGCCGCGCGCCTTGCCCGCGTGGTCATCAGCCCCGGCCATTCGCTCAGCTACAAGCGCGAGCGCGATACCGAGTTCAAGGACACCGTCGTCAGCCTGCTGATCGACAATTCGGGGTCCATGCGCGGCCGCCCGATCTCGATCGCCGCGATCAGCGCGGATATCCTTGCCCGCACGCTGGAACGTTGCGGGGTGAAGGTGGAAATCCTTGGCTTCACCACCCGTGCGTGGAAGGGCGGTCAGGCGCGCGAGAAATGGCTCGCCGACGGCAAGCCGGCGCAGCCGGGCCGCCTGAACGATCTGCGCCACATCATCTACAAGAAGGCGGACGAGCCGTGGCGCCGCGCGCACCGCAATCTCGGCCTGATGATGCGCGAGGGGCTGCTGAAGGAGAACATCGACGGCGAGGCGCTGTTATGGGCGCACACCCGCCTGCTCGCCCGGCCCGAGGACCGGCGCATCATGATGGTCATCTCCGACGGCGCGCCGGTGGACGATTCGACGCTCAGCGTGAACAGTGCGGGCTATCTCGAAAGCCATCTGCGCCGCGTGATCGACTGGATTGAGAAGCAGAGCCCGGTCCAGCTCGTTGCCATCGGCATTGGTCACGATGTGACGCGGTATTACAAGCGCGCGGTGACGATCATGGACGTCGAACAGCTCGGCGGCACGATCATCGAGCAGCTGGCGGACTTGTTCGAGGTGGAGGGGTAGCGATGGATTGGTCGCTCCTGATGTTTGGAGTCGCCTTGGTCGCGATTTCCTACTCAGGGTATCGAAGACCCGAAAGAGATGTGAAAGGTGTTGTCGGCTGGCAGAAGCGGCTTTCTGAATTGAAGGCTGGAGCGGATGAAAAATATTTCGAGGAAAGACGGCAACTTGAGGCGTATCCGCCCCCGAAACATATGACCGCAAACAAACTGAAACGGGTCAGCATGTTGGGTATGAGTCTTGGTCTCGCCTTCATTCTGGCGGCTATCTTTCGATGAACGTTGCCGACGCTGTCCGCACGCGCCGCTCCGTCCGCGCGTTTCTCGATAGGCCGGTACCGTACGAGGTGCTTCATCGCGTTCTAGACACCGCCCGTTGGGCGCCCTCGGGGTGCAACTATCAACCATGGGAAGCGACGGTGCTGACCGGCGCGCCGCTGGAGGCTTTGCGCGAGAAACTGCGCGCCGCGCAGATGGCGCCGCCCGAATACGATTGGGACGCGCCCAAGGGGGATGAGCGCTACAGGACGCGCCTCTACGAGCTGTCTGCGGCGATGTTCGAATCGCTCGACATCGCGCGCGAGGACAAGGCGGGGCGCGCCGCGGCGATGGCGCGCAATACCGAGAGCTTCGGCGCGCCCGCGTTGCTGCTGTGCTATTTCCCGCGCCTGATGAAGGAGGCGCAGTGGTCCGATGTCGGCATGTGGCTGCAGACGATCATGCTGCTGCTGCGCGGCGAGGGGCTCGACAGCTGCCCGCAGGAATACATGGCCTATTTCGCCCGTCCGATCATGGAGCATCTGGGCGTGGATCGCGAGACGCACATGCTCTTCTGCGGTCTGGCCATCGGCTATCGCGATCCGGACGCAGCGGTGAATTCCTTCGAGCGCTGCCGCGTGCCGCTGGATGAGCATGTGCGGTTCGAGGGGTTTTAGCGCCTGAGCTGGAACCCCTGAAGCACATGCTCGCTTAACCGCGAAAAGGAGGTTCCCCCATGCGCCGTACCGTTCCGATGTTCACTTTTGCGTCCCTGGCGCTGGGTCTGGCGGCGTGTGGATCGCAGGAACGGGGCGATGCGCAACCTTTGGCCCAGCCTACCGAACTTGCCACGCCCGCCGAGGTGACGACGACCAGCTTCGAGTCGAGTGACACCGCCGAGCCTGCACCCACCGCCTCGCCGACTACCGAAGAATACAACGTCGCCAGCAGGGAGCTGAACAACGCGGACGCGAAGCCGGTCGCTGGCTCGTGCCTTGCGGAGATCGGTCGCGAGAAGGCGGAGGCGCTGTCCGGGCAATGCAACCAGATTTCCACCGCGACACGACCGCCGTGCAATATCCAGAATTCGTGCGAACGGATCCGGGCCGAGATCAAGCGCGGCTGTGCGTTCGGCGATGGTGCGGACAATCCGGCGTTCTGCAGCGAGCAGGCGGCGCGCTAGAGCCGCCTTGACCCGCACCGAACGGCGCTCCATCGCACGCGCATGAGCGACCTGCGCCTATTCAACTCGCTGACCCGCCAGATCGAGACGTTCACGCCCGTTCATCCGGGCGAGGCGCGGGTCTATACTTGCGGACCGACGGTCTACAATTATCCGCATATCGGCAATATGCGCGCCTATGTATTTGCCGACGTGCTGGGGCGCACGCTGAGCTGGAAGGGGTACAAGCTCACCCACATCATCAATATCACCGATGTCGGCCACCTGACCGACGATGCCGATGCGGGCGAGGACAAGCTGGAGAAGGCGGCGGCGGCGAATGCGCAGTCGATCTGGGACATTGCGCGCCATTTTACCGAAGCATTCTGGGCCGATGTGAAAGCGCTCAATATCCGGCAGCCCGCGGAATGGTCGGTGGCGACGGACTATATCGGCGAGATGCTCGATTTCGCGCGAAGTATCGCCGACAAGCACTGCTATCAGCTCGATTCCGGTCTTTATTTCGATGTGTCGACGGTGGCGGATTACGGCAAGCTGGCGCGGGCCGTGACGGAGGAGGGAGAAGGACGGATCGACGCGGTCGAGGGCAAGCGCAATGCCGCCGACTTCGCGATCTGGCGCACCACGCCGCCGGGCGAGACGCGGCAGATGGAGTGGGATTCGCCCTGGGGCCGCGGCGCGCCGGGATGGCATCTGGAATGCTCGGTCATGGGCGGCAAGCTGCTCGGCTTCCCGTTCGATATCCATACCGGCGGGATCGACCACCGCGAGATCCATCACCCGAACGAGATCGCGCAGAACCAGGCCTATTGCGGCTGCGGCGGGCTCGATGTGGCCTCACATTCGGGTGCCAACATCTGGATGCACAACAACTTTCTCGTCGACCGGACGGGCAAGATGAGCAAGTCGTCGGGAGAGTTCCTGCGCCTGCAACTGCTGCTCGACAAGGGCTATCACCCACTCGCCTACCGGCTGATGTGCTTGCAGGCGCACTACCGCAGCGAGCTGGAATTCTCCTGGGAAGGACTGGGCGCGGCGCTGACGCGGTTGAAGCGAATGGTGCTGCTGGCGGCCCCATTGCACGGTGCCGACAAGGTCGACGAAATGCACCCGAAGTTCGAACCCGCGCTGTCGAAGTTCGAAGATGCGGTGACGGACGACCTCAATACTCCGATCGCGCTGACCGCTCTCGAGGAAGCGCTCGCGATGAAGAAAGTCGATGCCGGTGCCAAGCGCGCGGCGATCGAGAAAATGGATGCCGTGCTCGGCCTTGGCCTGCTCGACCTTGCGCGCTCCGATCTGCGCATCCGGCCGAAGGATGCGCAACTGAGCGAGGACGAGATCGAGGACGCGCTCACCCGCCGCAAGGCCGCGCGCGCGGAGAAGGACTTCGCCGCCTCCGACGCCATCCGTGACGAGCTGATCGCGAAGGGGGTCGAGGTTATGGACGGTGACCCGCTCGGCTGGGAATGGAAGCTGGGCTGACCAGTAAAGAAAATGACCATCGCCGTCCTGTCCGCGCTCGTGCGCCCGCTGGTGGAGCCGCAGCTCCCCCCTGAGATAGAACCGCGCTGGTTCACCTCGGTCGAGGAAATGCACGCGCTGGCACCAGAGGCGCAGATCGGCTGGTTCGATCATAACGAGCCTGCGATCATGCTGGAGGCGGTGCGGCGCGCGGAGCGACTGGAATGGCTGAGCTCGATCTATGCGGGGCTCGATTTCCTGCCGCTCGACCTGCTGCGGACACGCGGCGTCACCGTCACCAACGGGGCGGGGATCAACGCCGTGACCATCGCCGAATATGTCGTGATGGGGATGCTGGTCCATGCGAAGGGCTATGACGACGTGGTCCGCGCGCGCGACGCGCGCGAATGGCTGTCCGATTCGCCGGGCAAGATGGAGCTGGAAGGCGGGCGGGTCCTGCTGCTCGGCTACGGCGCGATCGGGCGGCTGATCGAACCGCGGCTGCGGGCGTTCGGGATGGAGGTCACGGTCGTCCGGCGCTCCGGCGGCGAAAACGCGCTGGGGCCGGACGAATGGCGCGACCGGCTGGGCGCGTTCGACTGGATCGTCCTCGCCGTGCCCGCGACACCGGAGACCGAGGGCATGATCGGCGCGCCCGAACTCGCCGCGATGAAGGACACCGCCGTCCTGGTGAACATCGCGCGCGGCAGCGTGATCGACCAGCCCGCGCTGATCGACGCGCTGGAGGCAAAGCGGCTGGGCGGGGCGTTTCTCGACGTGATGACGCCCGAGCCGCTGCCCGCCGATCACCCGCTATGGGATGTCGAGCGCGCGCATCTGAGCATGCACCTGTCGGGCCGCGCGCAGACCAGGATGTTTCAACGCGCCGCGACCCGTTTTGTCGAGAACTGCCATCGCTGGGTAAAGGGCGAACCGCTCGAGCCGCGCTTCGACCTGTCGCTTGGGTATTAGCGGCTAGACATCTTCGAGCAGCAGTAGCTCGGCGGTCACGGTCAGGCGCGGCTGGGGCAGCAGCACATGGTCCACCTCTACAACGGTGGCATCGGCGACCAGCTGGCCGGGGATCGTGAACTCGTGTTCGGGCAGGTCGGCGCTGAATTGCTCGCCTGCCGCGATGGCTTCCGCGCCTTCGAAACACAACACCACACGGTGCCGCGCCCCGGCGAAGGTGATGCTGGCCCAAGGGGTTTCTCGATGCGCGCGAACGATCCCGTGACCATCGGCCAGGGCGAGAAGCGCGGCGCGCAGGCGGTCGGCGGGGGTACGACGGGCGCGCGGGCGGCGGGGGAGGGGGCGTTCCTCATGCATGGCGCGCGCTCCGCCAGTCGGTCATGAACCGGTCGATCCGGGACACGGTGCCGCTGCGCGGTTCGCGCCCGTTCCTGAGGTCGAGCACGAAGCGCGGATCGTGCGCGGCGAGGCGACCGAACTTGGTCGCGGGCATGTCGAATTCCCTGAGGAATCGCTCGATACGGCGTATCAGCATGGAAGGATCTCCGAAGGCTGCGAATCTGTGTTCCTGTTCTGTTCTGATTCGTTCCACTCGAAATCCTACTTGTCTAGGATTTTTCCTACTGATAGGGAGGGTGGACGATCATGACGTCCGATCCATCATCCGAACCGCGCGAGCGCCTGCTCGCCTTGGCGCAGGAAAAGCGCGCCAGCCTTGCCGCGCTATCGGAAATGATCGGGCGCAATCCCAGCTATCTGCAGCAGTTCGTGCGCAAGGGCAGTCCCCGCAAGCTGGAGGAAGGCGACCGGCGGCGGCTGGCCGAATTCTTTGGCGTGGCGGAAAGCGAGCTGGGCGGTCGGGAGGAAAATTCCTATGCGGGCGGCGGAAAGGCGGATAAATCCTTCGTCGCCATCCCGCGTTTGGGGATCGCCGCGTCGGCAGGACCAGGCCAATTCGCGCAGGGCGAGAAACCGTTCGACCATTTCGGCTTCTCCGCCCGCTGGCTGCGCGACAATGGCTTCGACCCCAGGATGCTGTCGGTGCTGACGGTGGAAGGCGATTCGATGGAGCCGCTGCTCCGCAAGGGCGACGAAATTCTGGTCGATCGCACCCCGCGCCCGCTGCGCGATGCGATCCATATCGTGCGGATGGACGACAGCTTGCTGGTCAAGCGGGTGGCGCTGGCGGGGCAGGGGCGGATAACTCTGCTGAGCGAGAACCGTGCCTATCCCGCGCTGGAGGTAGATCTGAGCGAGGTCGAGGTGGTCGGCCGTGTGGTCTGGAAAGGCGGGCGGCTATGATCCGCGCCCACTTCCTCCTCGGCCGCGGCGCGCCGCCAGCAATGCAAGGTCCTTACGCATGAGCGATTGCGGATGCGAGCCCCCCGCGCTGGAAACGGCTGCGCAGAAGCATGCGCTGCGTATCGCGCTGGCGCTGAACGCGGTAATGTTCGTCGTCGAACTGGCGAGCGGCCTGCGCGCCGGGTCGACCGGGCTCATCGCCGACGGGCTCGACATGCTTTCGGACGCTGCCGTCTACGCAATCGCGCTGGTGGCGATCGGCGCATCGTCCCGCTTCAAGGCTAATGCGGCATTGGGCAGCGGCATCGCGCTGTTCGCACTTGGCCTAGGGCTGCTGGCGGAGGTGGCGCGGCGCTTCTTTGCGGGGGCCGCGCCAGAGGGGCCCTGGATGATCGCGGTCGCCTCGATTGCGCTGGTGGTGAACGTAATCGTGCTGCGTCTGCTGGCAACGCATCGCCGGGGAGAGGTGCATCTGCGCGCAGCGTGGATATTCACCCGGGCGGACGTGGTGGCGAATGCCGCGGTCATCGCCAGCGGCCTGGCCGTGCTCGCGACCGGAATCGGCTATTTCGACCTGATCGTAGGTGCGGCGATCGGGCTGTATGTCTTGCGCGAAGCGGTCGAGATCGTGTCGGAGGTCCGCCAAGCTCGACGGACCGTCTGAGCTTGCATCGCGGCGGACCTGCGGCCACATCGTTGCCCATGCCCGATAGCCAGACCCAGCCGCCGATGAAGGCCGCGATCATCCCCGTCACCCCGTTGCAGCAGAACTGCTCGCTGATCTGGTGTACGAAGACCATGCGCGGTGCGCTGGTCGATCCCGGCGGTGATCTGGACCGGTTGAAGGCGGGCGTGGAGCGCGCCGGAGTGACGCTCGAGAAGATCCTGATTACGCACGGTCATCTCGACCATTGCGGGCAGGCGGGTGTGCTGGCGAAGGAGCTGGGCCTGCCGATCGAGGGGCCGCAGGAGGCGGACCGGTTCTGGATCGCCCGCCTCGCGGACGATGCGGCGCGCTTCGGCACGCCGGGCGAGCCCTTCGAACCCGACCGCTGGCTCGAAAACGGCGATCAGGTGACCGTGGGCGAACTGACGCTCGATGTGTTCCATTGCCCCGGTCACACGCCGGGCCATGTCGTCTTCGTCCATCGGCCCAGCAGTTTTGCGATCGTGGGCGACGTGCTGTTCCAGGGTAGCATCGGGCGCACCGACTTTCCGATGAGCAATCACCAGGATCTGATCGACGCCATCACGGGCAAGCTGTGGCCGCTGGGCGACGATATCACCTTCATTCCCGGCCATGGCCCGACCAGCACCTTCGGCCGCGAACGGCAGAGCAATCCCTTCGTGGGCGACGCTGCGCTGGCAGGTTAGGGCTCGAACCGGTTGCATTGCGCCGGAATCACGCTATAGGGCGCTGCTTCCCCGCTCGGCTGGGCTTCTAAGGGCGTCCGACCCCATGGGTTGTGCGCGCTCCGGCCTTCGCCTAAGCGGTCCAAGACATAGATTTAGACGTATTTCGCAGGAACAGGTGCCGCCATGGCTGTCCCAAAAAGAAAAGTATCGCCGCATCGTCGCGGCAATCGCCGCTCCCACGATTCGCTGAAGGTCGAGGCCTTCCACGAATGCAGCAATTGCGGCGAGCTCAAGCGCCCGCACAATCTGTGCCCGCATTGCGGCTTCTACAACGGTCGCGAAGTTCTCGCGCCGAGCCTCTGACGATCCGGGGCCCCGGCCCCATAATCAGGAGAGCGCCATGACTTTGCCGCGTATCGCTGTCGACGCGATGGGCGGTGACGAAGGCGTGCGCGTGATGATCGACGGCGCGGCTCTCGCCCGCCGGGATCACGACCGCTTCCAGTTCCTGCTGGTCGGCGACCGCGCGCGCATCGAAGCGGCGCTGGAACATCACCCCAATCTGCGTGCGGCGTCCGAAATCCTGCATTGCGAGGATGTCGTCGGCGGCGACGAGAAGCCGTCCCGCGCACTGCGCCGGGCCAAATCCACCAGCATGGGTCTGGCCGTCAACGCGGTGAAGGAAGGCAAGGCGGGGGCCGCGGTCAGCGCCGGCAATACCGGCGCGCTGATGGCGATGAGCAAGCTGGCGCTGCGCACGATGCCGGGGATCGACCGCCCGGCGCTCGCCGCGCTGCTGCCGACCCTGGCCGAACACGATGCCGTCATGCTGGACCTGGGCGCCAACACGGAAGCCGATGCGCGCAACCTCGTCCAGTTTGCGATCATGGGCGCGGCCTATTCGCGCATCGTCAACGGCTTCACCGCGCCGCGCGTGCGCCTGCTGAACATCGGGACCGAGGAGCAGAAGGGTACGCCGGAACTGCGCGATGCGGCGGCGACCCTGCAGGCTGCAAAGAACCTGCCGCTGACTTTCGACGGCTTCATCGAAAGCGACAAGATCAATCGCGGCGAAGTGGACGTCGTGGTGTCGGACGGGTTTTCGGGCAATATTGCGCTCAAGGCGATCGAGGGTGCGGCGCGCTTCGTGACCGACTTGCTGCGCAACGCCTTCACCAGCTCGCTGCGTTCCAAGATCGGCTTCCTCGTCTCGCGTCCGGCGACCGAGCTGCTGCGCCACCATCTCGACCCGAACAACCACAATGGCGCGGTCTTCCTGGGCCTCAACGGCGTGGTTGTGAAAAGCCATGGCAGCGCCAGCGCGAAGGGCGTGGCGCATGCCGTCGCCGTCGCCGCCCGGCTGCTGGAGGAAGACCTGACCAAACGCGTGGCCGACGATCTCGCCCAGCTCAACCGGAGCGGCTGGGCGCATGGCGGCGAAGCGGAGGCGAAATGATCCGTTCCGTTATCCGGGGCTCCGGCTCCGCCCTGCCGGCGCGCTGCGTCAGCAATGCCGAGCTGGCCGAGCGCGTCGATACTACCGACGAATGGATCGTGGAGCGCACGGGCATCCGCCAGCGCTATCTCGCGGGCGAGGGGGAGACCACCGCCAGCCTCGCGACCGACGCGGCTCGTGCCGCGCTGGACGATGCGGGCTTCGACGCGGATTCGATCGGGCTGATCATCCTGGCGACTTCTACCCCCGACAATACCTTTCCTGCCTCGGCGACGAAGGTGCAGGCCGCGCTGGGCACGCCCGGCGGCATCGCCTTCGACGTGCAGGCGGTATGCTCCGGCTTCCTTTACGCGCTCACCACCGCCGATGCGATGCTGCGCACAGGAATGGCGAAGCGCGCGCTGGTGATCGGCGCGGAAACCTTCAGCCGCATCCTCGACTGGGAAGACCGCACCACCTGCGTGCTGTTCGGCGACGGCGCGGGTGCGCTGGTGCTGGAAGCCGAGGAGGTCGGGGACGAGGCGGGCGCACCGGGCATCATCGCCTCGGCGCTCCATGCCGACGGGGCGCAGCACGATCTCCTCTATGTCGATGGCGGTCCCTCGACGACGCAGACCGTCGGCCATCTGCGGATGAAGGGGCGCGAGGTATTCCGCCACGCGGTCGTCAATCTCGCCCAGGTGCTGGGCGAGGTGCTGGACGGTGCGGGGCTGACGGCGGAGGAAATCGACTGGGTCGTGCCGCATCAGGCGAATGCCCGCATCCTGGACGCCACGGCGCGCAAGCTGGGCCTGCCGCCGGAGAAGGTGATCGTCACCGTGGACCAGCACGCTAACACCTCGGCCGCGTCGGTGCCGCTGGCGTTCGATCACGGCGTGCGTTCGGGCAAGATCGCCCGCGGCGATCTCGTGATGTTCGAGGCGATGGGCGGCGGCTTCACTTGGGGTGCCAGCCTCGCGCGGTACTGATCCGGCAGGGGTTGGCGAAGCTGTGTCATTAGGGGATTGCCCCGAGGTACGGTTTGCGGTCTAGGGTCTAATTGTTTAATCTATGTTGGATTTTACCGCGGGTCCGCACCGAAAGAGCAGGAGATTTGACCGAATATGTCCCGTTCCCAAGGCACGTTGACCCGCGCCGATCTGGCCGAGACCATCAACCGCAAGATGGGCTTTAGCCGCGCGGAGTCGCTGAACCTGGTCGAATCGATCCTCGCCCACATGTGCGAAGCCATGAAAAGCGGCGAGAATGTGAAAATATCCGGCTTCGGCACCTTCGTGCTGCGCGACAAGCGCGAGCGCATCGGTCGCAATCCCAAGACGGGCAAGGAAGTGCCGATCACCCCGCGCCGGGTGATGACGTTCCGCGCCAGCCAGATCCTGCGGGATCGCATCTCGGGGCTCTAAGGCGGTGGCGGCGCGGTTCGAGGACGGCAAGGACGAAGGGGCGCTGCGCACCATCGGCGAAGTCAGTGCCGCGCTGAACATCCGCCCGCATGTCCTGCGATATTGGGAAGAACAGTTTCCCATGCTCCAGCCGCTCAAGCGCAGCGGCAACCGGCGGTATTATCGAACCTCCGACGTCGCACTGGTCGAAGCGATCGACCGGCTGGTCAATGTCGAGGGCTACACCATCAAGGGTGCGCGCCAGGCCATTGCGGATGGCCGCTCCGATGTCGCGGGTAGGACCGAAAGCGCGCCGCAAACAGACACGGCAGAGGCTGCGCCGGACCAAGGGCGCGACGCGAAAAACGCCACGATCGCTAGCGACTTGCTGTCGGAACTGACGGATATCCGCGACGGTCTAGCGAAAGCACTGAACGCATAGAACGGCCTTCCCGGTTTTTTTGCGGATGCGGAAGCTGGCCGGGCTTTGCCACCTTCTCGATGCCGGTGCTATCGCGTCGGAAGCTACAAAACCCCTGTCGTGGCCTGCATGATCGTCGCCAGATTATACGGCTTGCCGACCGTGGGTACTTTCGCGAACCGGTCGGGGTGGGTGACGTTGCCGTAACCGGTGGCGAAGATGAACGGACAACCTTTTTCCGTCAGGACATCGGCCAGCGGATAGCTGAGGTCGCCGTTCAGATTCACGTCGATGATTGCGAGGTCGTAATCCGTTTCGGCGAGCGCCCGCTCCGCATCGGCGCGTGATGCGACGAGCGTGGTTTGCGCGCCTTCATCCGAAATCATGTCGTCGAGCGCGAACCCGATGATGACCTCGTCTTCCACCAATAGCACGCGCTTTCCCGCCAGATTCATGCCGCTTCCAGCTCCGCCCGCATCGAGAAGCGCAACCCATCCGGCTCGTAAGCGACCTCGGCCGAACCGGTGGCACGATCGGAGACGCCGCGCGAGATAAGCCGCGTGCCGAAACCCGGCCTTTCGGGGGGCGTTACGGCGGGCCCGCCCTGTTCCTTCCATTCGAACACCAAGGCCTTCGCTCCGTTCTCGACGACGTGCCACCGTATCGCGATGGAGCCGCTTTCATTGGATAGAGCACCGTATTTCATGGCGTTGGTACACAATTCGTGGATGATCATCGCAAGGGAAACGGCCGTTTGCGGGGGCAATCGCACCAGATCGCCCGAGAAATCGATCCGTGCCAGCGCATCTCTCGCCGTGGTCTCGGCGGACTGCCGCACGACATCTGCAACCTCGGCCGCACCCCAGAACCCCTCGGTCAAGAGATTGTGTGCCGTCGCCAACGTCCGCAACCGGGCCTCGAACACCGCGCGCCCACGCTCCGTTTCGGCGGTGCGAAAGGATTGCATGGCGAGCCCCTGCACGATCGCCAGCGTGTTCTTGACCCGGTGATTAAGCTCGTTGACCAGCGATTGCTGCCGCTCCAGCGAGAGCACCTCGTCGGTTACGTCGTTGCCCTGGATGATTATTCCGCGAACGAGATCGTCGTCATCGAGAACCGGCTGGAAGACGAAATTGAGGAAGCGCGACCGCGGTTCGCTCTCGCCCTCCGGCACCAGGAAGACTTCCTCGCGGCGACCGAAATAGGGTTCGCCGGTGCGATAGACGTTATCGAGCACTTCGATGAAACCCTGGTCGGCAACCTCTGGTAGCGCCTCTTCCACCGTGCGCCCCACGACGTCGGCTCTGCCCACGAGTTCGCGATATGCCTCGTTCGCCATGGCGAAGCGATGCTCGGTTCCCATCAATACCGCCGTGAATCCCGGTGCCTGATGGAATAACGCGAGCAGCCTTCGCGTCTCGTCCCGCAATGTGCGGTTTTCGTCCTGCACACTCTTGGCGCGCCGAAAGATGCCCATGGCATCCTTGTGTTGTCGCAGCTTCTCGACCTCGGTCACATCGACCGTATGTTGCAGGATATAGCGCAACTGCCCGCCTTCGTGGATCGGGGTGTGCGTGGCGCTCCAGTAACGGGCATCGGTCGATCCGTCGGGGTTTTCGATATCGTAGCGAATCAAGGCGAGTTCGTCCGGCTCGCCCGTTTTCAGTACGCGATCGAGAGACGATTTGAGCAGCTGGTGGCTCTCGCTCCCCTCTTCGCTGGGGAACGCGTCGAACATCTTTTGCCCTGCGAGATCGCCACGCCCACGCATGGTTGCGCGCAATAGGCATCGTTCATCCAGACGATGACCAGATCGGTATCGAGAATCACATACGGGTTCGGCGAAGCGCCAAGGACGTGCTCGAAATCGATACTCATAATCCCCCGGGAACCCACAATACCGGCTTTTGCGGGCTCAATGATCGCAAGGGGTGTTTGGTTTCATCGGTTCATCGCAGATTTCCCGGATTGGAACGTTTCTGATGGCGGTGTTACTCCGCTGCCATCCGTTCCGCCTCGCCCAGGTCGACGCTGACCAGGCGCGACACGCCGCGCTCCATCATGGTGACGCCGAACAGGCGGTGCATCCGGCTCATCGTCACGGCATTGTGGGTGACGATCAGATAACGGGTGCTGGTTTCGCGGACCATGGCGTCGAGCAGGTCGCAGAAGCGGTCGATATTGGCATCGTCCAGCGGCGCATCGACCTCGTCCAGCACGCAGATCGGGGCAGGATTGGTCAGGAACAGGCCGAAGATCAGCGCGATCGCGGTCAGCGCCTGCTCGCCGCCGGACAGCAGGGTTAGCGATTGCAGCTTCTTGCCCGGGGGCTGGGCGAATATCTCCAGCCCCGCCTCCAACGGATCGTCGCTGTCGACCAGCGCCAGATGCGCACTCCCGCCTTCGAACAGCTTGGTAAACAGGCGGCGGAAATGGGTGTCGACCCGCTCGAACGCCTCGCGCAGCCGCTCGCGCCCCTCGCGGTTGAGATTGCCGATCGAACCGCGCAGGCGATGCACCGCTTCGGCGAGTTCGGCCTGTTCTTCCGCGCTTGCGCCGTGCTCCCGCTCGATCTTCTCGAGCTCGTCGGCGGCCACCAGGTTGACCGGCCCGATCCGCTCGCGGCTGGCGACCAGGCGCTCGTGCACCTGTGCCTCGGCATCGCGATCCGCGACGGTCTCGGTGTCGAAGCCGAACCGTTCGCCGAGCAGGGGCGGGGGGCACTGAAAGCGCTCACCCGAAAGCCGCGCCATTTCCGTGCGTCGACCCTCTTCGTTCTCCGCCCGCGCGGTAAGCCCGGCGCGGGATTCGCGCGCAGACGACAGGGCCTCGTTGGCCGCGTCCAGCGCGCCGGAGGCCGCGTCCGCTTTCTCCTGCGCCGCCACGACATTGCCCTGTGCTTCCTCCAACGCAGCGGTCAGGCGGGCGCGGACGGCATCGCCTTGCTCGATCTCGCGTATCAGCCCCTCCGGCTTGGCGGCGATGACCGCGCGTTCGCCGGCGATTTCCTCGAAGCGGCTTTCCATGCCGGCAAGCCGCCGCGCCGCCTCGCCGGAGCGCGCCTGCCAGTTCGCCTGATCGCTCTTGAGCGCACCGACGCGTTCGCGCCCGACGGCGAGCGACTGGTCGAGCGCGGCGAGTTCGGCCAGCGACGCCTGGATGGCGGAGCGGCCGGCCTCGTTCTTCGCCTGCGCCGCTTCGAGTTTCGCACGACCCGCGGCGGGGTCGGGCAGCCGGTCGCGCCGCTCCGTGGCGTCCGCCAACTCGGCTGCGGCCTGCTCGCGCTGCTCCGCTGTGGCGGCTTCGGCCTCGGCGAGCTCGGCCAGCCGCGCCGCCAGCCGCTCGCGCGCAGCCTCCGCCTGATCGAGCGCGCGCAGCGCCTGTCGCTCGGTCTCGGCGGCGTCCTGCGCCTCGCGCTCTGTGCGGACAAGCGCGGCTTGCGCCTCCGCGAGCTGCACGGCGCTGTCGTCCTGTGCAGCCTTCGCCTCGTCGCGCGCCGCGCGGTGGCTAGGCAATGCCTGTTCGAGTTCGGCGAGCCGGTTCGCCGCTTCCAGCCGCGCCGCTTCGGCGGCCCCTTCGCCGTCCGCGACGAGACCGTCCCAGCGGCGCAGGCGCCCGCCCGTCGTCACCAGCCACTCACCGGGCGCGAGCGTGCGACCGTCGTCGGCATGGGCGACATGGACCAGCGCCAGCCGCGCCGCGAGCTGGGGCGGGCAATCGGTGACCTGCGCGGCGAGGCTGTCGGACACGGCAGGGGGCACAGCACCGTCACGCCCGGTCCAGTAGCGGCCCTCCGCCTCTCCCTCGGGCGTGCCGAGCAGGGCCTTGGCATCGCGCCCCAGCACCGCGGCCAGCGCGCGCTCGTAGCCCGGCGCCGCGCGCACCCGGTCGAGCGCGGCAGGCAGTTTCGCATGACCTTTCGCCTGCCGCTCGCGCGCTTGCCGGTCGCGGTCGAGCGCGTTGTGTTCGCGTTCGAGCCCGGTCAGTTCGGCCTGCGCTACGGAGAGCTGATCCGCCGCCGCGTCGCGCCGTTCGCGCAGGGCATCCTTTTCCTCCCGCAGGTGGGAGACGTCGGCGCGCAGCGTCTCGGCGCGCTCCGCCGCGCGCTCGCTCTCGCGCTGCGCCGCCGCTACCGCTGCGTCGGGATCGCCCTGTGCGCCCAGCGCCCGGCGGGTTTCAGCCTGTCGGCGCATCTCGGCATCGAGGCGTTCGAGGCGTGTGCGCGCCTGTTCGATCGTCGCTTCGGCGACGCGCCAGTCGGCCTCGACCCCGGCGTGATCGGCGGTCGCGCGCGCGAGCGCGAGTTCGGCGGCGCGCGCCGCGCTTTCGGCCGTTTCGACCTGCCGGGCGAGGGCGGGGCGGCGTGCCTCGTCCTCCTCCAGCGCGGTGCGCGCCGCCGCGAGATCGCTCTCCAGCTTGCGCAGGGCCTCCGCCGCGTCGCGCGTCAGCCGGTCGGCCTCGCCCCGATCCTCCTCCAGCCGAGCCTTCTGCCGGTCGAGGTCGGCAAGCCGTTCCTCCGCCGCTTCGAGCTGGTCGGTCAGCGCGGTCATGCGGTGCCCATGGGCCGAGGCGTCGTCGCGGCGGTCGGCCAGCTCGTCGCGCGCCTGGGCAAGGGTTTCGGCGGCGATCCGCTGCGCCTTCTGTGCCTCGCTCGCTCTGGCTTGCGCCTCGGCGACGCTTGCGTCGGCGCGCTTCGCCTCCGCGCGCGCTTCCTCGGCGGCGGCGGCGGCATCGCGCCAGCGGGCGTAGAGCACGCGCGCCTCCGCCACGGCGATCTCTTCGGAGAGCGTGCGATAGCGCTCGGCCTGCTTCGCCTGCCGCCGCAGCGAGGCGATCTGGCTGTCGAGCCCCGCCATCAGGTCCTCCAGCCGGGCCAAATTGGCCTCGGTCTGGCGAAGCTTACTCTCGGCATCGCGGCGGCGGACGTGAAGCCCCGCGATCCCCGCCGCTTCTTCCAGCATCATGCGCCGTTCGGCGGGCTTGGCCGCGATCACCTGCGCGATCTTGCCCTGGCTGACGAGCGCGGGGCTGTGCGCGCCGGTGGCGGCATCGGCAAAGGTCAGCGCCACATCCTTCGCGCGCACGTCGCGGCCGTTGACGCGGTAGGCGCTGCCCGCGCCGCGCTCGATGCGGCGCGTGACGTCGAGCTCTTCCCCCTCGCCATCCACGCCTTGCAGCACGACCTCGGCGAAGTCGCGTGCCGGGCGCGCCTCGGTCCCGGCGAAGATGACATCCTCCATCCCGCCCGAGCGCATGGATTTGGGCGAGTTCTCGCCCATCACCCAGCGCAGCGCCTCCAGCAGGTTGGACTTGCCGCAGCCATTGGGGCCGACGACCCCGGTCAGCCCGGGTTCGATGCGAAGTTCGGCAGGCTCGACGAAGCTCTTGAAACCGCTGAGCTTGAGCCGCCGGATCTCCATGCGCGCGGGTCTGTCGTCCTAGCGCGCCCCGGCGCGCTGCAGCAGCGGTTCGAGCTGCGCCCAGCTGCTGGCTTCGACCTCGCGTCCGTTGACGCGGAAGGTCGGCGTGCGTTGGACATTGTCCTTGCCCGCCTGTTCCTGCATCTGCTCCGCCATGCTGCGCATCTTGCCGGCGTCGGCCAAGCACTGGCGCGCCTGATCGCGATTGAGGCCGAGCTTGGCGTAATAATCGAGCAGGCCGGTGCGCGCGGCATATTCGACGAAGCGCTGGTCTTCGGGCAGCTGCATCGCCGCCTCGGCCGCCTGGGCGTTACCCTGCAGCCCTTCCATAACTTCGGGCAGGTTCTGCCATACCGCTTCCGCCCGCGGAACCACCGCCTCGGGCGGGCCGCACGCATCCAGCGCCACGACCACAAGATCGGCGGTGCCATGGATCAGGACGCTGCGAAATTCGTAGGAAACGCGGCCCGAATTCACGTAATCGTTCATCAGCGGTTCCATGCCCTGGACGCCGAAGGCGGCGCAGGCGGGGCATAGGACGGAGCCGTATTCGACCAGCTTGATCGGGGCGTCGGGATTGCCGACCAGCCAGCCGCCTTCCGGCGTGGTCTTGACCGTATCGACCCATTGCGCGCCGGCGGGTGCCGCGACCTTGGCCACCGGCTCGCTCTGCGCCGCCGCACTCGCTTCGCTGGCGGAATCGCCGCATGCGGCCAGCGAGAGTGCCAGGGGGAGCGCCATGACGGCTAGGGCGGAACGGAACTGGGCAATCATCGAACGGAGTCCTCGCAATTTCGGAAGGGAAGTCTAGCCCGCCGCCCGCATCGGGCAAAGGCGCCGGGCGCGGTATCCACAGGATCAGTCGGTCGCGACCGGCACCGGCCGCGCCGGGGTGGCGCTCGCGGGCAGGCGCGCGTCGATTTGGGGGGCGAGCATGTCCCAGCTGTAGGTTCCTGCCAGCAGCACGCCGTTCAGCGTGAAGCTGGGCGTTCCCGTCACCCCGATGTCGTCGCGATAGCTTTGCGTCGACGCCTCCAGCCGGTCGGCCAGCGCATCGTCGGCCAGACAACGGTCGAGCTGCGGCGTGGTGTAGCGGTCGCGGAACAGCTCGTAGAAACCCAGGTCCCGCGCCATCGCGCGTCGCCGCTCCAGCGTGGTGCCCGTTTCCCAGCGCTGCCGCTGTCCCGCGCTGGTCGCCTGCCGCGCCGCCAGCCACTGCGGCTGGGCATGCATCAGGATCGCGTGATTGCGCGTGAAATCGTCAGGCTTGCCGCACCAGGCGAGCAGCGCCGCCGTCAGGTCGACATCGTCGCGGATATAATGCCGCACCTCCACCTGCACGTTCCCGGTGGGGATATAGGCCAGCTTCAACGCGTCTTCTCCGCTACGCGCGAAATCGCCGCAATGGGGGCAGGTGTAGCTGATATATTCGGCCAGCTTGACCGGCGCATCGGGGTTGCCGACGCTATGCCACACGTCACCCGCCTCGGTGGTGGCGAGCCAGTTGCCCTTGGTCGCGGCGATGGTGCCCAGGGCTGCCACCACCAGCAGCACGGCCCGGATGGTATTGCGCATCTCTTACGTCTCCTGCCCGCCCAGGCTGCGCGCCAGCCCTTCCAGCACCGCCCGCAGCTCCGGGTCGCCGATATCGCGCAGCGAATCCCCCAGTTCCATCGGGATGGGTTTGAGCGAAGGCGGCGCCTTGGGCTTTTCCTCTAGCGGGGGTGCCTGAACCGCGCCTTGCCGCATCTTCACCTTGGCCACCGCTTTGTAGCCGAAGAAGCGGTTCACCCGCTCCATGAGCTCGGGGATCACGTGCTGGATGATCGGCGCGTGCGCGGGCAACACCACCAGTTGCAGGATGCCATCGGATTTCTCGCCTGGAGGGAAGCGGATCGATTCCGGCGCGCAGACGCGCGCGTGCCGTTCCCCCACGATTTCGGGCCAGCGGCTGACGACCGAGCTCTGTACGAAGCCGAAGCGGCGGAAGGCGGTGCGCCCGATATGCGGCATCAGGTCGCCGACCGCGCGCGCGGAGCCACCGCGCGGCCGCTCGTACTGGCGGGCCGAGGTGGCCTTGCGCTTCGCCGGCGCTTTCGGTTTCGCGTCCCGTTCCATCCCTGCCGCCGTCATGCCATAGCCGCCGCGTGACTGCCAGCGCGAACCCGCCGCCGATCGCGACCGAACTGCTCGCCTGGTACGATCGCCATGCGCGCGACCTGCCGTGGCGCGCGCCGCCGGGTACCCCGCCGCCCGATCCCTATCGCGTGTGGCTGTCGGAAATCATGCTGCAACAGACCACCGTTGCCGCGGTGAAACCCTATTTTGCCGCTTTCACCCGGCGCTGGCCGAGCGTGGATCAACTCGCCGGCGCGAAGGACGAGGAGGTGATGGCGGCGTGGGCGGGGCTGGGATACTACTCGCGCGCGCGCAATCTGCTGAAGGCGGCACGGCTGGTGGCTGCGCGGGGGGGCTTCCCGGATACCGAAGCCGGTCTGCGCGAATTGCCCGGCGTGGGCGACTACACCGCTGCCGCGATCGCCGCGATCGCGTTCGAACGGCGCGCAGTCGCGGTGGACGCCAATGTGATCCGCGTGGTGACGCGCCTGTTCGCAATCGACACCCCACTGCCCGGTGCGAAGCGCGAGATCGCGGTGGCGGCCGATAGCATCACGCCCGGCAGGCGGGCGGGCGATTTCGCGCAGGCGATGATGGACCTCGGTTCCTCCATCTGCACCACCCGCGCGCCCAAGTGCCTGCTGTGTCCGCTGGCGGAACGTTGTGCGGGCCGGGTGGCCAATCCCGAACGCTTCCCCGTCAAGCCGCCGAAGAAGGCGAAGCCGCTGCGGCAGGGCAGGTGTTTCTGGATCGAGCGGGAGGGGCAGGTCCTGCTGGTCGAGCGGGCGGGGAAGGGTATGCTCGGGGGGATGCGTGGGCTGCCCGACGATGGCTGGTCCGCGAAAGGCGACGGGAATGGCGAGCCGCCACTCCCGGGCGAATGGGAAACGCGCGGGTTGGTGCGCCACGGCTTCACCCATTTCGACATCGAGCTGGAAGTGGTGGAACGGGTCGGCGGCCCGCCGGGGGAGACAGGCAACGGGTCGTGGTATCCGGTTGCGGAAATCGAGACCCTCGGCCTGCCGACCCTGTTCCTGAAGGCGGCGCGGCGCGTGCTGGCCGCGCGGCAAACGGCCTAGAAGATACCGCCGCCGATCATCAGGCGCACGATCGCGATCAGCCCGACGATCAGGCAGAAATTGCGCCCGCCATTCTTGGACGAGAGCGCGCCGACGATGACGCCCACCGCGATCACCGGCAGGGCGAACCAGTTGCCCCAACCAAGGAGAGGAATGGAGGAGGGGATGACGATGACGAGCGAGAAGAGCCCGATCAGGATCGAGATGATATTCAGCATGTGTTCTAGCTAGGTAATACACGCTTCGCCTGCAAGAGCGGATTGACCGGGCGCACGCCAGGCCGCAGAAAAGGTCGCAAAGAGAAACCGGGAGGAGGATTTCCATGGCCTATCGCGAATTCGGCACCGCACTCGATCGCCGCGCGCTCCTTCGTGGCGCGGGCTGGCTCGGGGCGGCGGGCGTGCTGGCGGCGCATCCGCTGGGCCGCGCGGCCTGGGCTAAACCGCCTCTCGCACCGGCATTCCCGTCGGTCAGGGCCGCGATCGAGGAATATGTTTCCAGCGGCAAGGTCGCGAACATGCTCGCCACCTTCGGCTGGGGCCAGACGCCCGACCCGCAGGTGATCGCACGCGGCACGCTGGCGCTGGGCGGCGCGGCCAAGGCCGACATCGACAGCCTCTATCGCATCTACTCGATGACGAAGCCGCTGACCGGCATGTGCGCAATGCAGCTGATCGACGAAGGCAAAATGGGCCTCGACCAGCCGCTGGCCGAAATCCTGCCCGCTTTCTCCGAGATGAAGGTGCAGAAGACCTACGACGGCTCGATCGCGCCCGACGCGCTGGAGCCGGCGGAGCGCCCGATCACGATCCGCATGTTGCTGACCCATACCGCGGGCCTGGGCTATTCGATCATCCAGCAGGGTCCGATCAAGACCGAGTACGAACGGCTGGGCCTCGTCCCCGGCCAAGTGACCAAGCTGCCGCTCCCGGAGCTCGATCGCGGGAAGCCCGTCGCCAGCCTGAAGGCCTTTGCCGACGGGCTCGCCACCGTGCCGCTGGTCCTGCAGCCGGGTACGAAATTCAGTTACTCGGTCGCGCTCGACCTGATGGGCCGGGTGATCGAGGTGATCGAGGGCAAGCCTTTCGACCTCGTGCTGAAAGAAAGGCTGATCGACCCGATCGGGATGACCAGCACGTTCTTTCGCGTACCGCAGAGCGAGGTTGGGCGCCTTACCACCAATTACGGCATCTTGGGGGGCAAGCCCCTGCCACTCGATCCGGCCAGGGGCTCGGTCTATCTCGACGAGCCCGCGTTTCCCTATGGCGGGGCGGGGCTGGTGTCCTCCCCGCGTGATTACGACCGGTTCCTGCGCATGCTGCTGGGCTATGGCAAGATCGACGGCAAGCGGGTGATGGGCGAGCTGGCGGTGCGCGTCGGCACGTCCAACATCCTGCCCAAGACGGTCGAGATTCCGGCGGAAGGCGGGATGATGGGCGTGACCAGTTACGGCGCGGGCGGCCGGGTCGAAGGGAATGCCTATGGCTGGGGCGGCGCGGCGGGAACCGCGGCGTTCGTGGATTACGATTCGGGCCTGCGCGCGACGCTGTTCACGCAATATATGCCGTCCGAAGCCTACCCGATCCAGGGCGAGTTCAGCGATCTGGTCCGCCAGGATCTGGCGGCGATGACAAATGGCTGACGCGCCGAAGCCGCCCGCCTTCTCCGGCTCCCCGATCGACCGGGCGGACCACATCCGTGGCAATCCCGAGCTGCTTTCCGAACAGTTCGGGTTCTCCGCGCGGGTGCTGCGGCTCGACGGACTGCTGCCGCAATTCGACGATGCGGGTGGGCTGGCCTGGGGCTCGCTGGCCGATTGCGACGAGGATACGGAGCTCGTCTTCCTCGGCCTGCGGGATGGCAAGCCGTGTTTTGCGCCCGTGCCGCGCGACGGCAACATCGCACCGCCCTTCGCCGATCCACGCAGCTGGCAGGCGATGCAGCAATTGCCGGCGGAGGACCTGGCGATCTACGGCGGCGCGCGCAGCCTGGTCGACTGGCACGCACGCCATCGCTTCTGCGCCCGCTGCGGGTCCGCCACCCACCTGGCGAAGGGCGGTTGGCAGCGCGACTGCGCGCAATGCCATGCCCAGCATTTCCCCCGCACCGATCCCGTCACCATCATGCTGGTGGAGCACGAGGACCGGCTGCTGCTCGGCCGCCAGCCGCGCTTTCCCGCGCGCGCCTTCTCCGCGCTGGCGGGTTTCGTGGAGCCGGGCGAAACGATCGAGGAAGCGGTCGCGCGCGAAGTGTTCGAGGAAGCGGGGATCAGGGTGGCGGATGTGCGCTACGTCGCGAGCCAACCCTGGCCGTTCCCCAGTCAGCTGATGATCGGCTGCCATGCGATGGCGCAAGGCGACGCGATTACGCTCGACGAAACCGAGCTGGAGGAAGCGCGTTGGTTCACCCGCGCCGAAGTGGCCGAAGCGATCCGCGAGGGCCGCGACGGGGACGGGCCGTTTGCTCCGCCGCCCGATGCCGCGATCGCGAACCTGCTGATCCGGTGGTGGCTCGACCGCGCCTGATCCGGACATAAAAAACCCCGCGTCCCGAGGTGGGAGCGGGGCTTTTCATAGTCGCGCGGTCCGATTTAGCCGTCGGCCTGGGACATCTTCGAAAGGGCCGTGGCAATGCGGGTCTGCAATTCCGTATCGCTCCGCGAAGCCACTGCGATTTGCTGGAAGCGAGCGGGTGCCAGGTCGTTTTCCTGGAGCAAGACCATGATTGCCTGCTGCTGCGCCTGCGGCTGCATGTCGGGGTTCTCGCCCTGCATCTGCTGAATGCCCATCACGACCTTGGCGAATTTCGTGACTTCCTCGGCACTTACCGGACCGGCGTCCGCAGCGGGAGCGGCTGGCTGCGCCTGCGGCTTGGCCTGACCTTCGGACATCATCTGTGCGTTGGCTGCAGTGCCGAGCGTAGCGAGAGCGGCGAAACCGGCGAGCGCGGTTGTGGTCTTCGTGAATGTCATGAAATTCCGTCCCTTCGTTCTTTGATAGCGTAGGACGCAGGTGGCACCCATAGAATGGGAATCAACCCCGCGACCGGTCGAGCCGTGAATGAGCTGCGGTGCCTCGACCGATCGCGGGGGTAATGCGCTAGTTGGCGTTGCCCTTCTTGATCGCCTCCATCGTCTTCTCGCCCTTGCGGGCATCCTGCTCCGGGTTGTCGGAGCCGACGACGGGTTCGCGATTGTCGGGGTCGGTGGTGCGGTGTTCCTCGCCCCGCTTGCCGACGCGGACGTTAACGTCGCCCCCGCTGGAGCTCTGCTGCGACGGGGTCGCCTCCTCCTTCATGGCGTCGATCATCTCGTTGTCGGGGTGGCGGCTCTGGCGTTCTGGCATGTCGTGTTTCTCCTTTGCCAGACCAACGGCGCGGGCCGGGCAGGTGTTCCGACGCGCTACATCCGTTCCTTGATTCCCGACTTTATCAGCCAGTGATTGACCGGCAGGGCAGTCAGGAAGCCGCCCAGCATCGCCACCTGCATGGCCAGCCAGAACTCTGCCATACCGGCATCGACCGGTGCGCCTACTATCCGGGGAAAGACCACGAAATGGGCCAGCGCCATGGTTCCATACATCCCGATCTGCCAGCTGGTCAGCGACAGCACGTCGGCTTTCGCCGCCGCGCGCAGTCCTTCGCCAACTCCGAGATCGCGCATCGGCGCAATGGCGAAATACTGGAATGCGATGCCGATCGCCAGGGCAAGGACATAGTCGAAGGTCCATGCCGCGAAGAGATGGTCTTGCCACAGCCAGCCTAGCCCGAAGACCGTCAGGATGGCGGGCACGAACAGGGCGAGGGTTTCCGCGAGGATGTCGGCGAGCGTGCAGCCCGCCCCGCAATGCAGGGTGCCTTTGGCCACGGAGACCGCCCAGGGCGGATCCTCGCCCCGGCCCCACCGACGTTCGAACCAGATCAGCAGCGGCCCGGCGAAAAGGCCACATAGCGGCCAGACGAAGCCCATGACGGTCATTTTCGGCGGGTGGCGGAGCATCCGGGCGAACAGATAGAGCGCGCTGGCGATGCCGACGCCAAGCGAGAACTCGGCCAGAGTGTGCAACCAGGGTGGGATCATCCACCCCGCAACGGTTCAGATCAGGCCAAGTTTCAGCAATCTTCCGGCGAGCTTTCCCGGGAGGATGTCGCCGGGATCCTCCCCTTCGGGAAGATCGCGCGGCGCGTCTTCCGGTTTCAGATAGCGCCAGCCCTGATGCGCGCGTTTGGGCCGGGGTTCGACCGCGATCAGTTTCGGCTCCAGCACGATCCACCAGCGACCCTCGGGCGTCTGCTCGAAACCCATGATCGGACTGCGCCCGACGATGTTGTGTTCGAAGATCCAGTAGAGCGATCCGCCGACCATTTCCTCGTGCCGCTTGGGCAGATAGCGCGTGGTCAGCTTCATCTCGCGTTTGCGCCGCTCGTCGAACCAGCCGCGAATGTCGGAGTAGTTCTTCGCCCCAAAGGCGATCTTGGTCATGTGCAGCGGCATCGCGGCTCTAGATAGGGCCGCGCGGCCCTCGCTCAAGCCGCTTGGGCGACCAGTCCGCTCGCCACTGCCAAGCCGAGGAAGGCGAAGAAGCCCATGGAATCGGTGATCATCGTCACGAACACGCTGCTCGCCACCGCCGGATCCTGACCCAGCCGGTCGAACGTGACCGGGACCAGCACGCCGGCCAGCCCCGCGGTAAAGACGTTGAGCACCATAGCGGCGGCGATCACCACGCCCAGCTTGGCCGTGAACACCAGCCCCGTCGCCACCCCGACCAGGACCGCGATGGTCGCGCCGTTGAGCAGCGCGACGCGCATCTCGCGCCACATCATGCGGCCGGTATTGGATTGCACCAGCTGGTTGGTCGCGATCGCGCGCACCGTCACCGCCATGGTCTGCGTCCCGGCATTGCCACCGACGCTGGCGACTACCGGCATCAGGATCGCCAGCGCGACCAGCTGTTCGATCGCCGCGCCGAAGGCCGCGATGATGAGGCTGGCGATCAGCGCGGTGCCCAGGTTCGCGACCAGCCAGCGGACGCGAGCGGAATAGGCGTCGCGGATAGGCTCGTTGATGTCGCCATCGCCCGCGCCCGACAGCAGCATGACGTCCTCGTCCGCTTCCTCGGCGATGATGTGGACCACGTCGTCCACCGTCATCTGTCCGATCAGCCGCCCTTCGGTATCGATCACGGCGGCGGAGATCAGGCCGTATTTCTGGAACATCAGCGCGACCTCTTCCTGATCGGCCATCGCAGGAATGAGCGTCTGATCGCGCTTCATAACGTCGGCCAGCGCGATGTGGCGCGGGGCGCGCAGGATCCAGGCGAGCGCGCAGGCACCCACCGGGTGGTGCGCGGCGTCGACCACGAAGACCTCGAAGAACTCGTTCGGCAGGTCGCCGTCCTCGCGTAAATAGTCGATCAGGTCGCCGACCCGCATGTGTTCGGGCACCGCGACCAGCTCGCGGCTCATAAGGCGACCGGCGGTTTCCTCGGGATAGGCGAGCGCACTCTGGATCGCGGCCCGGTCTTCGGGCTCCATCTCGGCCAGAATGGCCGCCTGGTCCGGCGCGTCGAGATCCTCGATCAGCTGGACCGCATCGTCGGTCTCGAGCTGTTCCGCGATCTGCGCGACGACGCCCGGGGGCAGGGCGCCCATCATCTCGTCGCGGACGTAGTCGTTCAGTTCGGCGACCACGTCGCCCGTCATCAGGTCGCCGATCGCGAGCGTCAGCTCTGCCCGCGCGGGCGGCTCCAGCAATTCGAGAAGGTCGGCGATATCCGCGGGGTGAAGCGGCTCGACCAGATCGTAGGTCGCCCCCTTGTCACCATCCTCCAGCGTATCGACCACCTGGCGGACATATTCCAGCTTCAGCCGGTTTTCCTCGTCGTGGCGATCGTCGTCGATCCGGTCGTCGGGGCGACCGCCTTCGTCCGCCGGAGCATCGGCGAGCATCAGGTCGTGTTCGTCCGGGCGCGGTCCGTTCGCCATGTCCCGCCTCTAGGCCAGCGCCCACGAAAGACAAGCCGCGCGGCGTGACATTGTGCGCATCGCCCCTATATCGGCGCGCGACACGAAAACCCGATACGAACGATCAGGAGAATACCGCAATGGCCGACGAAACCCTCACCCTCACTCTCGATACCGGCAATGGCGAGGGCGGCGACGTCGTCATCAAGCTGCGGCCCGACCTCGCCCCCGGCCATGTCGAGCGCATCACCGAACTGGCGAAGGACGGCTTCTACGACGGCGTCGTGTTCCACCGTGTGATCCCTGGCTTCATGGCGCAGGGCGGCGATCCGACCGGCACCGGGATGAGCGGCAGCGACAAGCCCGACCTGAAGGCGGAATTCAACAGCGAGCCGCATGTGCGCGGGACCTGCTCCATGGCGCGCACCCAAGTACCCGACAGCGCCAATTCGCAGTTCTTCATCTGCTTCGACGACGCGCACTTCCTCGACGGGCAATACACCGTCTGGGGCCAGGTCGAGAGCGGCATGGAACATGTCGACGCGCTGCCCAAGGGCGAGCCGCCGCGCAATCCCGGCAAGATCACCAAGGCGTCGGTGTCCTGAGCCCAACGCGCCGAGATTGATTAATGTGAGGAGCGGGACCGTTTTTCGGTCCCGTTCTTTTTTCGGACATGGGATTGGATATTGCCGAGAGCCGCGAGCAGACGCTCGCACAGACGTTCGTCGACAGGATTCGCGCGCCGGACTTCCCCTGCGTGGGTGCGAAATCGGCGCTGGCGCGGGACAATCTGCGGGTCGAAACCGCGCGCGACCTGACCAGCGGCTGGAACGATGTGGAACTGCACCGCAAGCTACTCGAATGGGCTTGGGCGGCGCCGGCCAATCGGGAGGAACTGCGCAGTCTAGCGGTCGTGTTCGAGGGTCCGCTCGATCTCGACGAACAGGCGTTCGAACGGGCGATGTGGACCCGTCTGCAGAGCTTCGCCGACAAGGATGCATGGCTGGGGCAGGATTATGATCGGCAGGTCAGCGCGGATCCCACCCACCCCGATTTTTCTCTCAGCTTCGGCGGCGAGGCGTTCTTCGTCGTCGGGCTTCATCCCCACGCATCGCGGCCCGCGCGCCGCTTCCCCAATCCGACGCTGGTGTTCAACCTGCACGACCAGTTCGAGCGCTTGCGGGAGGAAGGCCGCTACGAGCGCATGCGCGAGCGGATACTCGAACGCGACGTGGCGCTGGCGGGCGACATCAACCCGATGCTGTCGCGCCATGGCGAAAGCAGCGAGGCGCGCCAGTATAGCGGGCGCAAGGTGGACGCGGAATGGCAGTGCCCCTTCCGGGATCCGCGCGCATGAGCGGGGCGCAGACGATTCCGCCGCGCAGCGGCACCGCCTTCGTGGTCGAGAAGGGGCAGCGGCTGACCGTGATCGACCCGGAAGGTGGGCAGGTGTCCGACTTGCTCGCGTTTTCGCAGGCCGATCCGCGTGAGGTCATCTCCAATGGCCGCACCTTCGATTACGAAGAGACGATCAAGCTCACCACAGGCAACCGCTTGTGGTCCAACCGCTCCAATCCGATGCTTGAGATCGTGGAGGATAGCTGCGGCACGCACGATTTCCTGCTGACGCCATGCAGCGAGGCGACGTTCCGTCACTTCTACGCGGACAAACCGGTTCATCGCGGCTGCTTCGGCAATTTGGCGGAAGCGCTTGCCCCCTACGGCATCGAACCGGACGCCATCCCGACCGCGTTCAACGTCTTCATGAACGTGCCGGTCGAACAGGACAGCGGTCGCCTGCAGGTCTTGCCGCCTCCGACCGAACCAGGCGACCGGATCGTGCTGGAAGCGCTGATGGATTGCGTGATCGGCCTGACCGCCTGCTCGGCC
The DNA here is from genome assembly GCF_018636735.1 of Erythrobacter sp. 3-20A1M. Lineage (NCBI taxonomy): Bacteria > Pseudomonadati > Pseudomonadota > Alphaproteobacteria > Sphingomonadales > Erythrobacteraceae > Erythrobacter > Erythrobacter sp. 3-20A1M. The sequence continues at coordinate 378,419 of NZ_CP045200.1, read as the reverse complement.
TACGATTCGTGCGGCGGAACCTTCAAGCCGATCGACTATTCCATAGCGTGAATTACCGGGTCCTCCGGTAAAGGTCGGGGGACGCAGCGGATGCATGGCGAGGGATACGCGCGGTTGCGCGTCGAATTGACCTATCTCTGGCGCTTCGGACGACGGCCCGACCTCGAACGGCCAACCCGCTTCACCGAGTGGGTCCAGTGGCGCAAGCTCAACGATCGCTCGCCGGACCAGCCGCAGCTTCTCGACAAGGTTGCCTCGAAGAAACTGGCGACGCATCTGCTCGGCCGCGAGGCGGTGCTGCCGCTCCTATGGACGGGAGAGATCATGCCGATGGATCGCCCGTTCGGGGCGGCGGCAATGGTGAAGAGCAGGCACGGGTGCAAACAATACCGGCCGGTCAGGAACGATGCCGAGTGGCGAGCGGCGGCGCGCCGTTCGGAACGGTGGCGCCGGCGATCCTACGGCGGTTGGCTGGACGAGTGGGCCTATCGCGACATCCCGGCCGGATTGATGGCGGAATGCCTGCTGGGCGACGGACGAACGCTGCCGGTCGATTACAAGATTTACGTGTTCGGGGGCCAGGCGACGCATATACAAGTCCATCTGGACAGGGCGAGCGACCACCGCTGGATCCTGCACGATCGCGATTTCCGCCAACTGGTCCCTAGCCGTGACGAGCCTCCGCCGCCGCGCAGCCTGAAGGCGATGCTGGAAGCGGCGGAGATCCTTTCGCAAGGCCGTGACTTCTTGCGCGTCGATTTCTTCGAAGGGTGCACCGGCCCGCTGTTCGGCGAGTTCGCGCTCTATCCCGGATCGGGTCTAGACCCATTCGGCGCTGATTGGGTGGATTTCGAACTGGGCAGGCTTTGGCATGCGGCGCGAAAAGAGCGGTCGCGGGCAACGAAGGGCGGCGATGTGCGGCAGTTCCGCCAAGATGCGTTCGGCAACGCGATTGTCGGTTTTCCATCACCCTGGACCGATGCTCAGAACCGATAACCGATCCTGAGGGTGACGATCGGGTAGACCTTGTAATCGTCGACATCGTCCTGGATCGCCTGCCGTTCCTGTTCGAGGTCCGCGCGGAAATCTGGATCGCCGCTGCTGGTGCCCGTTGCGGTGAATTCGCGGACCCGAACCGACCCTTGCAGCAGGACGCCGGCATCCGCCGCGATGAACATGCCGCGGCGCTTCGATCCTCCCCATCCCAGGGTGAAGGCGGGCGCGAACCCTTTCACGTCCGCTTCCCCGGAAATCCTGCCGACCTGTGCGGCGGTATAGGTCCCGTCGCCCAGGCCGACCGAACCCTCGCCCGGTAGCTGGGCCAGCAGGTCGGCCCGGTTGCGGTTTATCCGGGCACCGGCAGAGATGCGGAACGCGCCGCCGAATGGATAGACATCGACCATCGCGCCGTAGGATTGCAGCTTCAGCCGGGCGTCGTAGTCCAGATCGTCGCTCGACGGATCGGCACCGACACGCAGGAAACTCGCGTCCGCGCGGACACCCATATGGTCGGAGAAGCGCCATCCCACCTCCGGTCCGATTCCCAGCGTACCGCCCCCGATGGCCGCCGAGACCACGCCTCCCTCCTGCTCCCTGGTCTCGTCAGCGATCGGATCGGCCTCCTGCGCCGCGACCGGCGTAGCGATCAGGGCGAGCGCGGGTCCGTAGGCAAATTTCCAGTCCAAGGTTTCCTCCTGTCTTTGTCCGGTCGAGTGAGCCGGTCTGCTGACACGCGTTATTCCCGGCGGAGGGGTGTGTTTGCCATCTAGGAGAAGTTGGGTATTTTCGCGGCGACAGGAGGCGGGGATGGGGCCGGAGTTCATCGATCTAATCTCGGAACTGCACGATTGCCGGAGCCAGGGCGAGGCGGGTCGCGCGGGCGAAGAGAGGGCGATCGCCGCATTCTATGCCTATCTTCACAAGCGCGGTGTCGAACACTGCAATTTCGGCGGTTTCATGCTGGATGAGGAGGGGTCCGGCCAGGCGCGCGCGTTCAGCGGCTCCCTTCTCCCGGACCCCTTCGTCGAAGAATTTATCGAGGAATTGTCGGAGCACGACTACATCCTGCGCCGCGCGGCGCTGCTTTCGCCTGCACAACCGGTGGCGAATTTCGAGATCGGATTGCCGGCGCTGGACGAGATCGCGGAGTTCAATCCGTCGTCCGTCGCTGTCCAGCGCGAATGCGCGCGGCACGGCATCGTCGAAGGCGTGGCCCTGGTCGGCAATACCGTGCCCCGGGCCACGCCCGCCAGCGGGCGCTATTTCGGCTTTGCCTTCGCAGGGGAGCGCGGCAGCGGCAGGCATATCAAGGGTATGCTGGGCGAACTCAATGTCGCGGCCCATGCTCTGCTGGACCGGATCGCGCCGCGGCTGCATGCCGACATGGACGGCTTTTCCGGTCGCCTGACCCGGCGCGAGCGGGACGTTCTCGCCTGGCTGGCGGAAGGGGCGCAGCGCAAGCAGATCGCCTACAGGCTCGGCATTTCGCTAGCGACTGTGGACATGCATGCGGGCAATCTGAGGCGCAAGCTCGGCGCGACCACGCTGGCCGACGCGGTCGCGCGGGGGCTTCGCTACGGCCTGATCTGACCGGTCGCCGGAAAATCGAGCAAGGGCAGTCGTGCCTGCTACAGGCCCGCCCTAACCAGCCAGTCGTGGAACAGGCGCACGGGGCGTTCCTCCAGCGCGGCGCGCTTGCACACGAACCAGTAGCTGTAGGGGCTTTCGACCTCGATATCGAAGAGGTCGGTCAGGCGTGGATCGGCGGCGCGCCGACGGTGGTCGTCGTGCATGATCGCGATGCCCAGGCCCTGCGCCGCGGCTTCCAGCATGATCGAACCGGAATCGAAATGGTCGATCGCGGCTGGTTCTAGGTCTCGCATGTCCAGCGCGTTCTTCCATGCGGTAAAGCTTTCGGGCAGCTCGTTATGGACGAGGAAGGTCTGTTTCGCGAGAGTATTCAAGTCCGGATCGGGGCCGATCGTGTCGGCCAGAGTGCGGCTGACGATGGCGTGGACCTTGTTCTCGTCCAGCCGGATCGCGTGTAGGGACGTGTCCGGCCCCCGGCTGAGGATGATCGCCGCGTCGAGCGTATCGCCCACGCGCCCTTCCAGATGGGGGCCGGTGTCGATGTCGATATGGAGCAACGGATGCAGCTTGCGCAGCTCGCCCAGCCGCGGGAACAACCGCTGGGTTCCGAACAGCGGCAGCACGCCCAGATGGAGGCGCAGCACCGAAACGCTGTCCGACTGGCTTTCGACCGCGCGGGCCAGCGCCTCGAAATGCGGATGGATCGCCTCGTAGAACTGGTGCCCCTCGTCGGTCAGCTGCATCGTCTGGCGCGCACGGGTGAACAGCTTGCGCCCGATGAACTCCTCCAGGCTGGTGATCCGCCGGCTGAGCGCCGAGGGGCTCAGGCCCAGCTCGTCCGCCGCGGCCCGAGCGGAACCCAGGCGCACGGTGCGCATGAACGCCTCGAGCGCGCGCAAAGGGGGGAGGCGGCGAATGGCCATGGCGTGCACATTGCGTCGGCGCACGCATCATGTCGAGCGCGGATTTGCTGCAGGTGCGAAGAGTAGGGTTAATCCTCTTCCTGCGTCTCGACCGGCGGGTGGAGCCTGAGGCGCGTCACATGCGTTTCGTCGCCCGCGGTAACCTCGATCTGCCAGCCGCTGGGATGCGCCACGATCGTGCCGACGGGCGGAACCTGTTCGGCCAGCACGAAGGTCATGCCGCCCAGCGTGTCGACCGATTCCTCGATCTCGGCCAGGCGCGGATCGATCTGCTCGCCCACATCCTCCAGCTCGGCGCGGGCGTCGCAGTCCCACATTCCCTCGCCGATGGGAGTGATCCATTGTTCGGGCGCGTCGTCGTGCTCGTCCTCGATCTCGCCCACGATTTCCTCGACCAGATCCTCGATCGTGATGATCCCGTCCGTGCCGGAGAACTCGTCCACCACCACCGCCAGGTGAATGCGGCGGCTGCGCATGTCGGCCAGCACGTCCAGCGCGTTGCGGCTTTGCGGCACGAACAGCGGCTGGCGCATAAGCACGGTCCAGTCGGCGGGCGGCGGCTTGCCATTGGTGAGGTAGGGGAAGACATCCTTGATGTGGATCATCCCGATCACGTCGTCCAGTTGCTCGCGATAGACCGGCAGGCGCGAATGGCCGTGTTCGGAGAAGATCGCGAGCAGATCGTCCCAGTTGGCGCGCGCGTCGATCGCCACGATCTCGCCCCGCGGGATCGCCACGTCGTCGGCGTCGTGCTCGCTGAAATGAAGGAGGTTGCGCAACATCTGGCGCTCCACCCGCGACAGGTCGCCGCCGGGCGGCGCGTCGTCGTCCGAATCGGGGTGGTCGCCCTCGTGCTCGTCGATCGCTTCTTCGAGCTGGGCGCGCAGCGAGCGGTCGCCCTCTGCGTCGAACAATTTGCGGATGGCGAGCCAAAGCCCGCCTCTACTGTCCGCGTCTCCGGCGGAGGAATCGGTCTCGGGCATGGCCCCTTAATGCACTCCCGTCAGTTGCGATCCCCATATGGGTCGGCAAGGCCCATCAGTGCAAGCGCCTTGATCTCCAGCGCCTCCATCGCCTCGGCCTGATCGTCGCTGTCGACATGATCGTGGCCGGCGAGATGCAGCAGGCCGTGCACGATCAGGTGCGTCGCATGATCCGCCAGCGAGATAGCCTTTTCCGCCGCCTCGCGCGCGCAGGTCTCGTGCGCCAGTGCGATATCGCCGAGCAGTTCGGGCGGGCCATCCGGTGGCAGAGAAAGCAGTTCGTCGCGTTCCAGCATGGGGAAGGACAGCACGTTAGTCGGCTTGTCCCTGTCGCGCCATTCGCGGTTGAGCGTGTGAACCTCGGTATCGGAAGTGAACAATACGCTCGCCTCGAGCCGCGGATTTCCCAGCGCAGGCTCCACCTGTACGGCGGCATCTGCCGCCTGGCGCGCCAGTTCCTCCCACGCTCCGTCCGGCCAGTTCCGGATGTCGGTTTCAATCTGCATCGCGGATGCCCCCAGCTTCGCGAATCTTCGTCATATCGCGGCCCTATACCGGTTCGCTGCTTCCTGAAACTGCAAGCCGAGCCACGGGAAACGAGCCTCGCACAGGGCCCCCTTATCGTTCTGAAATGCAACCGATTTAAATGGATTTTTAACAGCTTGGCTCGACACTGCGGCTTGTACGTAACGGGGTCTTCATGGAAAAGCTGCTCGACCATACTGTCAACGAGGAAGCGCGCCTGAATGCGCTGCGCGATCTGAAGCTGCTCGACAGCCCGCCCAGTGACAGTTTCGATCGCCTGACCCGGTTGGCCAGCCAACTCCTGAAGGCGCCCGTGTCGACCATTTCGCTGACCGATCGCGATCGCCAGTGGTTCAAGAGCAAGGTCGGCGTCGATCTGACCGAGATTCCGCGCGAACAGGCGCCGTGCTCCTACGCGATCGAGGGCGACGGTGTTTTCGTCGTGCGCGATCTGAACGAGGACGAGCGTTTCATCGGCTCCCCGCTCGCTAAGGCCGGTATCCGTTTCTACGCCGGCGCGCCCCTGTTCACGCGGGACGGCCACGGCCTGGGCACGTTATGCGTGGTCGATGAAGAAGCCCGCGATCTGCGCGAGGGCGAGGGCGAGGTTCTGCAGGATCTGGCAGGCCTGGTGATGAGCCAGATCGATCTCCAGAACCGCGTCGGACAAGTCGACGCCGGAACCGGCCATCCCAACCAGCTGCGGCTGCGCGAAGAGGTGGAAAGCCTGGCCTCGCACGCGGCGGGCAAGCCCGCAGCGCTCCTTTCCATCGATGTGCTATCGCCGACGCGTGCCGATTACACCGTGCGCGTCATGGGGAGCGAAAGTGTCAGCATGATCATGCAACAGGCACTTTCCGCCGTCACCAATGCCGCGGGTGAAGGCGCCCGGGTATTCCATACCGGCAGGACCCGCTGTGCGGTCCTGATCGAAGGCGATTTGCTCGAAAGTTACGCGCTGGCGGATCGCATCGTCGCCGCGCTGAAAGAGCCGCTCTCGTGCGAGGGGGTCCCGATCACCGCCGATCCTTCCATCGGCGTTTTCGATTTCACGATCGGAGAGGTTTCCGCCCGCGATGTCTTCCACCGCGCCTCCGGCGCCGCCGACGACGCGCGGGAAACCTCTTCCGGTCGAGCGCGGTACAATCCGGCCAGCGATCAACGCAATGGCCGGCGCTTTGCCCTGCTGAACGATTTCGGCACGGCGCTGCAAAGCCCCGATCAGCTGAGCCTGGTCTATCAACCCCGGATCGAGCTTGCTTCCGGTCGGCATACAGGGGTCGAGGCGCTACTGCGTTGGAACCATCCCCAACTGGGCGCGATTTCGCCCGGCGAGTTCGTTCCTCTGGTTGAACAGACCGCACTCGGTCGTTCGATGACCGAATGGGTCGTCGGGCAGGCGATCGGACAGGCGCGATCATGGATGCTGGCTGGGAAGCCCCATGCGATGTCGATCAACGCGTCTGCCATGAATCTCGACGAAGAGGACTTTGCCGAGCGTTTACTCGCCGCCGCTTGCGGGGCGGGCGTGAACCCGGCGGATCTGGAGCTGGAGTTTACCGAAAGCGCCATCGTGCGCGACGCGGACCGCGTCATCGATCAACTGCGCCACTTGCGCGACCACGGCGTTTCGATCGCGATCGACGATTTCGGAACCGGGTACAGCAACCTGTCCTATCTTCAGAAGCTTCCCGTGTCGGTGCTGAAGATCGATCAGGCCTTCGTCCGTGACATGGCCAATTCCACGCGGGATAGCTCGCTGGTCCGGACGATGATCACGATGGGACACGACCTGGGCTACCGCGTGGTGGCCGAAGGCATCGAGAACCGCGACGTCTTCGACATGTTGGGCGAATGGGGCTGCGACGAGGGGCAGGGCTATTTCATGTCGCGCCCGGTCCACGCCGACAGCGTGTTCGGCCCGTCTGAAACCCGGTTGACCGCCGTGGCCTGATTTCTTCCGTCTCGCAGACCGAATTATCCGGGACCGGCACCCGGCTGTTTACCCATTCCTAACGTTGAGCGTCCATTGTTTGCGAATGGATCGGGTCGGGAAGGGGGACGCGTCCGTGGAGGCGCGAAGAACTTATGCCGCAAGCCGTATTGCCAATCTGCATGAATGCGCTGATCGGGGCGATGTTCGCCTCGGTTTTCCTGGTGATCGCCCATACCAATCCGACGATCCGCCGGGCACGATGGTTCGCGCTCGCCTACGCGCTGGGAATGCTGGAGCCGATTTCCAACCTCGCCATCGTGCTGGGCGCGCCGACCGATGCGATGCGCGTGCTCGGCTATGTCGGGTTTCTCCTCGCGCTGGTCGGGATGTCGCTGGCGCTGTCCTATTTCTACGAACGTAGGCCGATGTGGCGGATGGCCGGTGCCATCGTGGCAGGCGGCACGCTCTTCCGCCTTCTGACGCTGGATGGACCGCGCGACGCCTGGTATCTGGCCGCCTATCAGTCGTGGTACGCGGTCGGGGCCGCCCTGTGCGCATGGACGATCCTGCGCCATGCGCCCCGTTCGCGAACGAAGAAGATGTTCTACGCGATCTTCGTGGTCATCAGTCTGCACTTTCCGGTGAAGGCGATCTTTTCCATCCTTCTCGGCATCGGGCGCACGGAACGCGATTATACCCAGACGACCTACGCGGTCGTTTCACAGACCAGCAGCGGGGTGCTGCTGGTCGCGGCAGGACTGCTGCTGCTGGTCGGCCTGATGCAATCGGTCGTGCGAAGGTCCGATGCCGACGCGCGACGCGACCCGCTCACGGGTCTGCCCAACCGGCGCGCGATGGATGAATGGCTCGAACCGGGCCGGGCGTCAGCAAAGGCGGGCGGCTGGGTGGCGCTGATCGACATCGACCACTTCAAGGCGTTCAATGACCGGTTCGGACACGGGGCGGGCGACGACGTGCTGTGCAAGGTGGCGGAGTGTTTCGGCTCCAACCTTGCCACAGACGCGCGCCTGGCCCGGATCGGCGGCGAGGAATTCGTCCTCGTCCTGCCTGATAGCGACCGTGGCTCGGCGTTCGAGATTTGCGAGAGCCTGCGACACGCGATCGCCTGCATGGAAGCCGAGAACGGGATGGGCGTCACCGTGAGTATCGGCCTGACCGCACGACTGCGCGACGAAACCATGGCGACCACCCTGCGCCGGGCGGACACCGCGCTCTATCGAGCGAAGGAGATGGGGCGCAACCGCTGCGAAATTTCCGCAGGCCGAGAGGAATGGACGAGCGCGCCGGTGGTTCGCAAACGCCCCGAATTGGTAAGCGTCGCCTGACTCCGCCTGACCCGATAGCCGCAGACCCTGGACCAGCGCGGCCATGCGCTGGCCGCGATCAGTCCTTGCCCTCGTAAGCCTCCACGATCCGACCCACGATGGGGTGGCGCACCACGTCCGCGGCGGTGAAGCGGATGGTACCGAAGCCCTCCACGCCTTCCAGCTTCTCCACCGCATCGGCGAGCCCGCTCATCCGGTCGCCGCCCGGGATGTCGACCTGGCGCGGGTCGCCTGCGACCACCATGCGGCTGTTCTGTCCAAAGCGGGTGAGGAACATCTTCATCTGTTCGCGCGTGGTGTTCTGCGCCTCGTCCAGGATCACGAACGCATCCGCCAGCGTGCGCCCGCGCATGAAGGCGATGGGCGCGATCTCTATTACCCCGCTGGCAATATGGCGTTCGACCTGCTCGGGTGGCATGCAATCGTACAGCGCGTCGTAGAGCGGGCGCAGGAAGGGATCGACCTTCTCCTTCATGTCGCCGGGCAGGAAGCCGATCTTCTCGCCCGCCTCCACTGCGGGGCGCGACAGGATCAGACGCTGCACGCTGCCGGTGATCAACTGGCTGACCGCCTGCGCCACCGCGAGATAGGTCTTGCCCGTGCCCGCCGGCCCCAGCGCGAAGACGATGTCGTCGCGCGCAAGGCTGCGCATATAGGTGCTTTGCCGGGCGCTGCGCGGAACGATGGTCTTGCGCCGGGTACGGATCATGATCGGCGGGCCGCCTTCCGCGTCATCCGCGTCGATGATGCCGTCGAAGGTCGGCTCGTCCGCCATGGCGATCAGCGATTCGATCGCGCCCTGATCGAGCTCGCGGCCGAGCGCCAGCTCGTCGTACATCTTCTGGATGACCGTGCGCGCGCGCGCGACATTGTCTTCCGGCCCCTCTATTTGGACGGTCTGCCCGCGCGCCGAAATGAACACCCCCATGCGGTTTTCCACCTGGACGAGGTTCGCGTCGAACTGGCCGAACAGCGGGATCAGCAAGCTCTGGTTTTCAAAGCTCATCTCGGCCCGCGCGCGGCGATGTTCGCGCTGGGGAGCGGGGGGAGGGGAAATGGCCGGAATGCCGGCGCTGGTAGGTCTGCGGCCCATCTGGTCCTTTCGCTTACGACTCGGGAAGATAGGGCGTGGACGGCGTGGGGCAAGTTTGTGGTGGTCGCGTGGCTGGGGAAAGTCACGCAAATGCCACATGATACCGGGAACTGCCCCCGCGGCTCGGACGCTATGGCGCCATCAGCCGGAGTTTCCCATGCGTCTTTTTGTGATCATGTGCCTGCCTCTCGTGGCGGGGGCCTGCGCCACCGCCTCTGCCGAGGCCGATCTGCCCGCCGCCACGATTTCCGCTAGCGAAGCCGCATCGGACACGGAGGAGGTTGGCGATAGCGAGCTTCGGACGGGCGCTCTCGCCTGGGTGGCGGAGAATTACGGCGACGGGGTCGGAACCACTTACGGGGAAATCGATCTTGACGGCGATGGTACGATGGAGGCGCTGGTCTATCTCGACGGACCAACGGTCTGCGGCAGCGGCGGCTGCAACCTGGTGGTGTTGCGCCGCGCCTCCAGCGGTTTTCAGGTGCTCGGCCGCACCACGGTGACCCGTCTGCCGCTGGGTGTGCTGGATTCCAGTACCGGGACCATGCGCGATCTGTGGGTCACGGTCGGGGGCGGGGGCCTGCCCACCGGCTATCGCAAGCTGACGTGGCAAGGCACCGCCTACCCCTCCAACCCGACGGTCGCTCCGGCGGAGACGATCGATCAGATGGGGGAGACTATCATCGCGGCGGACAAGCCTGCGGGTTAACCCAGCTCGATCGAACGCTGCAGGTTGGACGCCGCAAGGGGAAAGCGAAAGGCCGCACCCTTTCGGATGCGGCCTCGCGGTTTATCACTTTAGCGACTGCGTGTCATGCCAAAGCGAGGCGGGCGAACCCGCGATTGCGCCGGCGCAGGGCGCCGCCCGCGAAGCCGAAGCCGAGGATCATCAGCGCCCAGGTGGCGGGTTCGGGAACCCCGCCCGCCGCGGCAAGGCCCGCGGTGAGGGAGAAGTTATCGACGCCCAGCCCATGGTCGCTGCCCGACGAGTTCTGGTCCACCCAGCGGAAGCCGAAGCTGCTGCCGCTGCCGATATTGAGGCCGCTCGCCGATCCGTTCAGCGAGACGCGGTTGGCGGCCAGGTTGCCGTTGAGCGCGGTGTTGCCGGCAAGCACCAGCGGGTTGAAGATCAGCGACGAGATGGTGGTCCAGGTGCCATTGTCGACCTGAGTCGCATCGAGCGAGTACTGGAAGGTCAGCCCATCGTCGTTCGAATTGCCGGCACGCCATTGTTCTCCGTCGTAGGAGAAGGTGAGGTCGGAAATCGTCGCGTCGAGGCCATTGGTGAAGATGCCGCCGAAATAGGTCGGGGCGACGCTGCCGCTGCCGAGGCTGCCCAGCGCACGATCGGACGAACCGTTGGCGCCGAAGCTGTAGACATCGCCCGCGTTGGACGTGCCCGAGCCGGCTTCGTAGCGACCATTTGCAGAGCTGCCGGTCCCTTTCTCGACGATCTGGAAGCCTGCGGGCAGGTTGCTGTTGTTGTCGCCCGACCGTGCCAGCGAATCGAAGTTCTGCGTGTAGGTCGTGTTGGTCAGGGTGTAGCTGGGGGCGGCGGTGCGCCCTTCGGCCAGCGCCGTGCCGGGAACGGAAGCGAGGATCGCGATTGCGGCTATCGAAGTGATGCGTTTCATCTTGGTATCCTTCTTTGGTGGTTCGGTCAGGCGGGATTGAAGGCGAGGGAGCGGCTACCGCGCTTGCGCAGGGAACCGCCGACGGCGGCGAAACCCAGGATCATCAGCGCCCAGGTCGCGGGTTCGGGAACGGCACCCGCCGCGTTGACTTCGCCGGTGTAGCGGAACACGGCGTCGCAATTGTTCGAGGCGCCCGCGCAGTTGGAGTAGGTCGTGCCGGTGCTCAGCAGCTTGCCGCCGGCATATACGTCACCGCTCTTCAGGCCGGGAGGCGAGTAGCTGTAGCCCGGCCCCACCTGCAGGCCCGCGCGCGAAGAGGTCGCGGTCAGCACGGCCGTGTAGATCGAGTTCATCGTGACGGGCAGGTCGGGCAGCGCGATGTCCACCCAGGCGAGATCGCCCCGCTGGGCGATGGTGGACGGCAGCGTGAAAACCTGCGTGAACAGGGCGGAGCCGGTCAGCGTTTCGCCTGCCAGCAGACGGAAGGTCAGCGGCGTGTTGGGTGAGCTCGCATTCAGCGTGCCGAAGCGGAAGCCGAAGGAACTCAGCGTGTCGGTGGTCGCCGTGAAGCTTTGCCCGATCGGGTCGTAGGCGGAAACGGTAACCATGCGGTCAGCGGTAGCGGGTGCGACCTCCACCGTTTCCGCTGCCTGCGCGGCGAAGGGAGCGGCGATTGCGATGGCGGCGGCGGTGGCCAGGCGTAGGGCTTTGAGCATTGCGAATCCTTTGTCGATGGGGACAAGGATTTGTTAAGGATATCGCGTGGCACCGCGGCGTCGGTTTTATGGCTTTCCCGCGACAGTCGATGACTGTTCCGCGTCTTGGCGAGCTACGCGGCGATGGCTGCGCGCGGCGCGCCCCGCATCGAATTCGGTCCAGCCTCGGCCAGTTCGACCTCAACCAGGTCGCCGATCGCGCAATCGCCTTCGAACCATACCGACTGCAGCCAGGGCGACTTGCCGAGCCATTGGCCGGGGCGCTTGCCGCGCCGCTCGATCAGAACCTCGCACGTGCGCCCGACCGAGTTCCGGTTGAAGGCGAACTGATCCCGGTTGATCGCCGCCTGCAGGCGCTGCAGGCGATCGTCCATGATGTCCGGCGCGACCTGCCCGTCCATCGTCGCGGCAGGCGTGCCGGGGCGCGGCGAATATTTGAAGCTGAACGCCTGCGCATATCCCACGGCATCGACCAGGGCCAATGTCTGTTCGAATTCACTTTCGGTCTCGCCCGGAAAGCCGACGATGAAATCGCCCGACAGCGCGAGGTCGGGGCGGGCGGCGCGAAAGCGATCGAGCAGTTTCAAATAACTTTCGACCGTGTGGCTGCGGTTCATCGCCTTCAGCACCCGGTCGCTGCCCGCCTGTACCGGCAGATGGAGGAACGGCATCAGCTTGTCGACCTCGCCATGGGCGGCGATGATGTCCTCGTCCATGTCGGCGGGGTGGCTGGTGGTGTAGCGGATCCGCGCCAGCCCATCGATCCGTGCCAGCGCGCGGACGAGGCCGGCCAGCCCCTGGCGATGACCCTTTTCGTCCTCCCCCGACCACGCGGAAACATTCTGTCCCAGCAGCGTGATCTCGCGCGCCCCGGCTTCGACCAGTTTGCGCGCTTCGGTCAGCAAGTCCGCGAACGGGCGCGATATTTCCGCGCCCCTCGTGTACGGAACTACGCAATAGGTGCAGAACTTGTCGCACCCCTCCTGAATGGTGAGAAACGTTGCGGGCGGGCTCTTGCGCCGGTCCGGAAGGCTCGCGAATTTAGCGATCGCGGGCATGTCAGTATCGGTCCCGCGCTCGCCCGCCACCGCCCGGTCGAGCATGTCGGGCAGGCGGTGATAGGCTTGCGGACCGACGACCATGGAGACCGCGGGCGCGCGGGCCATGATCTCTTCCCCTTCCGCCTGGGCCACGCATCCGGCGACCGCGATCAGCGGCTTCTTCCCGCGTGCTTCGCCTGCCTTCACCAGGCGACCGATATCGGAATAGACCTTCTCCGCCGCCTTCTCGCGAATGTGGCATGTGTTCAGCACCACGAGATCGGCGTCTTCGCCTTCCGCCGCGGGGGTAATGCCGCGCGTCGCCAGCAGTTCGGCCATGCGCTCCCCGTCATAGACGTTCATCTGGCAGCCAAAGCTCTTGACCCGGTAGGTCTTTGGATTGTCGGTCGGTTTCATGACCGGCGGCGGTTAGACCAAATGGCCGGACGGCGAAAGGGGCGCAGGCGTTACAGAACCTCGGCCACCGCGCGCTCGGCAGCGGCGGCGATCGTCTTGCGGTTCGCGAGATCGGACGAAGCGAGCGGCGGGAGGAAGCGGATCGTGAGGTGGACCGGGCGCAGGCGCGCCAGGATGCGGCGGAAATTGTCCAGCCCTGGCTCCTCCCCGACCCAGGAAACCCGGGGCGCGTCGGCATAGACCAGCGCCACCGGCTGCACCGCCAGATCGGCGGGCACCGGCTCGATCGCGGCGAGAAGCGAGGATTTGAAGGGCAGGATCCGGGTGCCGTCGCAGGTCGTCCCTTCCGGGAAGAGCGTGAAGGGAGGGCGCTGCGCCAGTGCATCGCGCAGGTCGCTCGCCTGGTCGGCCACCGTCTCGCGCCGGTCGCGCGCGATGAACAGCGTCTGGTTCATGTCGCACAGCCATTTTAGGAATGGGAAGGCGGCGAGCCCATCATGCGCGACGAAGGCGGTCCCCGATGCGTTCGCCAGCGCCAGGATATCGAGCCAGCTGACATGGTTCGCCAACAGCAGCGCGCCGCGTTCGGGTCGCCCCTCGACCCGCAGGTTCAGCCCGGCCACCGCGCCTATCCCGGCTAGGAACAGGCGCGGCCAGAAACGACCGCCGATCAGCGCATGGGTGATGAGGTGAAGCGGTACGCACACCGCCAGCAACACCGCCATCGCGGCCAGCCGGATGGCGAGCAGCGCCCAGCCCAGCGGCCGGATTCGCGGCGCAGGGACGGCCTGCGCCCCGGCCATCAACCGGTCTTGTCGCCGCTATCGCGAGCGAGGCTTACGCCATATAGCTCCAGCCGGTGATCGACGAGGCGATAGCCGAGCCGTTCGGCGATCTGTTTCTGCAGCGCTTCCACCTCGGGATCGACGAATTCGACGACCTTGCCAGTCTCGACATCGATTAGGTGATCGTGATGCGCCTCGGGCGCGGGTTCGTACCGCGCGCGGCCATCGCCGAAATCGTGGCGGTCGAGCACGCCCGCCTCTTCGAACAGGCGCACGGTACGATAGACCGTGGCGATGGAGATGTTGGGATCGATCTCGCTCGCCCGGCGGTGCAGCAATTCCACATCCGGGTGATCGCTGCTTTGCGAAAGAACGCGCGCGATCACGCGGCGCTGCTCCGTTATCCGCAGACCCTTTTCCTGGCACAACTGTTCGAGATCGATGGTATGCGGCAAACAAAGCTTCCCTGAAAAACGAACGCCCCGCACCCTTACCGGGCCGGGGCTTCGTTCTCAAGCCATCACTGGCTGCGATCCGCGCGAGGGCGGCGGCAAAGCGATCAGCTCTCGGTCTTCTTCTTGCGACCGCGCTTCTGACCCGGGGTGCGGCCCAGGCCGATCTTCTTGGCCAGTTCCCGGCGCTTCTCGGCGTAGTTGGGCGCGACCATCGGATAGTCGCTGGGCAGGTTCCAGCGCGCGCGGTATTCTTCCGGGCTCATATCGTAATTGGTGCGAAGATACCGCTTCAGCATCTTGAGCTTCTTGCCGTCTTCCAGACAGATAAGGTAGTCCGGCTTGACCGAAGCGCGGACGGACACCGCGGGTTCGGGCGGTTCTTCCTGACCGTCGTCTTCGCCACCCAGCCCGGACAGTGCACCATAAACATTGGTAATCAGCGAGGGCACGTCTTCTACCGCGACATTATTGTTGCTGACATGCGCCGCAACGATGTCGGAGGTGAGAGTGATCAACGTTTCGTTAAGATCGTGATCTAATTGGTCCATCGAAATTTGACTTTCTTCTATTTTTTTCGGGTGGGGGAAGTTGAGGGTTCTCACCTAGTCACCCCTCCTCACCTATTCAACGGGTTTGCGACTATTAAGGACAGAAAATCGATCAAATCGATGGCGAGGCGATCGCCAGGCGCAAAGTAACCGCGTCCAGCACCTGGCCATTCCCGGTTCGATAATAGCCTTTACGCCGTCCGATCGGCTCGAAACCCGCCGCACGATAGAAATCGGCAGCGGGATTGTTCTCGCGCATCTCGAGGAAAAGCGATTCCGCTTCGCGGGCACGCGCCGCCGCGATTACTTGGTGCAGCACCTGGCGGCCCAGTCCGCGCCGCTGCCGGTCGGGGGTGACGGCCAGTAGCAGCACTTCCTCCTCCCCAGGGGCCGACCGGACCAGGGCGAAAGCATCCGCGCGCCTGTTCCCGTCACCATCTCCGTCCGGCAGCAAATAGTAATGTGTATGGGCGAAACGCAGCGAGTCTTCGACCTGGCGGCGCGTCCACGCTTCGCCCCAGTGCGGATCGAACGCGCGCTCCATGACTGCCATGATGCGATCGATATCGTCCTGCGGCGGAAAGGTCATGGCCGAGGGGCGGCCGGCCGCGCATCGGGCGCGCGACCGTAAATCGGCGCCACGCGATCGGTCAGGAGCATGGTGGGGAGCGCGGAGAAAGCCGAGGCGTCCGGCAATAGTGACAAGGCCGATCCCTGCCCCCGGGCAGCAACCAGCGGCTCCGCCTGCGATCCGGCGACCAGCGGCGGACGCAGCTCGCGCGCGGCGGCTTCGGGAGGAAGCGAGAGAAGATCGGTAGCGGGTAAGCCCCCGGTGTCGAATTCCTGCACGAACCACTCTCCGTGCCCGCCCGTCATCGCCACGCCGACGGGCTGATTGCCATGCTCCCGCCGCACCATTGCGGCGACGAGGGCGAGGGTGGGGAAGCCGACCACATGCGCACCCCAGGCAACACCGAGGGCGCGGCCCGTTGCGACGCCGATGCGTACGCCGGTGAAGCTGCCCGGTCCCAGCGAGATCGCGATTCGCGCCGCCTTCCCGCGTTCGGGCAGCGCGGCGATCATCGGCACGAGCTGTTCGGCGTGCCCGCGGCCAAGCACGCGATGGTCATGCGCGACCACCCGCTCGCCTTCGACCAGGGCGATCGAACACGCCTCGGTCGCGCACTCGATCACGAGGGTCCGGGGGCTCTCCATCGGCGGGTGCGGAGGTTCAGACGATGGTGTTGAAGCGCTCGAAATCGGGGCGCGGACTGCGATCGAAGATGGTCGACTTGTCGCCATAGCCGATGGAGCAGATCCAGTCGGCGCGATATTGCGGCTCGTCGGCGAAGAAATCCTCCGTCACCGCGTCCAGGTCGACGCCTGACATGGGCCCGCAATCGAGGCCCAGCGCGCGTGCCGCCAGCATCAGATAGGCCCCCTGCAACGCGGAATTGCGCTTCGCGTGCGCGATGCGGCCCTCGACGTCGCCTTCGAACCAGCTTTTGGCGTCGGTGTGGGGGAACAGCCACGGCAATTGCTCATGGAAATCGATGTCGTAACCGATGATTACGCACCACGGTGCGGTCTTGACCTTGTCCTTGTTGCCTTCCGATGCGTGGGCAGCGAGCCGGTCCTTCGCCTCGGCCGAGTGGCACCAGATGAACCGGCCGGGCTGCTGGTTCGCAGAAGTAGGCCCCATCTTCAGGAGGTCGTAGATCCGCCTGATCTGGTCTTCGCTCACTTCCTTGTCGAGCCAGCCATTATAGCTGCGCGCTTCGGTGAAGAGCTGCGCGAGCGCGGCGTCGGACAAGACGGTATCGTGGAGTTGTTCGGTCATCTGTGGGCTCCTGCGAGCGAAGGGATCAGGGTCAGGCGGCGCGCACTTCGGTGACTTCGGGCACGTAGTGCTTCAGCAGCCCTTCGATCCCGTGCTTGAGCGTGGCGGTGGAACTGGGACAGCCGGCGCACGCGCCCTGCATGCCGAGATAGACCACACCGTCGCGGAAGCCGCGATAGGAAATGTCGCCGCCATCACCCGCGACCGCGGGGCGCACGCGCGTATCGAGCAATTCGTTGATCTGCGCGACGATATCGGCATCGGCGGGATCTTCCTCGACCACCATTGCATCCTCTGCCGGGACCGAGATGCCCGCCGCGCTGCCAGCGGCGAACAGCGGCGCCTGGCTGACGAAATGGTCGAGCAGGATCGCGACCACTTGCGGTTTCAGGTCGGTCCATTCGACGCCGGGGGCCTTCGAAACCGAGATGAAGTCACCGCCGAACAGCACATTGGTCACCTCGCCGGTGTCGAACAACGCCTGGGCGAGTGGGCTCGCCTCCGCATCCTCCGGATTGGCGAATTCGCGGGTGCCCGACGGCATCACCTCGCGCTGGGGGAGGAATTTCAGCGTGGCCGGGTTGGGCGTGGTTTCGGTCTCTATGAACATGGGCCACGATGTAGGATCGCGGGTGGGGCGGGGCAAGCCATTCACTGTGCCTTCACCCCTGCACGGCCTATAGGGCGCGCATGAATCGTTTCTCGCGCGCCGCCCGGCCGTTCGCCGCCCTTGTTTCCTTCGCGTTGCTGACCGCCCCCGCCGCGGCGCAGGATGTTGCGCCGCAACCCCAGGATCTGGCGCCGCAACCCATTGCGTTGCCCGAGCCGACATCGATCCAGGGCCCCGACGAGACGCCCTGGCTGTACGAAGGCAGCGACATCCCGGTCGATCGCGAGTGGGTGTTCGGCAAGCTCGACAACGGCCTGCGCTATGCCGTGCGGCATAACGGCGTGCCGCCGGGCCAGGTCTCCATCCGCATCCGGATCGACGCCGGCTCGCTTTACGAAAAGGATAGCGAGCAGGGCTTCGCGCACCTCATCGAGCACATGACCTTCCGCCAGAGCACCTATCTCGGCTTCGGCGAGGCGATCCCGACCTGGCAGCGCCTAGGTGCGAGCTTCGGCACCGACACCAATGCGCAGACCAGCCCCACGCAGACGCTGTTCAGCCTCGACCTGCCCGACATTACGCCGACCAAGCTCGACGACAGCATGCGCTATCTTTCGGGCATGATCCGCGCCCCGTCTTCAACGACGAGACTCTGGCCGCCGATCTCCCCATCGTGCTCGCCGAAATGCGCGAGGGCGGCGGCCCGGGCATGCGCGTCGCCCTCGAATCCCGCAAGACGCTGTTCGCCGGGCAACGGCTGGCCGAACGGCTTCCGATCGGGACCTTGGACAAGCTGGAGGCGGCGACTCCCAAGGCCGTGAAGGCTTTTCACGATCGCTGGTACCGGCCTGAAAACGTCGTGATTTCGATCGCCGGCGATGTCGATCCGAAGGTCCTGGCGGCCATGATCGAGAAATATTACGGCGACTGGAAGGTGAAGGCGAAAGCGACTCCTGCGCCCGATTTCGGCGATCCGGTCGCGCCCAAAGGTGTCGATGCCGACAACCCGGTGGGTCAGGTCGCGGTCGAGGTCGAGCCCGATCTGCCGCGCAGCTTCACCTATGCCGTCCTGCGTCCGTGGCGCAAGGTGAACGATACGATCGAATACAACGAAGGGCTGATGATGGATCAGCTCGCGCAGGCACTCATCAACCGGCGGTTGGAGGCGAAGGCGCGGGCGGGCGGCAGCTTCCTCTATGCCCAGGTGCAGCAGCAGGACGTCAGCCGCAGCGTCGACGGAACCTTCGTCTCCTTCGCCCCGCTGACCGAGGACTGGCAAGCGGCGCTGACGGATGTGCGCGGCGTGATCGCCGATGCGCTCGCGACGCCACCGACGCAGGAGGAAATCGATCGCGAGGTGTCCGAACTGGAGGTCGCGTTCAAGGCCGGGGTGGCCGAGCGCGACGTGCAGGCCGGGGGCGCGCTGGCCAACAATATCGCCAGCGCGGTCGATATCCGCGAGACCACCGCATCGCCCGAGACCGTGCTGTCCGTGTTCCAGGGCATGCAGGCCAAGATCACGCCCGAGGCGATCCTGGAGCACACTCGCGCCCTGTTCGAAGGGGACGTCGTGCGCGCCGTGTATACGACGCCTGCCGCCGGAGAGGCGAGCGACGCGGCCCTGCGCACCGCGTTGCTGGCTCCGGTCGATGCGGCGAGCGACGTGCGCCTCGCAGCGCGCACCATCTCCTTCGCCGACCTGCCGCCGATCGGTACGCCGGGTACGGTCGTTTCCACCACGCCGCTGGGCGTTCTGGGGATCGACCGGGTCGAGCTTTCCAACGGGGTGACCGCGCTGCTGTGGTCCAACGATGCGGAGCCGGGCCGCGTTGCGGTCAACGTGCGCTTCGGTTCGGGCTATCGCGCCTTCGACGCGAAGGACGCACCCTATATCGCCCTGGGCGAGAGCGCGCTGATCGGCTCGGGCCTCGGCGATCTTGGTCAGGAGGACCTCGATCGTCTCTCCACCGGGCGCAAGCTCGGCTTCGATTTCGGGATCGACGATGCCAATTTCACCTTCGACGCGCAGACGCGGAAGGAGGACCTGGCCGACCAGCTCTATCTGTTCGCGGCGAAGCTGGGCATGCCGCGCTGGGACGATAACCCGGTGCTGCGCTCGCAGGCGGCGGCACGGCTGGCCTACGATACCTTCGCGACCAGCCCGGCCGGACTGATCCAGCGCGATCTGGATTATCTGCTGAGCGGCAAGGACGCGCGTTACGAGACGCAGACGCCCGAAATGATTGCGCAGACCACGCCCGAGGGCTTCCGCAAGGTGTGGGAGCCGCTGTTGAAGCAGGGCCCGATCGAGGTCTCGATCTTCGGCGATTTTGACCAGGCGAAGGCGATCGAGGCGCTGGAGAACACCTTCGGCGCGCTGCCGCCGCGAGAGCCGATTCCCGCCGATGCGTCGGCGCGGGTGCCGGGCTTCCCCGATCCCCAGCCGGTGACGGTCGAGTATCATCGCGGCGATGCCAACCAGGCGGCGGCGCTGATCGCGTGGCAGACCGGCGGCGGGATCGAGAACCTGCGGGAATCGCGCCAGCTCGAAATCCTGACGCAGCTGTTCAACAACCGCCTGCTGGAAGAGATGCGCGAACGGGCGGGGGCGAGCTATGCCCCGGTGGTGCGCAGCGACTGGCCGGTCGATGTCCCCTCCGGTGGCAATATCGCGGCCTTCGCGCAGTTGCGGCCGCAGGACGTTCCGGTCTTCTTTGCCGCCGCGCAATCGATCGCGGAGGACCTCGCCAAGAACCCGCCCTCCGCCGACGAGCTGGAGCGGGTGACCGAACCGCTTCGCCAGCAGGTCATGCGCGCATCCACCGGCAACACCTTCTGGATGTGGCAGCTGGCAGGGGCGAGCACGGACCCGCGCCGCGTCGCGCTGACCCGCAGCCTGCTGGTCGATTATTCGCAGACCACGCCGGAGCGGATGCAGGCGCTGGCGCAGAAATATCTGGGCGACCGGGCAGGTTATCGCGCGGCCTTCATCCCGGAAGGGCAGACGCTGGCGACCGCGCTGCCGACCGGCACGAAGGCGGCGGAGGCACTCTCGAGCCGCTAGAAGCGGGCGCTACTTGGGGCGGCTAAACCCAAATTAGCCTTGCCCCGCGCGCCTGTTTCCCGGCAAGGCGTGCGCTGCCCGCAGAAGGAGGCGAGCGAGAAATGGCACGCGAGTGGAAACCCGAAGGCTGGAGAGCGCACGAGGCGCGCCACCTGCCCCGTTACGAAGACCCCGCGGCGCTGACGCGCGCCGAGGAGACGCTCGCGGCCTATCCGCCCCTGGTGTTCGCGGGCGAGGCGCGGGCGCTGAAGGCCGATCTTGCCGATGTCGCGCGCGGGGAGGCGTTCCTGCTGCAGGGCGGCGACTGCGCCGAAAGCTTCGCCGAGTTCCACCCGAACAATATCCGCGACACCTTCCGCGTGATCCTGCAGATGGCGGTCGTGCTGACCTTTGCCGGCAAGCTGCCGGTGGTGAAGGTCGGGCGCATGGCGGGCCAGTTCGCGAAGCCGCGCAGTTCCGACACCGAAACGCAGGGCGATGTGACTTTGCCGAGCTATTTCGGCGACAACGTCAACGGGATCGAGTTCGACCCGGCGCAGCGCCGCAACGATCCCGAACGGATGGTGCGCGCCTATTCGCAGGCCGCGGCGACGCTCAACCTGCTGCGCGCCTTTGCCGGCGGCGGCTACGCAAACCTGCGCCAGGTCCACCAGTGGACACTCGATTTCATGGGCCGCAGCCCGTGGGCCGATCGCTTCGCGGAGACCGCCGACCGGATCACCGAAGCGCTCGATTTCATGGAAGCGTGCGGGGTCGATCCCGCCACCGTGCCGCAATTGCAGGGCACCAGCTTCTACACCAGCCACGAGGCGCTGCTGCTCCCTTACGAGCAGGCGATGACCCGGCGGGATTCGCTGACCGGCGACTGGTACGATTGCTCCGCGCATCTGCTGTGGATCGGCGACCGCACCCGGTTCGAAGGCAGCGCGCATATCGAGTTCGCACGCGGCATCGGCAATCCGCTGGGCATGAAATGCGGCCCGAGCCTGGAGCCGGACGCGCTGCTCAAGCTGCTCGACACGCTCAACCCGGGCCGCGAGGCGGGGCGCATCACGCTCATCAGCCGTTTCGGCCATGACAAGGTGGAGGCGGGGCTGCCCCGGCTGGTCCGCGCGGTGCAGCGGGAAGGGCACCCGGTGGTGTGGAGCTGCGACCCGATGCACGGCAACGTGGTCAAGTCGGAAAGCGGCTACAAGACGCGGCCCTTCGACCGCATAATGGCCGAGGTGTGCGGCTTCTTCGCCGTCCACCGGGCGGAAGGAACCCATGCGGGCGGTATCCATCTGGAAATGACCGGACAGGACGTGACCGAATGCGTCGGCGGCGCGGTGGCGATCACCGACGATGCGCTGGGCGACCGCTACCACACCCATTGCGACCCGCGCCTCAACGCTGCGCAGTCGATCGAACTGGCGTTTGCGATCGCGGACATGCTGCGGCTCGCGGCGACCGAGCAGCAGGCGGACGCGGCTTAGAGGGGTTCGGGCCCACGGTAGGGCTCGCCCTGTTAGTTCAGAAGGCCGTCATCCCGGTAAAGGCTAGGATGACGGCGCCCGTGCGTGTTGCCTATGGCCCATGGTAGGACGTCTTTGGCTGCTGGGCATAGTTTCCTACCCGACGTGAAAATGCGAGACGTGCGGGAATGCTTCGTGCCCCGCACACCCCGCGCATTCCCGTCAGAAACCACACTGTTCCCGACCCCGATTTCCGTCCCCAGGACACTGTTCCATGTGTTCCATCCTGTAGGACTTCGCCTTGAAAAGGCGCGCCGTTTCTGGAACGAAGAGGCAACTCCCGCGCTTAAGCGGGAAGGGCGGTCGTCTGTCACCGGGTGACGGATCGCCGCGACAGGGATCAGACCGCATGGCCGAACCGAAGCTCCGCACCCGTCCGCAAGACGCCTCGCTCGCCGCGCGTTTCCAGGCCACGCGCGCGCTGACCGAGGCACTGGCCGCACCGCTTTCGGAAAGCGATGCGACGATCCAGTCGATGGAGGATGCGAGCCCCGCCAAATGGCATCTCGCACACGTCACCTGGTTCTGGGAGACCTTCCTGCTGCGCGACCATCTCGATGGCTACGAATTGCACGACGAGAAATGGCCGTTCCTGTTCAACTCCTACTACGAGACAGAGGGCGAGCGCATCGCGCGCGACAGCCGGGGCATGCTGTCGCGTCCGACCGTGGGCGAGATACTCGCATGGCGGCATCACGTGACCGAAGCGATGGGCCCGCTGCTGGATCGCGAAGACCTCGCCCCGCTGATCGAACTGGGCATCGCGCACGAGCAGCAGCATCAGGAACTGCTCCAGACCGATATCAAGCACGCGCTGTTCCAGAACCCGCTCGGTCCCGGGATGTGGGACGGCACCCCCGTGAAGGCCGAGGCGCGCGACCGCGACTGGCTCGAACATCCCGGCGGCATTGCGTTGATCGGGCATGGCGATAACGGCTTCGCTTTCGACTGCGAGGGGCCGCGCCACCGGGTGCTGCTGGAACCGTTCGCGCTGGCCGACACGCTCGTCACCAATGCCGAGTGGGATGCGTTCGTCGCCGATGGCGGCTACCGGGACCATTCGCTGTGGCTGTCCGACGGCTGGTGCTGGGTTCAGGATAACGGCGTTGCCGCGCCGCTCTATTGGCGCGACGACCAGCACTTCACGCTTCAGGGCTGGCAGGCGCGCGATCCGCACGCGCCGGTCACGCATATCTCCTATTACGAGGCCGACGCCTTCGCGCAGTGGGTGGGCGCACGCCTGCCGACCGAATTCGAGTGGGAGGCGATCGCGCGCGGGCAACATGCCGAGCAAGCGCCGAGCCATGATCCGGCAGGCGGCAACCAGCTCGACGAGGCAGGCCCGGTCCATCCGAGCGGGGGCGCCAAGGGTTCGTCGGACCTGTTCGGCGATTGCTGGCAATTCACCCGCAGCGCCTATCTGCCCTATCCGCGCTTCCAGCCGGCCGAGGGTGCGGTGGGCGAATACAATGGCAAGTTCATGAGCGGCCAGTTCGTGCTGAAGGGCGCGAGCTGCGCCACGCCGCGCGCACATTCGCGCTCATCCTATCGCAATTTCTTTTACCCGCACCAGCGCTGGCAATTCACCGGCCTGCGGCTCGCCAAGGATATCTGATGACGCAAAACCGGGGGCTGGAACTCGTCGATCGCGACGAGCAGGGGGTGGACCGCGCCTTTCGCGAGGACGTGCTGGAGGGTTTGAGCGAGACGCAGAAGGCGACGCCCGCACGCTGGCTTTACGACGATGCAGGCTCCGAACTGTTCGAGGATATCACGCAGGTGGAGGAGTATTATCCGACGCGCTGCGAGACCGAGATACTGCGCGCACGCGGTGCGGAATTTGCCAGCGCCGTGGGGCCGGGCCGGGCGGTGGTCGAATTCGGTAGCGGGTCGTCGGTCAAAACGCCGCTGCTGCTCGAGGCGATCGACCCGGCGGCATACGTCCCGCTCGACATCGCAGGCGATTTCCTGCGCGCCGCGGCAGAGGATCTGGGCCGCAAGTTCCCCGACCTTCCGATCTATCCGGTGGAGGCCGACTTCATGCGCCGGGTCGAGCTGCCGGCCGAAGTGGCCGACATGCCCAAGCTGGGTTTCTTCCCCGGCTCGACCATCGGCAACATGGTGCCGCGCACGGCGGTGGACCTGCTGCGCACCATGCGCGCGACGCTAGGCGAGGGGTCGATGCTGCTGATCGGGATGGACCTGATCAAGAAACGCAAACTGCTGGAAGCCGCATACGACGATGCGGCGGGCGTCACCGCCAGCTTCAATCTCAACATGGCGCGGCGGATCAATCGCGAGTTGGGCGGGACCATCCCGGTCGAGAAGCTGCACCACGAGGCGCGGTGGAACGACGATTTCGCCCGGGTCGAAATGCATCTGGTGGCCGACGAGGACATTGCGTTCGAGGTCGCGGGGCGCAGCTTCACGATGGCGAAGGGCGAGACGATCCATACCGAGAACAGCCACAAGTTCAGCCGTCGCAGCTCCAACGCCCTGCTGCTGGCGGGAGGCTGGACGCCGGTCGGTCGCTGGCTCGACGGCAAGGACCGCTTCAGCGTCGTGCTGGCCGAAGCGACCGTGCCGCGCAACGCACCCTGAGGGCGGGTGCCACGCGGCTTGCACCGTTCATGGAATTGCTAGCCGATAGCGCCTATATCGAACGCGTGGACCCCAAGACCCTCTTCGACGCGCTGCTGAGCTACGTCGCCGACATTCCGCAGAGCGAGCTGCTGATGGCGGCACTGGCGGCCATGGTGCTGGGCTGGGTCGGAGCGATGATGGCGCGGCGGCGCATACCGCTGGGCCGCCTTGTCGGCACGGCCTCGACAGTCGTGCTGGTCGGTGTGCTGGCGCTGGTGGTGGTGCAGGTCGCGCGGATGGACCCGCGCTTCGACGTCGCGATGTCGGACCTCGGTCTGCCGGAACAGCGCGTGGAGGGGAAGGAAACGCGCGTTCCGCTGGCACCCGACGGGCATTACTGGCTTAAGGCGCGCGTGAATGGCGAGCAGGCCAATTTTCTGGTCGATACCGGCGCGACGCTGACCGCCATTTCCGCGCGCACGGCGGAGCGGGCGGGCATCGAACCGCGCCGCGACCGAATGCCGGTGATGATGACCACCGCCAATGGCACGGTCCGCGTGGGCACCACGACGATCGACGAACTGCGCTTCGGCAATGTGGCGGCGCGCGGGCTCGACGCGGTGATCGCGCCCAATCTAGGCAATACCAACGTGATCGGCATGAATTTGCTCAGTCGCCTGGCAGGCTGGCGGGTGGAGAACGGGGAGCTGATCCTGGTCCCCAATCATCCGCAACCCGAAGCGGACACGACCGAATAGAGCTCGGTCCGCATCGGCGATCCGCCTCCTGACGAGGCTGGGGCGCTATTGACAATCATTCGCAAGGGGCTCAGCGCGCGCACTTCACTGCTCGCGTGTGAAGGGGACCGACCGACATGATGCTGCGGATCGAGAATGTGCTCGACAAGGGTTCGCTGAACGCGGTCCGCCGCACGATCGACACCGGACCCTGGGTGGACGGGAACGAGACATCGGGACACCAATCGCGCACCGCCAAGCGGAACCGGCAATTGCGCCAAGGCTGCAAGGAGGCGGCCGAGGCCGGGCGCATGGTCCTCGACGCGCTCGGCAAGGCCCCCGAATTCGTCGCCGCCGCGCTGCCGTTGAAGGTCTTCCCGCCCCTGTTCAACCGCTACGCGGGTGGCGAAAATTTCGGCGCGCATGTCGACAATTCGATCCGCCAACTCGCCGGCAGCGAGTTCCGCATTCGCAGTGACCTCTCGGCGACGCTCTTCCTCGAAGAACCCGGTGCCTACGAAGGCGGCGAACTGGTGGTCGAGGATCTGTTCGGCGAGCACCGGGTGAAACTACGCGCCGGGGACATGGTCCTTTACCCCGCCTCCAGCCTCCACCGCGTCACCCCGGTGACCGAGGGGACGCGGACCGCCTGTTTTTTCTGGCTGCAAAGCATGGTCCGCGACGATGGCGAACGAGAACAACTGTACCGGCTAGATCGCAGTGTCCGGGCGCTGACCGACGAGCGCGGACCGCACGATCCCGTCGTGTTGGAACTCACCAATCTTTACCACAATCTGATGCGTCGCTGGGCCGACGCCTGACCTACGCATAGCGCGTAGGATGATATTGAGAATAACTCGCATTAGCGTTGACTCCAAGTTTTTGCGATCCTAGAGGCGCTGCCAGGGACAACGAAAACAGGGGCCAAAAATCGTGAATGCTTCCTCTCGCCACAACGTGGCTCGCGGCACCGCGCCATTTCTCGCAATCGGATGCATCGGCTTCATCGCCAGCGCCCCGGCCCAGGCCGAAGAGGCGGCGGCTCCTCCCGATACGATCGTCGTCAACGGTGCGCGCCTGGACGGGTTGGACATCGATGAGGCTACGGCGAAGGTGCTCGATACTCCGCGCACCATCAATATCGTGTCGGAAAAGACGATCGAGCAGACCGCGTCCTACTCGCTGGAGGATGCGCTCCGGACCGTGCCCGGCATCACTTTGGGTGCGGGCGAGGGCGGCACCGCAAGCGCTGACATACCCCTGATCCGCGGGATCGATGCTACCGGGGACATCTTCGTCGACGGCGCGCGCGACATCGGGACCCAGACCCGCGACACCTTCGCGGTGGAGCAAATCGAGGTCTTCAAGGGCCCGAGCGGCGCGTTCGGCGGCCGCGGCGCAGCGGCGGGCGGGATCAACCTCGTCAGCAAAATCGCGCGCGAAGGCTCCCTGGTCGCCGGAACCGCGTCGATCGGAACGGCGGACCTCTATCGCGCGACTGCAGATGTAAATCAGCAGATCGGCGATCGTCTGGCCGTGCGGGTCGCCGCCTTGTATCATCAGAGCGACGTGGCTGGGCGCGATGCGGTTCACGATGAACGATGGGGCGTGTCGCCGTCGATCGCGTTCGGGGTGGGGACGGACACCATCGCGAGCCTGACGCACTACCATTTTGAAAGCGACGGCATCCCCGATTACGGGATCCCGCTGACCTCGCGCGGTCAGTTACCCGGCGGGGTGCGTCGCCCGTCGGATGTCGATTACGACAATTTCTATGGCTTGCTCGTACGCGACTTCCAGAAGACGCGCGTCGATGCGACCACGTTCCAGTTCGACACCGCGCTGAGCACAAACTGGAACGCCAGTGCCCTGCTGCGCTACTCCAACTCGCGCAACGACTATATCGTCACCAACCCCGACGACAGCGCTGGCAACGTTGCGAACGGGTACGTCTGGCGGAACATCAAAAGCCGCAATGCGCTGACCGAATCGATGACCGCGACGGCCAATGTTTCGGGCCAGTTCGCCACCGGCGGGATCGAACACAGCCTTTCGACCGGGGTGGAATACAGCTGGGCCGATACGTTCAACCGCAACTACAGCGTCGATACCGGCAACTATCGTTTCAACGGCCCGGGAACGGGGTGCCTCGATCCTTCGGGGCTCGCCAGCTACAATTGCACCGACCTCCAGAACCCGAACCCGGCCGACCCATGGTCCGGTGCGATCACCCCTTCCACTTCGCCTTCGACCGCCGATGCAGAAGATATCAGCGTCTATGCGTTCGAGTCGATCACGCTGATGCCGCAGATCATCGTCAACGCGGGCGTGCGCTACACCGATTACCGCGCGGGTGGTGCGGGCAGCGGGCGCGGCGGACCCTATAGCGGGTCGGTTAAGACCGATTTCGTCAGCTGGCAGGCAGGCGTGATATTCAAGCCTGCGCCGTGGGCGAGTATCTACGCATCCTACGCGAATGCCAAGAACCCGCCGGGGACCGACGTGGGCGCGGGATCGGGGAACATCCCCATTCAGAACGATACCTACGCGCCGCAGGAAACCGAGAACTACGAGATCGGCGCGAAGGCCGATCTGTTCGGCGGCTCCATGCAGCTATCGGGAGCGGTGTTCCAGGTCGATCGCAACAATATCATTCAGACCGACGGGCTGGGCAATGTGACCGAGATCATCGATTCCGCACGTATTCGCGGATTCGAACTGGGGGCGACCGGCCGCGCCGGACCACTGTCCGTGTTCGGCGGCTACAGCTATATCGACAGCGAGCTACCCAACTCGCCCCGCAACAACCTGTCGCTCAACGCTTCGCTCGCGGTCACGCCGCGGTTCGAATTCGGTGGCGGCGTCTATCATCAGTCAAGTCGCTTCGCCGATACGACGCAGCTGGTGCGGGCGGAAGGCTATTGGCGGTTCGACGCCTTTGCATCCTTCGCGATGACCGATCGGATCAAGCTGCAGCTCAACGTCAAGAATGTCGGCGACGAGCGCTACGTCGTGAAGCTGCGCAATCCGCACTTCGCGGTTCCCGCGCAGGGGCGCCAGGCGATCCTTTCGCTTTCCGCGCGCTATTGATCGTCGCGCTGGCAGGCGGCGCGTAGCCGCTGAGCCATGTCCTCCAGCCCGACCTCCAGGCTGTCGCCAGCCTGGAGGTCGCTTTCCAGCACGCTAGCGACCGAGAGCTGGATTTGCGTTACCAGGTCGATCTTCTGCAGCGGTTCCATGTGCTTGCGCACGACCTCGGGATCCATCGCGAGTTCGTATGCCAGATCGTTGAGATGGCGCGCGGCAAGCCTGAGTTCCTCGGCCAGGGCGGCGGTCAGCGCCGGCCCCTGAAACGCAGGCTCGTCCTGTACGATTGCGCTGGCCCGGGTCATTTGCTGATCAGCTTGAGAAGTTCGGAGGCGAGGCTTTCGCGTGCGACCGGCTGGGATGCGTGACCGCGAGACAGGTTATATTCGCCATTCTCGTCGACTGCGATGACGTGCGATCGCGCGTCGCTTAGCACACCTGCGCCCCGCGCCGCGTCTTCGCCCAGGCTGGTTACCACGAGGCCGACTGCGCCATCGCCTGCCGCCTTCGCGGTGGAAGCGAACAGCAGCGAGATGGCAGGTCGCTGTCCGGCCACCGGATCGCGCGCGAGCAATTGCAGGCGCCCTTCCGGCCAGCCGCCGACAACGAGGTGATGCTCGGTACGCGGCGCGAAGTAGATCGTGCCACTCTCCATCGCCATGCCGTCTTCCGCAATAACGACCTTCGCGCCGAGCTGGCCGTCCAGCTTCGCCACCACGCCTTCCAGCACGTCCTGATCGACGTTCTGCAAGACGACGGCGGTGGGCGGGCAGTCGTCTCCGAAGCCGGAAAAGAGCGAGAAAAGCTCGCTGATCGAGGTCGAGTCAGCTCCGACCGCGAGCGGGCGACCGTTCCACTCAAGAGGCGGGCGGGCCGGTGCCGGCCCATCATCCTGCTTCGATAGCTTGGACAGCCGGACGGACAGTGCCCGCTTGATGCATTCGCCGACCTCGGCGATGGTTTCCTGCATCACGTCGCGCGAGCCGACCGGCTTGGGGAAGCACCCGACCGCGCCCAGCCGAAGCGCCTCGACCGTATCGGCGGCGCCTTTCGAGGTGCGGGTGGAGAACATGATGACGGGCATCGGCCGCGTGCTCATGATCTCTTCCAGATATTCGATTCCCGACATGCCCGGCATCTCCACATCGAGGGTGATTACGTCCGGACGAAGCGAAGCCGCCTGCTCGCGCGCGTCGTCGGCGCTGTCGGCTTCCCCGACGACAGAGATGTTCGGGAGTTCCTCCAGCGCGAGCGATATCATCGTGCGCATCATGCGGGAATCGTCGACGACCAGAACCTTCGTGTCGGACATGGCTAACTGCAACCTTTAGGCAAGTATGGAAGAGATCAGGCGGCTTCTGACAGCGCCTTGGGTAAACTCAGCCGCTCCAGTGCGAGAACCGAGATCACCCGGTCGTCGACGGTCGCGAGGGCTTCGAGCAGGCTCGGGGACTGCGGATCGTCGACTTCGGGCGGGGGCTGGAGGTCGTCCTGCGAGACGGACACGATATCGTTGACCGCGTCCGCCATGATGCCGTGCAATTGCTCGTTGATCGACATGACGATGATGACATGGCGCTCGCTCGGTTCGGTACGGCCCCAGCCGAGCCGCTCCCTGAGGTCGAGCACGGGCAGCACCACACCGCGCAGGTTTACCACCCCGCGAACGTGGGAATCGACATTGGGCAGGGGCGTCGCTGGCGACCACGCGCGAATCTCGCGGATGGCCATGATATCCATACCCAGCGTCTGGCCGTTGATTTGGAAGGTGATGAGTTGGCGGTTCATGGTCGGCTTCCTGCGTTATGCGAATGATCAGTGGAGAACCCGGCGGATGGCCGCCGCGAGCTTTTCCGGATGGAAGGGTTTGACGATCCAGCCGGTCGCGCCGGCGGCCCGCGCGCGCTGCTTCTTCTCGTCCGAACTTTCGGTGGTCAGCACCAGAATCGGCAGATCGCTGCGTCCCGCCGCACGAACCTGTTCGATCAGCGCGAACCCGTCGAGCCGCGGCATGTTGAGATCGGTGATCAGCAGGTCAGGCTTGAATTCGGCACCGTAGAAATCGAACTTGTCCAGCGCGCACACGCCGTCTTCCGCTTCGACCACGTCGTAGCCCATGTCGGTAAGCGCGCTGCGCAACAGCATTCGCATACTGGGCGAATCGTCCACGGTGAAAATCGTCTTGGTCACGGCTCGGTCCTTGTCATTCGATGATCTCAAAAGAATTCCACGTCCCCGCCGGTATCTACGGCGGGTGTCGGAGCTGGCGGCGGCGGTGGCGGCGCGGCACCCGCGATCGTTCGCGAACGTGCCAGGCCAAGGCCCGGGCGAAATTCGACCCGGCGCGCCGAAGTGCCGCCGACGTCTTCCCCGACGAGCGGGATCCTCTCTTCCGCAAGGAAGGAGCGCGCGAAGGCGATGTTGGCGGAGCCGATATCCTTGAAGGCGGCATGCATCCGGGCACCGCCGAAGATCCGCGCCTTCAGCCGGTGCCGCATTGCGCCTTCGGCCAGCATCTCGTTGATCAGCACTTCCATCGCGTGGACGCCGTAGCGCCGCAGCGCGCCCGGATTTTCCTCCGAACCCTCGGCCAGCAGATAATGATTGAGCCCCCCGATCCGCGCGAAGGGGTCGTAGAAGCAGGCCGCGACGCAGCTGCCGAGCACGGTGGTCAACACAACATCGGTGGCGCCGCAAACCTGGCCCTCTCCCTGTGCGACCGTGATCCGGCGCAGGCCATCGCGATTGGGGAAGCGGGTCATGCGCGGCACCATTCAAGCGCGCGCTGGCCGATCCGGCGCAGGGGAAGCTGTTCGGTCACCGCCCCGCAGTTGAGCGCAGCCGCCGGCATGCCGTAGACGATGCTCGTCGCCTCATCCTGACCCAAAGTCATCGCGCCGCGATCGCGCATGCCCTTTAGCCCCGCCGCGCCGTCGCAGCCCATGCCGGTGAGGATTATACCAAGGGCAGTGTCGCCCGCAACCCGCGCTACCGATTGGAACAGGCGATCGGCGGAGGGGCGATGCCCGTTAACTCGTTCGCCCGCGGTCAGCCGACAGTAGAGCTGGCCCGGCTCGCCCGCGATTTCCAGATGCCTGTCGCCGCCGGGCGCAATGTAGACTTGGCCGCGTACCAGTTTCGCTCCGGCGCGCGCTTCCGCGACCTTTGGCGGACATTTGCGGTCCAGTCGTGCCGCGAAGCTCGTGGTGAAGCTTGGCGGCATGTGCTGGACGATCACGGTCGGCGGGCAGTCCGCAGGGAACCCGCCAAGCAACTCGATCAGCGTTTCGACGCCGCCGGTCGATACTCCGATGGCGATCACGCTGTCGTGGCGGGGGCTGTAATCGCGCGCGGGCCGCTCCGCCCTGGTGGTGGAGGGCGAACAGGTGAGCCGGGCTCGCAGCGCGGCGGACCGGACCAGCTCGACCAGCGAAGGCGCGTGCTCGACCTTGCGGGCACCGAGATTGTTCTTGTCGTGGCAGGCGAAAGCACCGAGTTCGAGCGCGGTCAGCGAAGCGTTCGCCCCCTCGCTGGTGAGCGAGGACACCATGACCACCGGCATGGGGCGGAGCTGCATGACCCGCCGGAGGAACTCCAGCCCGGACATGCCCTCCATCTCGATATCGAGAGTGATGACGTCCGGATTGAGCGCCTTGATCTTGTCGCGGGCGTCATAGGCGCTGTTTGCCACCCCCACCACGTCGATATCGGGGGCCTCGTCCAGTTCGCGGCGCAACAGCGCCAGCATGGTGGGCGAATCGTCGACGATGAGAACGCGCGTCGGCATCACGCGACCTTCCGCCAGGACGTCCGACCGACGATCTCGAAACGCCGGGCGATCTCGCCGTCGAGGCGCTCGGAGTGACCGATGCAAAGCAGACCGCCAACCTTCAGGGCATCGGCCAGTCGCGCCTGTAGCCGGGCCTTCGTCGGGCCATCGAAATAGATCATCACGTTGCGGCAGAAAATGGCGTCGAAGGTTGTGCGGATCGGCCAGTCGCCCAGCAGGTTGAGGACGTTGAACACCGCTGCAGCGCGCAGGGCGGGATCGACTTCGAAGCCGTCGCCGGATTTGCTCAGCCAGGTCTTCGCGAGCGGGCCGGGGACGGTTTCCACCACGTTTGCGGGATAGATTCCGGCCTTCGCTGTCGCCAGCATCGATGGCGAAACGTCGGTCGAGAGCATCCGGAAATCGCCGCTCAGCAAACGCTTTCCGCCGCTACGGTCGCTGCCGAGCATCGACATCAGCCAGCTGTAGGGCTCTTCCCCGCTGGAACATGCCGCCGACCACAGCCGAACACGCCCGCCCGACGCGAGCCGCGCCTTGAGGTCGGGCCAGACGAGGCGGTTGAAGTCGTCGAAATGGTGGTTTTCTCGGAAGAAGAACGTGTGGTTGGTCGTCAGCGCGTCGATCGCGCGACCCCGTTCGGCGGCGTCGCTATCGATCAGACCGATATAGTCCGCCACACTCGACAGACCGCAAGCGCGCACGCGCGGTGCCAGCCTGCCATAGACCATCTGTGCCTTCGACGCGGGCAGCAGGATGCCGACCTCGCGATAGGCAAGCTCCGCGATCGCCCGGTGGTCGGCCTCGCCGAAACCGAACTCGCGCTCGCGCGGACGAGAGGCTGTCGCCGCCTTCATGCCGCGTCGGCCAGCACTGCGGGAGCGGCTGCCCCGCGGTGACGGGAAAGCAACTCATGCGCGTCCACGATCAACGCGACCTTGCCATCTCCCAGGATGGTGGCCCCGGCGATACCGGCGACCGGCTGGAAATTGGCCTCCAGGCTCTTCACCACGACCTGTCGCTGATCGTCGATGGAGTCCACCATCAGGGCGACCTGCCCGTGATCGCCGTCGACCACGATCAGCACCCCGTCGCGCGGATCGCGCTCGCGCTCGTCGATCGCCAGCGCGGAGGCGACCGACAGGATCGGTACGTAGGTTCCGCGCACGTTGAGGAGATGGCCGCTTGCGCCATAGGGTTTGACCGCTTCGGGGGTGGGGCGGATGTTTTCGATTACGTGGGACAGCGGAACGACCATCGTCTGATCGCCAACCGTCACCACCATGCCGTCCAGCACAGCCAGGGTCAGCGGCAGGCTGAAGGAGAAGATCGATCCATGTCCGGGGCGCGAGGTGATGGTGATCCGCCCGCCCAGCGCCTGGATGTTCTTGCGCACGACATCCATACCCACGCCGCGGCCCGAAATGTTCGAGACCGCCTCCGCGGTGGAGAAACCCGGCGCGAAGATGAGCGCGTCGATCTCTTCATCGTTCAGGACCGCGTCCGCATGTACGATACCCTGCTGGATGGCGCGGGCACGCACCTTCTCGCGATCGATCCCTTTACCGTCGTCGCTCACCGCGATCACGATCCGGCCCGACTGATGGGTAGCAGAAAGCCGGATGAGACCTTCCTCCGGCTTTCCGGCGGCGACGCGACCTTCCGGCCCCTCGAGACCGTGGTCGACCGCATTGCGGATGAGGTGGGTCAGCGGCTCGCCGATCCGCTCGATGACCGTCTTGTCGACTTCCGTCATCTCGCCTTCGAGTTCGAGGCGTACGCGCTTGCCCGTTTCGGCTTCGAGGTCGCGGATCAGGCGCGGTATCCGGCTGTAGACCGTCTTCATCGGTTGCGCGCGGATCGCCATGGTCGATTCCTGCAATTCGCGCGTCAGAAGCTCGAGATCGGCCAGTTCGTCGGCGTGTCCGGCCCCGTCGTCGAGGAGGCGCTGCGACAGCATCGACTGGGTTATGACCAGTTCTCCGACTAGGTTCACGAGCCGGTCCAGCTTGGCGAGATCGACCCGGATCGTGGCCGAGGGGGCGGGTGCGGCAGATGGGCTAGGCCGTGCCGCGGGTGTGGCGGGCGCGCTCGCCTTTTCCGGCTTCGCTTCGGCTACGGGAGCGGGTTGGACCACGGGTGCCGCTTCGGGCGCGGCATCCGCAGGATCAGCGTCCTCCTGCTCTGTTTCGGCGGAAGCGCGGGCTAGGGTCAGGCTCTCCGGCTCGCTGAATTCGAAGGGAATGCGTATATCGTCCTCCGCCACGCTGGCGGGGATGCGCAGCGTCCAGCGCAGATAGGCTGTTTCCGGGTCGAACGCGCCGAGCGCCGGAAGCGCACTATGATCGCAGCGGATGTCGCGAGCGCCGAGCGCCGCAAGCTCGCGTAGGATGAGCAGCGGCTCGGCTCCGTTGGCCAGAGCGTTCGGGGCTGGGCAATAATTGAGCACCCAGTCGTCCGCTTCCTGTTCCGTGGTGGTGCAGGTCTCAGTCTCGTTCGCGGGTTCCGCCACGGAGGGCGTCGGGCGGAGCATCGCCATCAGATCATCGAAGCCGTCGTCCTCCGCCTGCGCCTGTTCCGGTGTAGCGGTCGGCGCATCCTTGGCGCTCGCCGGTGCCTCGGCGGCACCGGTTGCGGTCGCCTGGCAGCGCGCGTCGAGCCGCTCTATCATGCTATCGTCAGCGGGCGGTTCGCCATGTTCGCGCGCAGCGTTAACGTGATCCGCCAGCATGTCGAAGGCGCCAAGCATCAGGTCCATCAGATCGCGGTCGAGCGCGATCTTGCCTGACCTCACGAGGTCGAGGAGCGATTCGTAATGGTGCGCGTAATGCTGCAACTGCTCCAGCCCGAACGCACCGGCACCGCCCTTGATCGAATGCACGTGGCGGAAGATCGTATTGATCGTTTCGGGGTCCTGATCCGCGCCTTGCAGTTCGGCGAAGCAGGCTTCCATCCCGGCCAGTCCTTCTTCACATTCCTGGAAGAAGATGGCCTCGATTTCGTTCATATCCACGAGCGGGACTCCGGCGGTCAGGAGGTCAGAAGGTCGTCGAGGCCGGCAAGGGCCGTCATCTCCGACAGCGGCTTGCTCGGATTGTCGAGCCGGAATGGCAGGCCGACGCTGGCAGCCGTCGTCTTGGCTGCAAGCAGTACCTGCAGGCCTGCCATCCCGATCTGATCAACCTCTCCACCGTCCATCAGCAGGGGCTCGGATCGGTCGACATGTTCTCCCAATGCGGTCGCAATCCTGACCGCTTCGGAGCCATTGACGTTACGGGATAACGCTATCGTCACGCTTCAACTCCCCCTGAACTGACTGGTACGCGTGCGCGGCTCAGAACTCGGACCAGTCGTCGTCGCCGAAGCTGGTGGTTCCACCGTTCGCTACGCGCCGTGCCTGGGGCGCCGGGGGCGCGCGATTGATGTTCGCCGCTTGGGCCTGGAGCCGGTGAACCGGATTGCCGGTGGAACGCGGGGCCGTGCCGCTATTGAGCAGACGGAATTGCGAAACCTGCTGGTTAAGGGTCGTCGCTTCCTCGGCCAGGCTGCGCGCTGCGGCGGTCGCTTCTTCCACCATCGCGGCATTCTGCTGCGTTACGCCGTCCATTTCGCTTACAGCGGTATTTACCTGCTGAAGACCGGTCGACTGCTGCTTGGCCGATGCGGCGATCGTTTCCACCAGATCGGCGACCTCTGCGATCCGGGTGATGATGCGTTCGAGCGCCTGACCCGTCTCACTCACCAGACCGACGCCCAGTTCGACCTGATCGGAGGAGGCCGTGATCTTCGCCTTCACGTCCTTCGCCGCTTCGGCCGAACGCTGGGCAAGGGCGCGCACTTCGGATGCGACGACCGCAAACCCTTTGCCTGCATCGCCCGCGCGGGCCGCTTCGACCCCCGCGTTGAGGGCCAGAAGGTTGGTCTGGAATGCGATCCCGTCGATGACGCTGATGATTTCGCTGATTTCGCCCGAAGAGCGTTCGATCCCGTTCATGGATTCGACCGCCCGGCGCACGATTTCGCCCGATTGCTGCGCGTCGTTGCGGGTTTCGCCGACGATGGCGTTCGCCCGGTTCGCCCCCTCGGCCGTCTCGCGAACGGTGCCCGTGATCTCGTCCATGGCGGCGGCAGTCTCTTCGAGGCTCGCCGCCTGCTGTTCGGTGCGCTGCGACAGGTCGTCCGACGCCTGGCGGATATCGCTGGCCCCGTTGTTGATCCCGTTCGCAGCCTCGATAACCGCTCCTACGACGTCGGAGAGAGCTTCGGAGGCGCGGTTGAAGTCGTTACGCAACTTCTCGTATTCGGAGGGGAAGGGCTCATCGATCCGATGCGTAAGATCGCTTACCGCGAGCTTCGAAAGGCCTTCGCCCAGTTCCGCCACAATCCGCTCCTGCGCCGCGGCAGTGTCGCGCACCGTTTCGCCATTCTTGCGAAACACGTCCATCGCGCGTGTCATCCGGCCGACACAGTCGGTGTAGGTCGTGTACTCGATGGGGGAGGAAAGGTCGCCGGCGGCGAGGCCTTCCATCCGCACCACGGTCCCCACATAAGGATCGCAGACGTTCTTCTTGAAAATCAGGCCCGCCGCGACCGCAGCGACCAGCGCCCCGAACGCGGGGAAGAGCAGCCACCCTTCCGCACCGGAAGACGAAACCGCCGTTACAGTGGTAAACACCGGGACCGCGACGATCGCCGCGAACACGAATGTGATGACATCGAACTTGCGCCGAATGGGCGCGTTTTCCCGGAACCACGAGAGCATGCAGAAACCTCCGCGTATAGAAATCAGGACTGTGGGATTTTCCTACCGTCGAGGCCCGGATACGGGTTAGCCCCTAAACCGTAGTTAAGCGCGTTGGTTACTCACAGCTTACCGGACGGTTTCGTCGCTTGGCTTGGAGGTCGCCGTGAGCGAAACAGATGCCGACAACTGCTGCTGGAGAGCTCGAGAATCCGCGTCTCTCATGACGAAAGACCATGTATGCCGTAGGGGAAACGCGTCCCGCTGTGGCGAGCGATCTAAGTAAACGTGAGGGCGGGAGAATGGCTGGGGTGGCAGGGATCGAACCTGCGAATGCCGGTACCAAAAACCGGTGCCTTACCACTTGGCTACACCCCAGCAGGTGCGCGCCCCTATAGCGTGCAGACGCGGGATGTGAAGGGGCGATGCGGGGAACCAGACCGGGCGGGCGCGAATTGAGCCCGCATGGTGTCGCATCCCTCCGGACTGATATACGTCGACGATCAACTGCCCGGCATCACGCGCAAGCGGTCAGGCAAGGGGTGGAGCTATTACGATCCCGAAGGCGAACTGATCACCGACCGCGCCGAACGTACGCGGCTCAACGCTATCGCGCTACCGCCTGCCTATACCGACGCATGGTACTGCCCGGCGGAAAACGGGCATATTCTGGCAACCGGATACGATGCGAAGGGGCGCAAGCAATATCGCTACCACCCAGTTTTCCGGGAAGCGCGCGAAAGCGAGAAGTTTGACGGTTGCATCACCTTCGCCAGCCTGCTGCCGCTGATCCGCAAGCGGGTCGAGGAGGATCTGGCAGGCACCCACGTCACGCGCGAACGCGCGCTGGCGGGTGTGGTCCGGTTGCTCGATCTGGGCGCGGTGCGCATCGGGAATGACGGTTACTCGAAGCGCAATGGCAGCTACGGGGCGACGACGATCAAGAGCCATCATGTGAAGGTCAAAGGCCAGAAACTGGATTTCAGCTACAAGGCGAAGTCCGGCAAGCAGCGAGAGATCACGCTGGACGATGCGGACCTCGCAAGGATCGTGCGTGAGATGCAGGATCTGCATGGGCAGGACCTTTTCACGTTCGAGGATGGCGAGGGCGGAATCTGCGACGTCACTTCCAGCCATGTGAACGACTATCTGTGCGAAACGATGGGCGATCACTTCACCGCGAAGAATTTCCGCACCTGGCATGCGAGCGTCCTGGCGTTCGAGATGATCGCGACGACGAAGGACAATCTCACGATCAAAGCTCTCACGGAGAAGGTTGCGGAGAAGCTGGGCAACACGCCTGCCGTGACCCGCAAGAGCTACATTCATCCCGCCATGTTCGCGCTGCTCGACCGGCAGGCGGAATGGCGGCGGGGATTGCGCCTGCCGCGCGCGACCAAATGGCTGTCCCGTGCCGAACGGGGTCTCATCGAATATCTCGAAACCTGCCCGCCTGCGCAGGACCTGCTGGCCGCCTGATGGCGGAGACGCTCGACCCTCTCCTTCCCGAGCGGCTCGATCGGCTTGCACGCGAAGTGCTGGATTTGGCAAAGGAGCGGGATGCGCCGATCTCCGTTGCCGAAAGCTGTACCGGCGGTCTGCTCGCCGCGCTGCTGACCGACGTTCAGGGGCGTTCGCACATGTTCGAGCGCGGTTTCGTCGTTTATTCGGACGGCGCGAAATGCGATCTGCTCGGTATCGAGCGCGAAATGGTGGATGATTGCGGCGCGGTCAGTCGCCCGGTGGCGCTGGCCATGGCGAAGGGCGCGCTGAACCGCGCCGATGCCGGAGTCGCCCTTTCGGTCACGGGTTTCGCCGGGCCGGGGGGAGATGACGACGAGGAGGGCCTTGTGCATTTCGCATGCGTTCGCGATGGTGGCGAGCCGCTTCACCGCGAATGCCATTACGGTGCCGTCGGACGGGACGGCGTACGGATCGCGGCGCTCGAAACGGCGCTGGAAATGATGAGGGACGCCTTGCGCGCATGAGTGAAGATCGCAGCCATCCGTTCTACGACCTGCACAATCATGGCTTCGTACGCGTAGGGACCTGTACGCCCACGGTGCGCACCGCGGATGTCGACGCGAACACGCGCGGCATCATCGAACAGGCACGGGTCGCCAGTGAACGGCAGGTGGACCTGCTGCTTTATCCCGAACTGTGCGTGTCGTCTTACGCGATCGACGACCTTCATCTGCAGTTTGCGATGCTGGAAGCGGTGGAGCGTGGCATCGGGGAGATCGTCGAAGCCTCGCGTGAGCTGACCCCCGTGCTGGTCGTCGGCGCGCCGCTGGCCCGCAATGGGAAAGTGTACAATTGCGCGCTCGCCATCGCGCGGGGTCGCATCCTGGGCGTCATTCCAAAAAGCTACCTGCCCAATTATCGCGAATTTTACGAGAAGCGCTGGTTTCAGCACGGGCGCGGCTGTGTCGGCCTGACGATCGAGGTGGCGGGGCAGGATGTGCCCTTCGGAACCGACGTTATCTTCGCCGCATCGAACCTTCCCGGTTTCACCTTCGGGATCGAGATTTGCGAGGATTTCTGGGCGCCGAACCCACCGGGCACGCTGGCCGCGCTGGCGGGCGCAACTATCCTGCTCAACCTCTCGGCCTCGCCGATTACCATCGGGCGCGCGGACGATCGAAAGCTGCATTGCCGCGCCAGCTCCAGCCGATCGATGTGTGCCTACGCCTATTCCGCCGCGGGCCATGGCGAGAGCACCACCGACCTCGCCTGGGACGGACAGGGCGTGATCTACGAACTGGGCGAGCTGATGGAAGAGAGCCAGCGCTTCGATCTGGATCCCGAGCTGTGCGTGGTCGATATCGACACGCAGCGAATCCTGTTGGACCGGATGCGCAACCAGACCTTCTCGGACGCCGCCGAGCACGAAGGGCGGCCGGAGGATTTCTATCGCACGGTCCGTTTCGAACACGAATATGAGGCTGGCAACCATGGGCTCGAACGGCCGATCCGTCGCTATCCCTTCGTTCCCAACCGGCAATGGGCGCTGGACGAGGATTGTTTCGAGGCCTTCGGCATTCAGGTCGATGCATTGATGCGGCGGATCGAGGCAACGAAGCCCGAAAGCCTCGTCATCGGAATTTCGGGAGGGCTCGATTCTACCCATGCGCTGCTGATCGCGTCCAAGGCGTGCGATCGGTTGGGACTGCCTCGTTCGACCATCCGCGGCTACACGATGCCCGGCTTTGGCACGTCGCAGGGGACCAAGGGCAATGCCTGGGCCCTGATGAAAGCGACCGGCATTGTCGCCGAGGAAATCGATATACAGCCCGCCGCGCGTCGCATGCTGGAGGACATCGGCCATCCCTTCGCCGATGGCGAGCCTGTCTACGACACCACTTTCGAGAACGTGCAGGCGGGGCTCAGGACCGACTATCTGTTCCGGCTGGCAGGGCAGCATAACGGCTTCGTCGTCGGCACCGGGGACTTGAGCGAACTGGCGCTGGGCTGGTGCACTTATGGCGTGGGCGACCAGATGAGCCATTACGGGGTCAATTCCGGGGTGCCCAAGACGCTCATCCAGTACCTCATGCGCTGGGCGGCGCAGACCGAGCAATTCGATGAGGATGTGCACCAGGCGCTCTACCGGGTGCTGGACACGGAAATCAGCCCAGAATTGATCCCGGCGGGTGAGGATGGCACGATCCAGAGCACCGAAGACACAATCGGCCCTTATTCGCTCAACGACTTCTTCCTCCATCATATCCTGCGCTACGGCCAGAAACCGGGCAAGGTCGCCTTCCTTGCCTGGCATGCGTGGCGCGACGCCGGCGAAGGCGTTTGGCCGGCAGGTTTTCCGGAAGGGTCGAAACGGGCCTACGATCTGGCGGAAATCCGCAAATGGCTGGAAAAATTTCTTTGGCGTTTCTTTCAGTTTAGCCAGTTCAAGCGCAGTGCCATGCCTAATGGTCCCAAGGTGTCGGGCGGTGGCGCGCTCAGTCCGCGCGGCGACTGGCGTGCCCCGAGCGACGCCGTAGCGGACATCTGGCTTGCGGAACTGCGCGAGAGCGTGCCGGGCAGGGACGGCTAACCTTCGCTGCATGTCATTCCGCACGATCGCACTACTGTTCCTCGTCAATCTGATCTGGGCCGCCAATGTGGTGGTCAGCAAGCTGGCGGTGGGCGATCTGGGAATCCCGCCGCTGTTCTATGCCCTGCTGCGATCGGTAATCGTGGTGGCCGCGCTCGCACCGCTGCTGCGTCCGGTGCCCCAAGGGCTCCTTCGCGTGATGCTGGTCGGGCTCGCCATCAGCGGTGGTTCGTTCGCATTGCTCTTCGTCGGGCTCAAAACCGCCAGTCCCTCGGCCGCGGGGATCGTCAGCCTGTCGGGGGCGCCGCTGACCGTGCTGTTCGCGATCCTGATCCTGAAGGAGCGCGTTCGCTGGCGTCGGGCCGGCGGGATCGTCCTCGCCTTCGTCGGCGTGGGGATTGCTGTTGCCTCGCCGGCCGGTTGGGCCAGCGGTTCCGGACTCGGCTGGGTCGGTCTGTCGGCCATCGTCGGTGCCCTGGGATCGGTTTTCGTAAAACGGATCGAGATCGATTCGGTGCGCTTGCAGGCATGGGCGGCGGTTGCATCCACCATCGTTCTC
This sequence comes from Erythrobacter sp. 3-20A1M, assembly GCF_018636735.1. Lineage (NCBI taxonomy): Bacteria > Pseudomonadati > Pseudomonadota > Alphaproteobacteria > Sphingomonadales > Erythrobacteraceae > Erythrobacter > Erythrobacter sp. 3-20A1M. The sequence goes on along the minus strand of NZ_CP045200.1, from coordinate 336,853 downwards.
ACGCCGCTATCTCTCGCGACCGAAAGCGGGCAGTTCGCCTCGATCTTCGCCCACCCCTGGGAAGCGACGGCGTGCCTGATCTATGCCGCACTGGTCACTTCCGTGGGCGCGCATTCGCTGTATTACCGCCTTCTCCAGCATAATGAGGCGAACATGATCGTGCCGTTTACGCTGTTGTGTCCCTTGATGACGGTGGGGCTGGGCGCATCGATCACGGGGGACGCCATAGGATGGCCGCTCGTCATCGGCGGGATAATTGCTGTCGCCGGTGTGGCGGTGATCGTGCTGCGCCCCAGCCAGGTCATGCCGAAGCAGTTCCTCGTCCGGCCGCGGTTATAGTCGCTAAGGGAGCGATCGCGCGCTTCCCGCGTTTAGTGCGTACCCCGATGGCCGAGACCCCCCATTCCATGACCGCGCGTATTACCGATCTAGCCACCGCCGTACCCGACTGCGATTTCGAGCAGGATTATCGCGGCTGGGCCATGCGCCAGCTGGGCGAGGGACGGGAAGCCAAGGTTTACGAGCGCATGGCTGAGCGTTCGGGCATCGAGCATCGCTGGTCGGTATTAAGTGCGGAGGACGCCAAGCTCGACCGGGGGGAAGGCTATTACTCGGCCGCCGCTCCCTCGACCGCAAGTCGGATGGCTATCTACGCGCGGGAGGCGCCGGATCTGGCACTGCGCGCGATTGCGAAGCTCGATCGGCTGGGCGATATCACGCACATCGTGGTGGCCAGCTGCACGGGCTTCGTGGCCCCCGGTATCGACCAGATCATCGCGCGTCGCCTGGGCTTGCCCGACGATGTCGAGCGCGTGCTGATCGGCTTCATGGGGTGCTACGCCGCGGTCACCGCATTGCGCACCGCGCGCCATATTGTCCGTTCGGAGCCAGATGCGCGGGTACTGGTGGTGACGGTCGAACTCTCGACCCTGCATCATCAGAACCGGGTCGAGATCGAGCCGCTGCTGGCGGGCGCGCAGTTCGGCGACGGAGCTGCCGCGGCGATCGTCACCGGCAAGGGGCCGGGCCTTGAACTGGGTGAGGGTATTTCCGCCGCGCTTGAGGAAAGCGAGGCCCTGATAACCTGGCGCATCGGCGACACCGGGTTCGAGATGCATCTGTCCGGGGAGGTACCCAATCGCATCGCCGCAGCCCTATCGGATACGGCGGTGCAGCGGCGTATTCTCGGGACCGGTCCCAAACCCGAAGCCTTTGCCGTTCACGCAGGCGGTCGCTCGATCCTCGACGCGGTGGAGCGTGGCCTTGAGCTCGATCCGGCCCAGCTAGAGGCGTCGCGCGCGGTTCTGCGCGATTTCGGGAACATGTCGTCCTCCACGCTGATGTTCGTGATGGGGCGTATGCTGCGCGAAATGCCCGCTAGCGGCATCGCGCTTGCCTTCGGCCCGGGTCTGGCGATGGAAGGCTTCCGGTTCGGCCGGGTGGATGCTTGAGCGCCGCCTCATCGCCGAGGAACTGATGGATGATCCGGCACTTGCGCCGGAGATCTACGACGCCGTGTTACGCGACTTGGCCAAGGTCAACCGGGTCACCATGGCCGCGCGCCCTACGCTTGCCTTTCTCGACCGAGCAGTGGGACGGCGTGACCATTTCAGCCTGCTCGATGTCGGTTTCGGTGATGGCGATATGCTGCGCATCATACGCCGCTGGGCGGTTCGGCGCGGCGTCGCGGCGCGGCTCGTAGGCATCGACTTGAACGCCAAGAGCGTCGCTACCGCGCGGGCGCGGACCGATCCCGACAGCGGAATAGAGTACCGGGCGGGCGACTATGCCGATCTGGCGGGCGAGGGGTTCGACTGCGTCGTCTCCAGCCTCGTCGCGCATCATATGACCCATGCTCAGCTCGTCGCCTTCCTGCGCTTCATGGACGGCGAAGCGCGCGCGGGTTGGCTGGTCAACGACCTCCATCGCCACGGCTTCGCCTATCGTGGCTACCCGCTGCTCGCGCGGATGTTCGGCTGGCACGATATCGTGCGCCATGACGGGCAGATGAGCATCGCGCGTTCCTACCGCCCCGGCGAATGGGCACCCATGCTGGCCGAGGCGGGGGTGCGGGGTGCGCGGGTGTTCCGTGTCTTTCCCTTCCGCCTGTGTGTCGAGAAGCTGCGCTGACCGCGCCGCTGATCCTCGGGGCCGGACCTGCCGGTTGCGCCGCCGCCATCGTGCTGGCGCGCGGCGGGGCGGAGCCGGTGCTGATCGACCGGGACGAGAGAGTTGGTGACGCGCTGTGCGGCGGCTTCATGAGCTGGCGCACGGCGGAGAGTCTGCGCGGCCTCGGGATCGATCTGCCCGCGCTCGGCGCGCACCGGGTCGGGCGGCTGCGACTGTTCGCGGGCGAGCGCCAGGCGGAGGCGCGGTTGCCCGCGACCGCTTTCGGCCTTTCTCGCCACGCATTCGACACCGCGCTGCGCCAGATGGCTCTGGCTTCGGGCGCGCGGCTCAAGATCGATCGCGCGCGGGGCGTGGCACCCGGCCGGATCGAGGGCGCGCGGCGGGAATGGCGCTCCGACGCGATCTTCCTCGCCACCGGCAAGCACGATGTGCGCGGAGAGAGCCGCCCGCGACAGGGCGACGATCCCGCGCTGGGCCTGCGCATCCGCCTGCCCGGCGGTAAGCGGTTGCACGATCTGCTCGCCGGGGCGATCGAGCTGCATTTCTTCGATGGCGGCTATGCCGGGATCGTGTTGCAGGAGGATGGGAGCGCCAATGTCTGCCTCGCGGTCAGGAAGTCTCTGCTGGCCGGGGCGGGCGGCGACCCGCGCACCCTACTCGACCGGCTGGCGGCGGATTACCCGGCGTTCGCCGAGCGCATGGCGGGCGCACCGGCGGGGCTGCCCATCGATACCATCGGCTCCGTCCCCTACGGCTGGATCGCGACCGAGACGCAGCCCGGCCTCTACCGGCTCGGCGATCAGGCGGCGGTCATTCCGTCGCTTGCGGGCGAGGGGATGAGCATCGCCATCGCCAGCGGGATCGCGGCGGGCGAAGCCTACCTTTCGGGCCGCAGCGCGCCGCAATTCCAGCGCGGCTTCGCCCGGCGCTCCCGGCGACCCGTCGGCGCGGCTAGCCTGGTGTGGCATCTTGCCGAGAACCCGACCGGCGCGCTTGCGCTGGCAACCATGGCGAAGCTCCTGCCCGCCAGCGCCGGGCTGGCGATGCGGCTATCGCGGATCGACTGACCTAGAGCCGCGTCACCCAGCCATGGGTGTCGTCGACCGCGCCCTTCTGGATGCCGACCAGCCGCTCGCGCAGCTTCGTGGTTAGCTGACCCGGACCGCCGCTGCCGATGGTGAACTCGCCGTCCGGCTGCGCGACCGTGCCCACGGCGGTGACGACCGCCGCGGTGCCGCAGGCCATGGTCTCGACCAGCTTCCCGCTCTCGGCATCGGCGCGCCACTGGTCCAGCGAATAGGGCTCCTCGCGCACGGTCAGCCCTTCTTCGCGCAGCAGCGTCAGCAGGCTGTCGCGAGTGATGCCGGGCAGGATCGTACCGGTCAGCGGGGGTGTCACCACGCTGCCGTCGTCAAACACGAAGAACAGGTTCATGCCGCCCAGTTCCTCGATCCACTTGCGCTCCACCGCGTCTAGGAACACGACCTGGTCGCAGCCTTTCTCGATCGCCTCGGCCTGCGGAACCAGCGAGGCGGCATAATTTCCGCCGGTCTTCGCCGCCCCGGTGCCGCCGGGCGCGGCGCGGACATAATCCTGGCTGACCCAGATTTTCACCGCCGGCGCGCCGGACTTGAAATAATTGCCCGCCGGGCTGGCGATGACGAGATATTTGTACTTCTTCGCCGGACGCACGCCGAGGAAGGCCTCGTCCGCGAACATGAAGGGCCTCAGATAGAGCGAGCCGCCCGGCACGGTCGGCACCCAGGCGCGGTCGACCTCCACCAGCCGCCGCAGCGATTCGAGGAACAGCTCCTCGGGCAGTTCGGGCATGGCGAGCCGCCGTGCGCTGTCCCGGAACCGGCGCGCATTCGCCTCTGGCCGGAACAGCGCGAGGCTATCGTCCGCCTGCTTGTACGCCTTCAGCCCTTCGAAGATCTCCTGCGCATAATGCAGAACCGCCGCCGCGGGATCGAGGCTGAGCGGTTCGCGCGGTGCGATGCGGGCCGAATGCCAACCACGCCCATCGTTGGCGTCGTATTCGATGATCGCCATGTGATCGGTAAAGACGCTGCCGAAGCCCGGATCGGCGATCGCCTGGTCGCGGGTTTCGCCCGGTACCGGCGCGGGGTGGGGAATGTGCTCGAAATCCATGGCGGCGGAGTAATCCGCGAGGGGGGCGGGGGCAAGAGGAGAGGTTGCAGGTGGCCCTTGCCGCGCATCGTCCAACAGGATGGAACGCGAAACGCGCGTTTGAAAAGTGTGACTTTCGCTCATCCCGTCGCCCATTCGTCGGCATGGCGGGTGCGGGCGAGCAGCGCGAAAAGCGCGGAATTGTCGGGCTTGCGCCGCACCCCGGCATAGCGCCCGGCGTGCAGGATTACCTTCCACACACCGGTATCGACGCGCCATTCGAGCTGCCTGAGTGTGACTTTCGGCGAGGGGCGCAGGGCGGCACGCGCCGCGTCCAGTGCGGCGAGCAGCTGTTCCTGACCGCGCCTGGTCCCGGTGCGCGCCAGCGCCGCGTCCCACGCCGCGACGAAACCTTCCGATCCGGCACGCGTGCGCAGGCGGTACGCGCTCTCGCGCGCCATCGAAACGCACCGCGCGGCCTGCGCGACCGAGCGCGTTTCCGCCAGATGCCCAATGAACTCCGCCTGCCGCAGCGGCGTCCAGCCGTCGGCCCGCAGGCGCACCGGCACGGCATGAAAGGGCGGAATGGCGATCGCCGGCGAGCGATCGCGCGGCGGCAGGGTGAAATAGCGCTTCATCCGCCAAGTTGAGGCAGATTTCGGCGGAGTAGGAAAGCGAATAGCCCACCAACCTGTCGCCTTGGGCGGGAACGTCGGAGCCGACTCTTACAGAACGCTCTTCAAGGCTCTCTCGGCCAGATCGAGACGCTCCGCCAGCGACGGTTGGTCATCTTCCAGCCAAGCAAGCGTCGCGTGGGCGAAGGAAGCCATACCAGCACGGGCGGCCAGTACGGCGGGCAGCTCGGAAACACCGCGTTGCCGCAAGGCCGAAGCAAGCCCGTCGGACAACGCTTCCAGCTTGGACAGCTCGCGTTCGTGGAGGGCCGGTGTCGCGGAGATGACCTTTTGCCGGGGCTGCGAAAAAGGGCGGTTGTCTTCCAATAGCGGCGTCACCGCTCGGAAGGCCCTGAAGAGCGTGTCGAGCGGCCCCAGCTCGGCTGGCGCGTCGGCGATCGAACTGGTCAGCGCTTTCACCAGCACCGCCTGGCCATCGAACAGCACCTCGCGCTTATCGAGAAAGTGACGAAAGAACGTGCGCTCCGTCACTCCGGCCCGGTCGGCGATTTCGGCTGCGGTGGTGCGGTCGTAGCCGCGCTCCAGAAACAGCTCCACCGCTGCCTGTTGCAGGCGCACGCGCGCATTCGATGTCGATTTCGCCATATCCCTCCTTGTCAGTGACTGACATCGAACCTATGTCAGTCACTGACGGTGGTCATAGCCCCATGCCGCCTCGAACAGCAAGGAGGTTGCAATGCGTGTATTCCTGACAGGTGCGAATGGCTGGATCGGCTCGGTCGTCGCGCGCGAGCTGATGGCGGCCGGTCACTCGGTCGTCGGTCTGGTCCGGTCGGAGGAAAAAGGTGCGGCGCTTCTTGCTGCGGGGGGCACGGTAGTGGTCGGCGGACTGGGCGACCTGGACGTTCTTCGTCGGGGCGCTGCGGATGCGGACGGAATCATCCATACCGCCTTTGGTCTCGACATCTCACGGATCGGCGAGTTGGCGGCCGAGGACAGCGCCGCGATCGAAACGTTCGGCGAGGTGTTCGCCGGATCGACACGGCCGATCGTCGTTACCGATGGCTTCCTGCACCTCACGGGCGAGAAGGCGTTGGAAACCGACCGGCCGGAGGTGATGCCGGCCTTTCCGCGCGCATCCCAGCAGACCGCCTTTGCGCTGGCCGATCGCGGCATCCATGCGAACGTTGTGCGCAACCCGCGCTCCGTTCACGGCCAAGGCGAAACGCATGGCTTCGTGCCCATGCTCGCAGGCATTGCTCGCGAGAAGGGCTTCTCGGCCTATGTCGGTGATGGCGCGAACCTGTGGCCGGCGGTTCACCGTCTGGACGCCGCACGCGTCTACCGGCTAGCCCTGGAACGCGGTGCCCGCGGCGAGGCCTACCATGCGGTTGCCGAGGAGGGCGTGCCTTACCGCGAGATCGCAGAAGCGATCGGACGCCAGCTCGGCCTGCCGACCAGGTCGCTGACACCCGAAGAGGCGGAGGCGCATTTCGGACCCCTTGCCACCTGGGTTGCCAATAACGGCCCCGCTTCCAACGCGTGGACGAAGAAGGTGCTGGGCTGGTCGCCCGAGCAGCTCGGGATCGTCGCCGACATCGAGCGACCGGATTACTCTTGCTAGCGGCTCGCCGGTAGCGAAAATGAGAAGGCCAGCCTCCGCGCCCGGCTCGATGCCCTGGGGGAGACTGGCCTTCGCATGGTCAGCGGCCAGGAAGTGCCGCTCACGGTGCCTCTATCGAAGGAATCCTACCGATAGTGCTCCGTGCGGAAACTTGCCGACCTCTCTGCTGAACCATGAGACATCGGATCACCTCCTTTCGCGCTGTAGAGCCATAACCCGCCGTATCACCGGGGGTTGAAATCGTCGTTCGCCGCCGATCTCATCCCCTTTGTGATTCGTGCGGCCTGCGAAAACAAGGCTTGAATAAAAGTTTTCCGACGTCAGAATTGATCGAATGCGGTGCGCGCGTTTGCGCGCGCCTCGCGACTCTCCTTACCGACAGTCCTCGATCACCCGGCTCACCTCCGCCCAGGCGGGGAGATAGAGCGTGGGCAATCCCGCAACCTCGATCGCGAAGCGCCCCTTGCTGAAGGCCATCGCATCCAGCAGCGGGTCGCGCGCGTTGAGCGTCGCCGCGACACGACCTGTGCCGGCAATGGGCTGGGCCTGCACCACGCGGTCGGCGGTTTCGGTGCGCACCTGCATGGGAACCGCTGCACCGGCGCTGCCCGCGCGGACCAGCGCGATCGATCCGGCCGTGCGGTCGCACTCGATGGCGAATTGCCCGGTCCCGCCGCGCGCGCCGAATACGGCATAGGGCTTCCTGCCGTCCGGGGCGTAGCGCCAGTCGCCCGGCGTCTGGGGCGCGTCCATCCAGTTGTCGAAGCTGGGCGTGGGCACCGTCACGGTGACCGGGGGCGGGGGAGGCGGGGGCATGGGGGTCTGCTCCACCCGCTGCGGCGTGGGCGCGCAGGCGGCGAGCCCGATCGTCAGCGCGATCCCGGGGGCGAGGCGCAGGGCGATGGAGCGGATCGGCGTTCGGTTGCTTTGCATGGGGATGTAATGCGCGCTAACCGCGATGGGGTCCATGGCGAAGAAGATCCGTATCGACCAGTTGCTCGTTTCCCGCGGTCTGGCGGAAAGCCGCACCCGTGCGCAGGCGCTGGTGATGGCAGGGCTGGTGTTCTCCAACGAAAGCAAGCTGGCGAAGCCGGGCCACCAGCTGCCCGAGGACGCGCCGCTGGAAGTGCGCGGGCGCGACCATCCCTGGGTCTCGCGCGGGGGAATCAAGCTGGCGCACGCGATCGAGCATTTCGGGCTCGATCCCGCAGGCGCGGTGGCGATGGATATCGGCAGCTCCACCGGCGGGTTTACCGACGTGCTGCTGCAGCAGGGCGCGGCCCATGTCTTCGCGGTCGATTCGGGCACCAACCAGCTCGCGTGGAAGCTGCGGCAGGACGAGCGCGTGACGGTGCTGGAACAGACCAGCGCGCGTATTCTGACCACAGAGCAGATCGACCGGCCCTGCGACTGGGTGGTCTGCGATGCGAGCTTCATCGGCCTCGCCAAGGTGCTGGAGCGCCCGCTGGAGCTGGCCGCGCCCCGATGCCGCCTCGTCGCGCTGATCAAGCCGCAGTTCGAGGTCGGGCGCGAGGAGGTGGGCAAGGGCGGAGTGGTGCGCGACCCGGCCCTGCACGCGCGCGTCTGCGCCGAGGTGTGCGCCTGGCTGGCGGATCGCGGCTGGACGGTTGACGGGGTGGTCGAGAGCCCCATCACCGGGCCGGAGGGCAATGTCGAATTCCTGGTCGCGGCGCGCCGCGGGCATGGTGCAGGCGAAAGCGGCGGGGAATAGTGCGTCTGCCGGTTGCGCGCGCGTGCGCCGCAATCTAGGTGCTGGTGCGAATAGGTCGCATGAATGCCCCTTTATCGAGGAGGTTCAATGTCGCGTCTGGCCTCGCGCGGGCAACTGCGCGCCAGCTTCATCCGCTGGGCCCTGTTGTGCATTCCCGCAGTCGTCCTGCTCGGCCTGCTGTCGGGGGCCGCGTCGGGCAATGGCGATGGCAACCCGTGGTTCGCCTCGCTCGATAAGCCGGCGCTCTATCCCCCGCCGATCCTCTTTCCCATCGCCTGGACCGTCCTCTACGTCCTGATGGGGCTGGCGCTGGCGTTGGTGTGCAATGCATGGGGCGCGCGGGGTCGGACCGCGGCGATCTTCGCCTTCGTGGTGCAGTTCGCGCTCAATCTCGCGTGGAGCCCGCTGTTCTTCGCCGCGCACCAGATCACCGCGGCGCTGATCCTGATCGTCGCGATGGGGATCGCGATCGTCGCGACCATGGTGCTGTTCTGGCGGGTGCGGCGGGCGGCCGCCGTGCTGCTGGTGCCCTATCTCGCCTGGGTGTGCTTCGCCAGCGTGCTCAACTACCAGATCCTGGCTCTCAATCCGCAGGCCGACGGTGCATCGTCCAGCGGGGCGGCGCAGCGGATCGCGATCTGATCTTGCCAATTCCGCCCGCGCGCCACATCTAGGCCGGTATGCAGAGCCAGAACCCCATGATCGCCGATTTCGTTAAGCTCGTGAACGGTGCCGCGGGCACCTTCGCCGGGATGACCCGCGAGGCGCGCGAGAGCGCGCGGGAGCGGGTCAAGGAAACGCTCGGCGGGCTCGACTTCGTCAGCCGCGAGGAGTTCGAGGCGGTCAAGGCCATGGCCGCCAAGGCGCGCGAGGATAGCGAGGCGCTGGCCGCCCGCGTGACCGCGCTCGAGGCCAAGCACAAGCTCTGACCGGCCGGCCGGGACGATGATCCCGTGCAGCTGAGGGCACCCGCCATCGTGCTGGCGACGCGCTCGCATGGCGAGACCGCCGCATCGCGCGGCTGTTCACCGAGGAGGCTGGCGTCGTGGCGGCCTATGTCGCGGGCGCGCGCGGCCGCCGGATGCGGCCCGTCGTGCTGCCGGGCAATATGGTGGAGGCAGACCTTCGCGCCCGGTCCGACAGCCAGCTCCCCTTCGCCAAACTCGAACTCACCCAGTCGCGCGGACCCTGGCTGAGCGAACCCTTGCCCGCCGCGGCGATCGGCTGGGTCACCGCGCTCACCGCCGCGACCCTGCCCGAACGCAATGCCTATCCCGCGCTGCACAGCGCCCTTTCGGCTCTGCTCGACGCCATCTGCGCCGCACCTTCCGCCCGGGGCTGGGCACCCGCGCTGGTAGCTTACGAAGCGCTGCTGCTGCGCGAGCTCGGCTATGGGGGCACGCGGCCCGCGGCGAGCACGCTAGCCGAGGTATTGGCGGCGATGGAAAAACTGGCCGAACCGCTCGCCCGCCATCTGCTAGCCGACCGGGCGAGCGACACGATGGCCGCGCGCGAGCGGCTGGTGGCGCGCCTCGCAAGAATGGACGGGTAGCGATGAAGATAGCGGTGTTCGGAGGCGACGGGATCGGTCCCGAAGTGACGCGGCAGGCGGTGCGCGTGCTGGAGACGCTCGATCTGCCCTGCCTGACCCTGTTCGAAGGCGATGTCGGCGCGGTCGCCTATCGCCGCCACGGCCATCCTCTGCCCGAAGAAACCCTCGCCATGGCGCGCGAAGCGGACGCAGTGCTGTTCGGCGCGGTCGGCGATCCCGCCTGCGACGACCTGCCACGCGAGCATCGGCCCGAACAGGCGATCCTGGGCCTGCGCAGCGAACTCGGCCTGTTCGCCAATCTGCGCCCCGCGACGACCTTTGCCGGGCTGGAGGACATGAGCGGCCTGCGGCCCGAAATCGCGCGCGAGATCGACATGCTGATCGTGCGCGAGCTCAATGGCGACGTCTATTTCGGGGAGAAGGGCACGCATACCCGCACCGACGGACAGCGCGAGGGGTGGGACCGGATGTCCTATGCCGAGGGGGAGGTGCGGCGGATCGCGCATGTCGCCTTCGCCGCGGCGCGCGGGCGATCGGGCCGCCTGACCAGCGTGGACAAGGCCAATGTCCTCGAAACCAGCCAGCTTTGGCGCGACGTGGTGTGCGAGGTCGCTGCCGATTACCCCGATGTCGAGCTCGATCATCTCTATGTCGACAACGCCGCGATGCAGATGGTTCGCGCGCCCGGCCAGTTCGACACGATCGTGACGGGCAATCTGTTCGGCGACATCCTGTCCGATCAGGCGAGCATGTGCGTGGGCTCGATCGGGTTGCTGCCCAGCGCCAGCCTGGGCGAACGCCGCACCGCGCACGGCACTTTCGGACTTTACGAGCCGATCCACGGCAGCGCGCCCGACATTGCCGGGCAGGGCCGGGCAAACCCGCTCGCCGCGATCCTTTCCGCCGCCATGCTGCTGCGTCACTCGCTGGGCCGCGAAGACGATGCGCGGAGCGTGGAGAGAGCGGTCTCCGACACGCTGGCGGATGGGCTGCGCGGCTTCGATCTGGGCGGAGACGCATCGACCGAACGGCTGGGGGATGCGGTGGTCGGACGCCTCGCTGGTTGACCCACGTCAACTGGCGATTGCCAGTAACCTGCGCTGACCCTAAAGGCGCGCGCGTGATCGAACTCGCCATCATTTTGCCGACGCTGAACGAGCGCGGCAATCTCGCCCCCCTGCTCGACCGGCTTCACGAGACTCTCGGCGATATCGCCTGGGAAGCGATCGTGGTCGACGACGACAGCCCGGATGGCACCGCCGAGGAGGCGCGGCGGCTGAGCCGGACCGACCCGCGCATGCGCGCGGTGCAGCGGATCGGCCGCCGGGGCCTCGCCTCCGCCGTGATCGAGGGGGCCTGTGCCACCGCCGCGCCTTACATCGCGGTGATGGACGCCGACCATCAGCACGACCCGGCGCTGATCCCCGAAATGCTCGCCCATGTCCGCGGCGGGGAATACGAGGTCGCCGTCGCCTCGCGCTTCGTCGAAGGCGGCAGCGCGGCGGGCCTGTCCAGCGCCCGGCGCGAGAAGGGGTCGGACCTCGCCAATCGCCTGGCGCGCAAGATGACCGGCGTCGAACTGGCCGATCCGATGAGCGGGTTCTTCGTGATCGAGGCGGCGAAGGTTCGCGAGCTCGCCCCCAATCTGTCCGGCATCGGGTTCAAGATCCTGCTCGACATCCTCGCCGCGGCACCGGTCGCCCTGAAGGTCAAGGAAGTGCCGATGCAGTTCGCCTGCCGCCGCGAGGGCGAAAGCAAGCTGGACCGAGCGGTGGCGTTCGAGTTCCTGATCGGGCTCTACGACCGTGCTTTCGGTCGCTTCGTTCCCACCCGCTTCGCCCTGTTCGGGACCGTCGGGGCGCTGGGCGTGGCGGTTCACCTGACCGTGCTGACGCTGCTGTTCCGGTTCGCGGGCGAAGGCTTTGCACTTGCGACCACGATCGCGACCTTCATCGCGATGTCGTTCAACTTCTGGCTCAACAACTGGCTCACCTATCGCGATAAGCGGCTGGCGGGGGTGAGCGCCTTCGTGCGGGGGTGGGCCGGGTTCATCGTCACCTGCCTGGTCGGCGCGATGGCCAATGTCGCCATCGCCACGCTGTTGCAGGCGCGCGGGTTTCACTGGGTGCTCGCCGCGTTGGCGGGGATCGTGATCGGTTCGGTCTGGAACTACGCGCTGTCGAGCCGCTTCGTCTGGGGCAAGTTCTAGGCGGTGGCCGTCTATCGTTGAAAGTACCCGATCACTTCCATTCCTTGAACCAGGCGTAATCCGTGAACGCGTTCTTTTTGTGGAGCGGTGCGGCGCTCAGGATCGGGTAGAACCACGCGAACAGGCCGATGCTTGCGGCCATCGCCAGCAGCACCGCGCCCTGCGCCCAGCGCCGCCGCAGGTTCCATAGCGCGTCGAGCGCCAGCGCCAGCGCGGCGAGCAGGAAGCAGCTCGGCAGGAAATAGTGGTAGTAGAACTGGATCGGCTTGGCCGCGACGATCCAGGTGCCGATGGCGACGGCATAGAGCACGAACACCGCCAGCGCGTCCGCCCGCTTGCGGAAAAAGCCGGCCCAGGCGCACCAGAGCACTGCCGGCAGTCCGGCGAGCATGGTAAAGGGATTGCCGATCAGCATCACTCCGCGCTGCGCCCCGTCGATCTTCTCGTACAGATACCAGATCGCGCGCGAATCGGTGACCCACTGGTACCACTGGCTCTGGTAGGGATGCGGCTTGCGTACGCTTTCCTGCAGCTCAACCATCCATTTCTGCACTTCGAACAAATTGCCGTGCGTGAAGGGGCCGCCCGCGAACCACAGCGCCGGGATGAAGGTCGCCGCATAGACCGCAAGCGGTAGCAGGCCCAGCCACACGCCCGCTTCTATCAGGGAGACGCCGGGCACGGGTCCCCCCTCGCGCGCGAACAGCAGCCGGTGGCGCGCCGTCCAGCCCCGCCAGACCAGGAAGGTGAGCCCCGGCAGCGCGACGAGCGGCCCCGCGTTCCACTTGCAGGCGAGGGCGGCGCCCATGGCTATCCCGGTAAGGACAAGGTGCGTGCGCCCGCGCTGCGGATGGCGCAGCGCAGCGGCGAACTGCCAGGTCGCCAATGCGACGAAACCGACCATGAACATGTCGAGCATGGCGATGCGCGCCTGCACGAACAGGATGAAGCCGGTCGCCAGCAGCAGGGCGAACATGACGGTCGCCGCCCGGCGCAGGCTCGCCAGCCAGAGCGCGCGGCTGAAGGCGAACAGCGTCAGACTGGCGGCGACCAGCGGGCCGATGCGCCAGGCCAATGGACGGTCGCCGAACAAAGCGAGCAGGCCGACCAGGATTTCCTTCGCCAACGGCGGATGCTCGGCGTTCTTCCATGCGGTCCCTGCCAGCATCTGGCGCGCGGCCGGAATGTAGTGGACCTCGTCGAAATACAGCTTCGCCGGGAATTCGAGCCGGATGGCGCACAGTCCGGCGAAAGCGAGCGTTAGCAGGACGAGGATGATCAGCGGGTCGCGCGCGCCGAAACGGGGCTGGTTCATCGCCGCACGATTATGGGCAGAGCGGCCCGACCACAACAGCTTTCTGGCGCTTTGAAGACGCGAGGCGCTTCATGGCCACCGTTGCCAGCGACGGGCGCGTTCCGTAAGCGGGCCGCATGAAGAAAGACACCGGCACCGACCGTTCCATCACGCAGAACTGGCGCCCCGCCACGCAGGCCCTGCGGGGCGGCACCTGGCGGTCCGATCATGGCGAGACGAGCGAGGCGATCTTCCTCACCTCGGGCTATACCTACGACGATGCGGCGACCCCCGCGGCGCGTTTCGCGGGCGAGGAACCGGGAATGACCTATTCCCGGTTGCAGAACCCGACAGTCGCGATGCTGGAGGAGCGGATCGCGCTGATGGAAGGTGCCGAGGCGTGCCGGGCGCAGGCAAGCGGGATGGCGGCGATGACCGCCGCACTGCTGGCGAGCCTGTCGGCGGGCGATCACTGCGTCGCTGCGCGCGCCGCCTTCGGGTCATGCCGCTGGCTGGTCGACCAACTCCTGCCGCGCTTCGGGATCGAGACGACGGTGGTCGACAGCGCGGACAACGACGCCTGGCAGGCGGCGATCCGGGACAACACGAAGGTGTTCTTCTTCGAAACGCCGGCCAATCCGACGCTCGACGTGGTCGATCTGGAGCATGTCTGCGGCGTCGCGAAGGCACATGGCGTCACCACCATCGTCGACAACGCCTTCGCCACCAGCGTGCTGCAAAAACCGATGGAGTTCGGGGCCGACGTCGTCGCCTATTCCGCGACCAAGCTGATGGACGGGCAGGGCCGCGTGCTCGCCGGTGCGGTGTGCGGGACGAAGGAGTGGATCGACGAGGTGCTGCTGCCGTTCCAGCGCAACACCGGGCCCAACCTGTCGCCGTTCAATGCCTGGGTCGTGCTGAAGGGCCTCGAAACGCTGGAACTGCGCGCCATGAAGCAGAGCGAGAACGCGGTCGCGCTCGGCCGGATGATCGAACCCAGGGTCAAGCGGATGCTCCATCCCGGCCTTGCCAGCCATCCGCGTCACGACCTCGCGATGAAGCAGATGCGCGCGACTGGCCCGATCTTCAGCTTCGAGGTCGAGGGGCGCGAGCAGGCCCATGCGATCCTCGATGCGCTGCAACTGGTCGATATCTCCAACAATATCGGCGATGCGCGCAGCCTGATGTGCCACCCCGCCAGCACCACCCACGCCGCCATGAGCGAGGACGAGCGGCAGACGATGGGCATTCCCCAGGGGCTGCTGCGGGTGAATGTCGGGCTGGAGGATATCGAGGACCTGAAGGAAGATCTCGACCGCGCATTGTCCGCAGCGGGGCTTTAGGCCGGAACGAAGCGCCGGTTTCGGCCATTCTTCGGGCAAAACAGACCGGAGAATTCCAACATGGGTGATATGTTGAGCGCCGCGCGCGAGCGGATGCATCGCGCCGCGAAGGCGCTGGACCTGCAGGACGAACTGATCGAGCGGCTCTGCTATCCGCGCGAGACCTTGGCCGCCTCGATCCCGCTGCGCCGCGACGACGGCACGCTGATGCAGCTGAAGGCGTGGCGCTGCCGCTACGATTCCACGCTCGGCCCGACGAAGGGCGGCATCCGCTTCCATCACACGGTGAGCGAGGACGAGGTCTCGACCCTCGCTTTCTTGATGACGATGAAATGCGCGCTGATGGATCTGCCCTTCGGCGGGGGCAAGGGCGGGGTGAAGGTCGATGCGACCCAGCTTTCCACGATGGAGCGCGAGCGGCTGGCGCGGCGTTATGTGCGCGCCTTCGCCCGCATCCTGTCGCCCGACCGCGACATTCCCGCTCCCGACGTCGCCACCGGCGAACGCGAGATGGCGTGGATGGTGAGCGAATATTCCGACCTCGTGGGCCGGATCGAGCCGCATGCCTTTACCGGCAAGCCGGTCTCGCTGGGCGGCATCGTCGGGCGTACCCCGGCGACCGGGCGCGGCGGGATGATCGCGCTGGAAGCCATGCGCGAGAAGCTGGGGCTGGGCGGCAACCAGTCGCTGACCATCGCCCTGCAAGGCTACGGCAATGCAGGCAGCTGGTTCGCGAAGGCCGCGCGCGAGGCCGGGCACAGGATCGTCGCCGTATCCGATTCGTCCGGTCTGGTGCGCGCCAAGGGCGGGTTGCCGATCGACCGACTCTCGCAGGTGAAGGAGGAGAAGGGCGAAGTCTCCGCTCTCACCGGGGAGGGTATCTCCTCGCTCAAGGACGGCGCGAAGATAGTGGAGCAGGAATGCGACGTGCTGGTGCTGGCCGCGCTCGGCGGAGTGATTGCCGGCCCCGAGGACGTGGAGAAATTGGGCTGCAAGGCCATCGTGGAGATTGCGAACCGCCCGATTCTGCCGGCCGCCGACGACGCCTTGCGCCAGGCGGGTATCGAGGTCGTGCCCGACATCCTCGCCAATGGCGGCGGCGTGGTGGTGAGCCATGCCGAATGGGTACAGGGTCGCCAAGGGCGGCCATGGAAAGAGCACGAGGTCGAGACCTATCTGGAAGATCATATCAGCGACGCCGCCGACCGCGTGCGGCGCCTGATGGATTCGCACGGTCTCGATATGCGTACCGCCGCCCATGGCTGCGCGCTGCAGCGTCTATGCGCCGGGATTTCCGCCAGCGGCCTGGCGAAAGATTACGCTGACGGGTGACTCGAGGCGTCGACACGGCCGTGCAGATTGGCAACAGCTTTCCGATAATTTCACCGCGGGTTCGGTCGCGGCGCGAAAAAGTGCGCGTTGGACCTTGCCGTGACAGACAGAAGGATTACGCTCGCCCGATATGAAGGAAATGTTCCAGCACGCCGCCACGACCGACGGGATCACGGTTCGGGTCGTTGCCAACTATCTGCCCGAACAGAGCTGCCCGGACGATGGCAAGTGGTTCTGGGTCTATCACATCCGGATCGAAAACGGCTCGCACGAGCGGGTCCAGCTCGTCAGTCGACACTGGCGCATCGCCGATGCCGATGGCCGGGTAAGCCATGTCGACGGCGAAGGGGTCGTCGGCGAACAACCGGTGCTCAATCCCGGGCGCAGCCACGATTACGTCTCGGGCTGTCCGCTCGAAACGCCGTTCGGCACGATGGAAGGTTTCTATACCTTCCACCGCGAGGACGGCCATCCGTTCGAGGTGCGTATCCCGTTCTTCCCCTTGGCCGCACCGGCCAATGCGGAAAGCCGCGCCCCCGAAGCGCGCGGCTGAATATTGCGGTTCGCGCCCGCGCGGCCTAAGTCGCGGGTCCGATGAAGCGCACTCACCTCCCTCTCAACGCCCTGCGTGTGTATGACGCGGCGGCGCGGCACCTCTCCTTCACCCGCGCAGCGGACGAGCTGGCGGTCACCCCCGCGGCCGTAGGGCAGCAGATCCGAGCGCTGGAAGACCACCTCGGCACTGTCCTGTTTCGCCGCACCAGCAAGGGCCTCGAACTGACCGAGGAAGGGCGCGCGGGGCTGGAGCCGCTGCGCGAAGGCTTCCTGAAGTTCGAGGAAAGCGTGCAGAACATGCAGGCGGGTCAGGCGAGCGATCGCTACACCATTGCCGCGCCGCGCGAATTCTACGCCCAGTGGCTGGCGCCGAGGCTCGCCGCCTTCCGGGCCGAAAGCCCCGGGACCCGCTTTCAACTGGTCGAGAACGAGAACGCCGATTTCACCGAAGCCAATCTCGATGTCGCCATCCGCCTGATCGACGGGCCGGGCGATCTGGAAGGGGTGGAGCTGGCACCCGCGCGCCGGGTGGTGGTGGTCGCCGCGCAGCATGGGCAGGAGCCGCCCGACGAATGGATCGCGTGGCCCGGCGCTCCGCTGCCGGAAGGCGCGGAGGCGACGGTGCAGGTCGGCAATGCCGGCCAAGCGCTGTCGAGCGCGGTGGCCGGGCTGGGCCGCGCCGTGCTGCCCTATCTGCTGGTCGAGGAAGCGCTGGAACAGGGCAAGCTGGTCGCGATCGAGGGGCCGGACGAGGGCCGCCGCGCCTATTGGATGGTCGCGCCGCTGCCCCAGTGGCGGCAGAAGAAGGTGCGCGCGCTGGTGACCTTCCTCGCCGATTCCTGAATATGGGGGCCGACGCGGCCCTCTCTGGTCCGTGCATGTAAAGCGCGCATGGAGCAGACGTTCTTAGCGATGCGGTAAGCATTCCTGCGGCATATGCGCGAGCCTATGACTGGGCTCCGTGTAATTCTTGCGCATTGGATCGGGCTGCTCGCGCGCGACGTGCGGGGAAACGCGTTGGCGATTTTCGCCGGGGCGCTGCTGCCGCTGACCGCGATGATCGGCGGCGGGGTCGATATGGGCATCGGCTACATGGCGCAGGCCAAGCTGCAGAACGCGTGCGACGCGGGCGTGCTGGCCGCGCGCCAGTCCATGCGCGGCAATCTGTTCACCGCGGCGAACGAGGCCGAAGGGCAGAAGTTCTTCGCCTTCAACTTTCCCGACGGCATTTACGGCATCGGCGATGCGAACCTCGATATCGAACAGAGTGATACCGACAAGGCGCAGCTGTTCGGCTACGCTACCGCCAATGTCCCGACCGCGATCATGGCGGTTTTCGGATACGACCAGATCCCGATATCGGCCGCCTGCGACGCGCGCCGCGACCTCGGCTACAACGACGTGATGCTCGTGCTCGATGTGACCGGGTCGATGAATTCGGCCCCCTCGGGTGGTGGCGCGAAGAAGATCGTGCGCCTGCGTTCGGGCGCGAAGGGCCTCTACCAGTCGCTCGCCGCCGCCGATTCGCCGGATACCACCCGCTTCGGCATGGTGTCTTATTCGGTTACCGCCAATGTCGGACGGCTGTTGTCGAACAACGATTTCGTGAAGAACCAGCATCACTGGACGACACGCCAGGTATGCGGGTTCTCGCTGTTCGGCACATGCATTTTCTACACCACGGAAGTGGGCAATTTTCTCGTCAACATCCGCGATACCAAATGGCGGAAGAACAATGACGAGCAACAGAGTCTGACCGCCTTCCGCACCAGCGGGGATGGCTGCGTCGAGGAGCGACCGAGCGAGGGCTACACCCAGGACAACTACCAGATCCGCGACACCGTCACGCAAAACGATATCGACCGCCGGGCGAGCGGCCCCGACGACACCAGCTGGCAATTCGGTCGCTATGATCCGGATTCGATGGTCGACCCCGGCGGACACAGTTGCCCGTCCGAGGCCTTGCCCCTGACCAACTATCCGAACCAAGGCAGCTTCGTTAGCGATATCAACAAGGTGACGCAGAACGTGGGCGGCAACACCTACCACGATGCGGGGATGCTGTGGGGACTGCGCCTGATCTCCTCCACCGGGTTCTTCGCCGCCGACAATCCGACCACGCGCAACGGGGTCGTCGTGAACAAGCATATCGTGTTCATGACCGATGGCGTGCAGCAGGTGAACGCCAACGGCTACACCGAGGATAGCCGGGATTCTCAGATGAACCGCGTGCAGGGAAGCGGCGGTCTGGACGCGATCCACAAGGCGCGCTTCCTCGCCACCTGCAATCTCGCGAAATCGATGGGTATCACCGTCTGGGTCATCGTGCTCGATACGAAGCCCAATGAAGAGGTGGAGAAATGCGCGACCAGCGGCGCGACCTATTTCTACAGCGACGGTAACGATCTGGAGCAGGTGTTCTCCGACATCGGTGCCGGCATCGGCAGGCTGAGGCTGACCAGATGATCCGCCGCATGTTCCCCTCCCGCATCGCGCGCGACGAACGCGGCGCGACCATCGTCGAGTTCGCGCTGATCCTGATCCCCCTGCTGACGGTGATCATCGCCGGGCTCGACTTCGGCTATCAGAGCTATGTCCGCGCGGTGATGCAGGGCGCGGTGAACGACGCCGCGCGCCGTGCTTCCGTGCAGAATCCCGAGCTGTCCTATTCCGGCGAGACCGTGGAGGAGCAGGTCGAGCAGATGATCCGCGACCAGATCGGGACCATCGCGATCGGGGCGGAGATCGATGTGAAGCAGACCAGCTTCTACCGCTTCTCCAGCATCGGCAATGCCGAACCTTTGCTGACCGACGTCAACAAGAATGGCAGCTTCGACGCCGACGACGGCGATTGCTGGCGCGACGAGAACGAAAACGGGGTGTACGATACCCACCAGACCGCCGGTACCACCGGTCGCGGCTCTCCCGACGACGTCATCTTCTACCAGGTCGACGCGCTCGTGCCGCGCCTGTTCAACAGTGGCTGGCTGTGGGGCGGCTCCGACGAGTTCGAGCTGGCCCTGGAGGCGGCAGTGCGCAACCAGCCTTTCGGCGAGCGCGTCACGCCGCCCGTCCTGTGTGGCAAACCGGTAGCGAGCGGCCCGGGCGGTTCTGGCGGCAATTGCAACGGTAACGGCCTCGCAGTGGGGCTCAACAACGGAACCGGCAACGGGCTGGGCCTGGGTGTCTGCGTCGGCGGTATCGGCGTGAACGCCAATGCGGGCGGCGGTAACGGCAACGGTAACGGTAACGGTAACGGTAACGGTAACGGTAACGGTAACGGTAACGGTAACGGTAACGGTCGCCCGTGATCGCGCCCGCCGCCTTCCTCTCCCGCCTGCGCCGCGCGACCGGCGGCGTCGCCTATATCGAATTCGCGCTCGGCCTGCCGGTGTTCCTGACGCTGATCCTGGGCGGGATCGAGACCACAAATTACACCATCGCCCAGCTGCGCACGAGCCAGATCGCGATGTCGGTCGCCGACAATGCGGGCCGCAATCCCGAGAGCGTGGACGAGGCCGACATCTACGAGGTCTTCGCCGGCGTACCGGCCATCGGCGGCTCGTATAATTTCGAGGACAACGGCCGCGTCGTCGTCTCCTCCCTTCAGGACAACGGCAAAACCGGATCGAAGAAGGGGCAGATGATCGAATGGCAGCGTTGCTACGGCGGTCTCGACGTCGATCCCGCCTATGGCGAGCAGGGCGACGGGGCGAACGACGACAGCCTGAAGGACGGGCTCGGCGCGCCCGGCCACCAGATCGCGGCGGGGCAGGGCACCGCGGTAATCTTCGTCGAGGCGACCTACGAGTACCAGCCGCTGTTCTGGGACCGCGTGATCTCCGACCCGATCATCCGCTACGAAAGCGCCTTCAACGTGCGCGACCGGACCGAGAACGCGATCACCAACACGCAGAAGCTGACCCCGCTGACCTGCTGAGCGGGGAAGGGTGGGTAAGGAGGGCGGCGTGCATCCTCCCCTCGCATTTCGCCGCGTGTGTTTTCGCCCGGAGCCGATCTATAAGGCTGGGCACTGTCACCTATGGCCGAAGCCTGTCGTCCCAAGCCAAACGCCGTTAAACAGTCCCCATGTGTAATCTCTATCGCCTGACCAAAACCACCGCCGAGGTCGCCAAATGGTTCTCGGCGATCGAGCAGCCCGCCGGCGCGAACTTTGCAGGCGAGGTCTTTCCCGGCACGCCCGGCATGGTCGTGGCCGAAGGGGCGCTGGTCTCGATGAATTGGGGCTTTCCGCTCCAGCGCACCGGGTCGAAGGGGCAGGCGTTGAAGCCCAAGCCGGTCAACAATACGCGCGCCGACAAGCTCGACGGGTTCTTCTGGCGCTACAGCTTTGCCGAGCGGCGCTGCCTCATCCCGCTTACCGCTTGGGCAGAGGCGGAGGGGCCGCGCGGGGGCAAAACGCGCAGCTGGCTCTCGCTGCCCGACGCGCCGCTGTTTGCCTGCGCGGGGATCTGGCGCGACAGCGACGAGTGGGGGCGATGCTACTCCATGGTGATGACCGATGCCTGCGGCGTGGCGGCCGATTGCCACGACCGGATGCCGGTGATCCTGTCAGCCAGCGACTACGCCATCTGGACCGCGGGCGAGCCCGAGGCGGCGCGCGCGCTGTGCCGCCCGTGGGAAGGGCCGCTGACGCTCGAGCGGACGGATGAGCCATGGGCGGGCGGGGCGGCGCAGCCTTCGCTGTTGTAGCGGCGGTCGTTTCCGGTCGGGCGGTCGACCGCTCCCTTGACCCGAATCCCACAAGTGCGTATGTGCGCGCCTATCCGAGGCAGCGCTTGCGCCGCCCCGGGTAGATAGAGCTGAACATTGCCGGTGGTGTCCCGGGGCCTGGTGCCGATGCGCGTCGGGCTCTTTTCTATTGGGGCGAACCTCACGCTTGACAGGGTGGGGCTCGCGCGGGGCAGCCGTCAAAGTAACCCGGTGGCCGTGCGGCCCGAGGGTGGAGCGTTTCAGGCTCGTGCGAGAACACCGTGTGCGGCGCGATGCGCCCGCGTGGCGCTCGCCCGAACCGATACATTCCGTCCCGATCCGCTAGTTGCCGCCTCCATACGGTGAAGAGAAAGAACTCATATGCCGACGATCAACCAGCTGGTCCGCAAGGGCCGCGAACCGCAGAAGGCCAAGAGCAAGGTCCCTGCGATGGAAGCCAACCCGCAGAAGCGCGGCGTTTGCACCCGTGTCTATACCACGACCCCGAAGAAGCCGAACTCGGCGCTGCGCAAGGTTGCCAAGGTCCGCCTGACCAACCAGCGCGAGGTCATCACCTACATCCCCGGCGAAGGGCACAACCTGCAGGAGCACTCCGTGGTGCTGATCCGCGGCGGGCGTGTGCGCGACCTTCCCGGCGTGCGCTATCATGTGCTGCGCGGCGTGCTCGACACGCAGGGTGTGAAGGACCGCAAGCAGAGCCGTTCGAAGTACGGCGCCAAGCGCCCGAAGTAAGGTTTAGGCGCGGCGGCGGCTCGCTCCCTCACCCGGTCACCCCTACGTGGGTAGGATTTGGGTGGCCGGGTGGGGGAGCGGGCCGGTGCCGCAGGACGCTCACGGATGTGAGCGACCACTCCGAAGGAGTTAGAAAATATGTCACGTCGTCGTCGCCCGGAAAAGCGCGAAATCCTGCCCGATCCCAAGTTCGGTGATCTGGTGCTGTCCAAGTTCATGAACAACCTGATGCTCGATGGTAAGAAGGCCGTGGCCGAGAAGATCGTCTATGGCGCGCTCGACACCGTCGAGGCGAAGGCCAAGGCGAACCCGGTCGAGGTGTTCCACGCCGCGCTCGACAACATCAAGCCGCAGGTGGAGGTCCGCAGCCGTCGCGTTGGCGGTGCGACCTACCAGGTGCCGGTCGAGGTCCGTCCCGAGCGTGCCCAGGCGCTGGCCATCCGCTGGATGATCACCGCGGCGCGCGGTCGCCCGGAAACCACCATGGCGGCGCGCCTCTCGGGCGAGCTGCTCGATGCGTCGAACAACCGCGGCAACGCGGTGAAGAAGCGCGAGGACACGCACCGCATGGCGGACGCGAACCGCGCCTTCTCGCACTACCGCTGGTAAGAGATCGGTCAAAGCGGGGCCGCTCGGCGACGGCCGGCGGTCCCCGCGTCTTCAATCGGTCACACTGATACCCATATGGGGGAGGCTTACCGGCAGCCCCTGCTTTACATTCGAACCCGACGAGGAATTATCATGGCCCGCGACTATCCGCTGGAGCGCTATCGCAATATCGGCATCATGGCGCACATCGATGCCGGCAAGACCACCACGACCGAGCGTATCCTCTATTACACCGGCAAGTCCTACAAGATCGGCGAAGTCCACGACGGCGCCGCGACCATGGACTGGATGGAGCAGGAGCAGGAACGCGGGAT